>JAITOY010000066.1 GCA_031289775.1 Synergistaceae bacterium
CCCGCTGAAAAATGGCGCCTCAAAATCTTCTGGGAAGTGTTTCGCCTTGTCAGGCGATCCTCAAAAATGAACTGACAAAGAGATATGAGGGCACAAAACAACGGCGGCAAAACCCCCGCGAAAACGCGCCGTGATACTTCACCGGCGACAATGTACGGCATATCTGAATCAAAAAACGCCAAGACGACACAGGGGGGAAGACCTCCTGGACTCTTTGCGGCCTTGAAGTGTCCTTTATCCAACCTCCCGGCCTCTCAATGGCCTCAATGCATCGTTCTTGCGGCCTCCCGGCCTCCCTCCGGCCTTCAAGCCTCCTTTTTCCTGCCTTGGGACACAGAGGGCTTGTCACAGGCGGCGAAAACGAGGCTATGGCACGAGGGGACAACCCGCAATGAGGCTAAATCACCTGCTTTCCCCCGGTTTGACTTTCCTTTTCCGCTGTGTCATGAAGCCTTTACTCTCCCAAGGAGCAAGCCCAGCGAGAGAAGCTCGAAGAGCGCCGGGCATCTTCAAGCTGGAGTCTCCCGATAAGCGTGCCAAAGGAACAATAATCGTCTCAGGAAAATGCTTCACGAATCTCAATAAACGGCGCGAAGTATCAATATCAGGTTCACGCGCGACAGATTTCGTTTCAAAGTCCCGGCCCCGGGAACAGTCTCTGAAAACGGCGCAAAGTATCAATATCCGTCTCAAATGCTCTATATCCGGCGCACTGTCTCAGATTTCGGCTCAACTATACGCTGACATATTTTCGCTGCAGCGATGACAAATAGATGATCTCGCGTGAGACAAGCTGATAGCAATGCCTGGACAAGTTGAAAACCCCAGAGGAGATACAGACCGAAAAAGAAGAGGGGCTGCGGAAGCATCGCGAATACCAGCGAAAATATCAGCGCGAGTGGCAGCACAGACGAAAAGAAAAAGAAGCGATTGACAAAGTTGCGCGCTAAAAGGTAATATAACGACGCTGTTAGACACAAACAGACTGTAAAATACAAAATCCACCTTAATATTTTAGAAACTGCTGCCTTGACAGGAATCAACAAAATATTAATGACTATAATAATCTCCGTGGTTTGGGAATCCTTTTCGAATGTGCGCGCCGCGATATGTACTGACAGCATCCTATGCACTAAAATACCTCCGGGGTTATAATTATACCCGAAAATATATTAAGGAGGGGTTCTATGACCATCAGGGATAACGCACGGACAGCTCAGGCAGGCACGCTGGAGTCGATGGACTGCCTCGTGACCGTCACTGAGTCCACAGGGGAAAGGCAGATAGAGATCAGCGGCGCCGCCGTCTCCCGCTTTGCCGGCGCGATGACGAAAAAGGTCAATCAGGTGCTGGACGAACTGGAGGGCAAAACCGAAGCGAAGTCGGTCGTCGTTAGCGTGCAGGATAACGGCGCGCTCGACATCGTCCTCGGCGCCAGGGTCGAGGCGGCTTACCTGCGCTTAGTGGGAGGCGGCGCATCATGAGACGGACTATGCTCTATCTGCCGGGTAACAACCCCAACATGCTGACGCGCGGATATCTTTTCGGGGCGGACGGCTTGGTATTGGATCTCGAGGATTCGGTCTCCGTTAACGAGAAGGATTCGGCGCGCATTCTCGTCAGGGAGATTTTAAAACGCGGCGCCTTCGGGGAATGTGAGGTGACTGTGAGAATCAACGGTCTCGACACCGCCTTCTGGCGTGACGACGTGGCCGCCATCGTTCCGCACGGCGTTCACGGGGTGAGAGTCCCTAAGGTCGAGAGCGTCGGAACCATAAAGGCGCTCGACGAGGAACTGTCCTCTGTCGAATCCGCCGCTTCCCTCCCGGCCGGCGTCACGAAGATATTCTGCCTTCTCGAGACCGCTCTCGGCGTCTGGCGGGCATACGATATAGCGAGCGCCTCCCCAAGGGTGACCGCAATCATCCCAGGAGGCGAGGATCTCACGGCCGACCTGAGAACGAACCGCAGCGCGAGCGGCGTCGAACTCGAGTGGACGAGAAGGATGTTGATCGTAGCGGCACGCGCGGCGGGAGTGGACGCGCTCGACACGGTATACCCGAGGATAACGGACGACGAAGGGCTTCGCCGCGAGGCCGAGTTTATAAAGCAGCTTGGATATGACGGCAAGAGCGTGATTCACCCCAACCAGATACCGATAGTCCACGAGGTCTTCACCCCCTCGGAAGCTGAAATAGAAAAAGCGCGAAAGATCGTATCTGCCGCGAAGGACGCAACTCGGCGCGGACTTGGAGCGATATCTGTGGATGGCCGCATGGTCGACCTCCCAGTCGTTCGCAGGGCCGAGTTCACGCTCGCTCGCGCCGGCATTACGGACAACGAACAGAGGGGGCAGGAAAAATGACGCTCAATACTGTACAGCGAGACATCCCGTCCCACATCGACGGATACGGAAACACTGCCGAAAAACTCTACTCCGGCGCGTTCGAACGCATGCCGGAGGGCTTCGGCCGGGGCGGAAGGATAAGGGCTGTGACCCCGAACGACCGAGCGAAGCTGCTAAGCGGCGTAAGCGAAGCGATATCAGCGTCCGGCCTCAAAAGCGGGATGACGATATCATTTCACCATCACCTCCGAAACGGCGATTATATTGTGAATCAGGTCATAGAGGCCTGCGCGTCGAGCGGCATCCGCGACCTCACCATCTTCCCAACTGCCCTCTTCGGCATCCACAAGGATATCATCCCGCACATCAAAAGAGGGGTGATAAGGCGTATCATGGGGTCAGTCAACGGCCCTATAGGGGCGCTCGTCTCAGAGGGCGGCATGGAGATCCCCGTTGTCCTGCGAAGCCATGGCGGGAGGGCCAGGGCCGTCATGTCAGGAGATGTCCACATAGACGTTGCCTTCATAGCGGCGCCGGTCGCCGACATCGGCGGCAATATCTCCGGACGGATAGGGAAATCCGCATGCGGGTCGATAGGTTACGCGTTCACGGACGCACTTCACGCTGACTGCGTCGTCGCCCTCACGGACAACCTCCAGCACTATCCGATCGCGCCGGTATCCATACCCGGAACCTGCGTCGATTTTGTCGCACAGGTCGGGAGCATCGGCGACCCTGCCGGGATTGTCTCGGGTACGACCCGTGTTACGCGCGACCCGCTTCGTCTGCTCATTGCGAAATACGCGTCAAAACTGATAGAGACGTCACAATATTTCCGGGACGGCATAAATTTCCAGACAGGCGCCGGCGGCATCCCGCTCGCCGTCACGGCTTTCATGAAGGAAGCCATGAAGAATCGGCACATAAGGGGCGGATTTGGACTTGGGGGCATAACCGGCTACTTCGTGGACATGCTGAAGGAGGGCCTGCTCAAAAAACTCATGGACGTGCAGTCTTTCGACGAAGAGGCTGTGAAGTCGATCGCGTCCGACCCGAGACACATAGAAATATCTGCCGACTGGTACGCGAACCCGTGGAACTGCGGCGCCGCAGTGAACTGGCTCGATGTTGTCATCCTTGGCGCGACGGAGCTCGACACCGATTTTAACGCAAACGTCAACACGGAGGCCGACGGTTCGCTGCTGCATGGCATTGGTGGTCATCAGGACACGGCGGCCGGCGCGAAGCTGACGATAATCGCGCAGCCCCTTATGCGCGGCCGCATACCGTGTCTCGTCGACAAGGTTCACACCGTGACTACCCCAGGCGAGGTCGTGGACGCGCTCGTCACGGAGTATGGCATCACGATCAACCCAAACCGTCCGGATCTCATAGACGCGTGCAAGGAGGCGAAAGGGGGCGACGAACTGCCGCTCGTGCCTGTCGACGAGCTCCGCGCCCGCGCTCGCGAGATGAGCGGCGCCATGGAGCCAGTTTGGCAGGATGAGAGAATTGTCGGCATCGTGGAGTGGCGCGACGGAACCATCATCGACGTGATACGCCAGATACGTTCGGCCCGCTGAAGCGGTGAAAATATAATTTTAGATATCTCCAGCGAACATCGCCGCGAAACTCTGACGTCGGACGGAAAGCCTCGGTTTTCCGTCCTTTATCATTACAATGGCCGGTATCGTGTTTTTGTTGTAGTTGTTGGCCATGGTGTGATTATACGCGCCTGTTCCTAGCACGGCTATTATGTCACCTCTCGCCGCCCTCGGTAGCGCGATGTCGTGAATCAAGACATCGCCGCTCTCGCAGCACTTCCCCGCTATCGTGACAGTCTCCTCGGGCGGGACGCCGAATTTGTTCGCTAGCACGGCCTCGTACTTCGCGTCGTAGAGGGCTGGCCTCGGGTTGTCCGGGAACCCCCCGTCGACGCCGATATATGTCCTTCCTCCCGGTATCCGCTTCACACTACCGACAGTGTACAGCGTTATGCCGGCCTCAGCCGTGACCCACCGTCCCGGCTCCACGATAAGCGCCGGCATCGTCATCCCGCTCTCTTTGCAGAATTTTCCTACGCACTCCGTCATACCGCAGATAAACTCGGCTATCGGCTGCGGCGAGTCATTGTCTGTGTACCTGACGCCGAAACCGCCGCCCATGTCGAGGGTACGCGCCTCGAAACCGTTCGTGTCTCGAAGCTTCAGCATCATGGTGAGAATGACGCGAAGAGCCTCTACGTGGGCACTGTTGTCCATGCACTGGGAGCCGACGTGAAAATGAAAACCGTCGAGCGAGACGTTCTTAAAAACCCCGCAGAGCGAGATCGCTTCCGTGACCGACGAAAGAGAAAGACCGAACTTTGAGTCGGCGCCTCCGGTGGAGATATGTCTGTGGGTGTGCCCCTCGACACCGGGCGCGACTCTTATGAGGACGTGCGCCTTGACGCCGGCGAGACGCGCTCTGGCGTCTATCAGTTCTATCTCCTCTACGCTGTCACTCACGAACTTGCCGACGCCGTACTCTATCCCCCGGGTTATCTCGAGCTCAGTCTTGCTGTTGCCGTGAAACGCGATCCGTTCAGGGGGGAAGGCCATCTCGCGAGCGAGGTAGAGCTCGCCCTCGGAGACGACGTCAAGCCCGGCGCCCTCCCTAGTCAAAATACGCAACATGTCCTTCGTGAGGAAGGACTTTGCCGCGAAAAACGTCGCGCGATCCGCTCGACCTCCCTCGAAACAGCTCTTGATCTCCCGCAGCCTCCGAGTTATCTCGTCCTCAGACATAACGTACAGGGGCGTGCCATACTTTTCGGCCAGTTCAACCGCGTCGACTCCGCAGAACGTGTAATTGCCCATACCGTCGCCTCCAAAAAACGCGTAATATGCGGGTTCTCCCTGCTGAAACTAAGTATAACCCTGTCCTTGGGAATAACTTTCACACGCCGCCTCACACTCTTTCAACTTCGCCCTGATCCGCAACCCAAAAATTAAAAAATTAAAAAATCTTAAGGAGAAACACCAGTGCCAGCGAGTATAGCATATTTTTACATGGTATACTTTCCTACGAGGGGGCGATTGAACTATGGACGCGAAAAAACAAAGCGGCGAACTGGCGGAAATAGCCTCCCGGATGGCCGCGTCCGGGAATAAAACCGTGATATTTACGGGCGCAGGGATGAGCACCGACTCCGGCCTGCCAGACTTTCGCTCTAAAGACGGGCTCTGGAAAAACGTCGACCCGATGGAACTTGCGACGTATCAGGCTATGCGAGGCGACTACGTTACATTTCACAGCTTTTACTCCCACAGGTTTGAACAGATGAAGGACGCCCGTCCGAACGCAGGACACAAGATACTGGCCGACTGGGAGGGACGCAGTCTCATCGATTGTATCATCACTCAGAACATAGACGGTCTGCACGCCGACGCGGGGTCGAAAAAAATTTACGAGCTGCACGGTTCCGTCGGCAAAGTGCGCTGTATGGAGTGCGGCGCGCCTTCGACGCAGGCGGCTTTTATAGCGGGCTCTCCCTGCGAGTGCGGAGGGAAGCTGAGACCTGGCGTGGTGCTGTTTGGCGAGAGCCTCCCCGAGGACGCCATGGACGCCTCGTGGACTGCCTCGGAGGCCGCCGGCGTTTTTATAGTCCTCGGATCGTCACTGAACGTCTCACCGGCAAATCAGTTCCCGGCGATAGCGAGGCGGGCAGGAGCGCTCGTCGCCATCTGCAACCGTGACGTCACGCACATGGATGACATAGCTCACTACAGAACACACGAGGGAATATCTGATTTTCTCACCGGGCTCGACGGGATAATCAGCGCGGCGCGTTGAGGGATTGTGAAGAAATATAATATTTTGTTTTCTCTCTTTCTTACTATCTTCAGCACTTTCCCCTCTGGTCAGAGTTTAAATAAAGATATAAATTAATAGCGACAAATTATCGCCCACTAAAATTCTTCGAAGGAGGCTTAAGATCATGGTAATATCCAAGCTTGCGGGAAAAAAAGCGCCAAAGGAGATGCTTGTGAACATTCCTCGCCTCGTCTCGTCGTATTACACGGAGGCGCCAGACCCGGAGAACGCCTCCGAGGCGGTTGCGTTCGGCACGTCCGGACACAGAGGCTCCTCGTTCAAAAAGAGTTTCACCGAGTCGCACATATTGGCGATATGCCAGGCGACTGCAGAACTCAGAAAGAAATCTGGCATCACCGGGCCGCTGTTTATAGGCATGGACACCCATGCGCTCTCCGAACCGGCTATGCGTACGGCTATCGAGGTTTTGGCGGCAAACGACGTTGAATTGAGGGTGCAGGAGGGCTTCGGATATACTCCGACGCCTGTCATATCGCACGCTATCCTCGGCTGGAACAGAAAACACCCGGAGTCCAGCGCCGATGGCATAGTCATAACCCCGTCGCACAACCCTCCAGAGGACGGCGGCATCAAATACAACCCCCCGTCTGGCGGGCCGGCGTCGCCTGACGTGACGGGCAAAATACAGAAACGCGCGAACGAACTGATTAAAAAAAATCTCAAGGGCATAAAACGCCTGCCGTTCGCAGATGCGATCGCTAAGGAGACCACAAAATTCATAGACTACGTCATCCCATACGTCAAGGATCTCGCGAACATCGTGGACATGAATAAAATAGCGAAAACTCACATAAGAATCGGAGTAGACCCAATGGGCGGATCCGGCATAGCCTTCTGGACCCCCATTACGGACATCTACAAGCTCGACCTGCACGTCGTGAACAATTACGTCGACCCGACGTTCTCGTTCATGTCGCTCGACTGGGATGGGAAAATCCGCATGGATTGCTCGTCGCCTTACGCCATGGCCGGCCTTCTCGAACACAAGGACATGTTCGGCATCTCGTTCGGAAACGACACGGACTATGACCGCCACGGGATCGTGACGGACGAAGGCCTGATGGATCCGAACGCTTTTCTCGCGGTGGCGTCGAATTACCTCATGACCCACAGGAAGGGATGGAGCAAGGATGCCCGTATTGGAAAGACCCTCGTCTCCAGTTCCATCATCGATCGCTCCGCAGCCGCTATAGGCAGGCAGGTCTGCGAGGTGCCGGTCGGCTTCAAATGGTTTGTGGATGGCCTCATAGACGGTTCGTTCGGTTTCGTAGGGGAGGAGAGCGCCGGGGCGTCGTTCCTGAGGATGGACGGCACGACGTGGACTACGGACAAGGATGGCTTCGTGATGGATCTTTTGGCAGCCGAGATAATGGCCGTGACGGATCTCACCCCGTCGCGCCATTACCGCGAGCTGACAGCCAAGTTCGGCAAACCGTTCTACCAGCGCATCGACGCTCCCGCAACGCCGGAGCAAAAGGCGAAGCTGAAAAAACTCTCTCCCTCGGACGTGAGGGCCAAAAAACTGGCTGGCGAGCCAATCACAGCCCTCTTGACGAAGGCGCCCGGCAACGACCAGCCAATTGACGGCATGAAGGTCGTCACGGCAAATGGCTGGTTCGCTGCACGGCCGTCTGGCACGGAGGATGTGTACAAGATATATGCGGAGAGCTTTAAGAGCGAGGAACACTTGAAAAAAATCCAGCAAGAGGCACAGGACATAGTTTCAGCGAGCCTGTGAAACAACGTTAAACGTGAGAACAACGCCGGGTTGGTTATCGCCCTGGCGTCGTTCTCTAATATACAGGCTGTCACTTCCTGAGACATTTTACGTACTTTATCACCCTTGTCAAACTGAAGACCAGCAACGCAAAAACTCCGCCCACGAGAATCAGAATCCCCGGCCAGAAAATTTCCTCCCCGACTCTAGTGCTGGCGGCAAAAAACTGGGCAAACCTGCCCAGCGCCATTACACAGCAAAAAAATATCAGAGTCCACCTCGCTAAATTCTTGATGAAAATCCCTTTGGCGATCGTTTCGCGCAAATTCGCCCCCCCATTACGCAGAAAAGGGCCAGCATTTATCCTGAAGGCCCTCGTCCATAAAGGTGAATCTCCTAACTCGGCTCTCGAAACTTTCAAGCGTTATTGAAAAACGACTAACTTCTCATTATGTCGAGCCCGCCGCTCCAGAGGGTCTTGCCTGTCTCTACTACCGACAGGTTCGCCTCATAGGCTCGGCTCGCGACCATCATGTCGGTCATCTCGCGCACGACGTTTACATTCGGATAGGCTACGTAGCCATCTTCGTTCGCATCCGGGTGATCCGGCTGGTAGGCGAGGCGAGGCGGAGTCGGGTCAACGGCGATGTCCGTCACCTTCACTCCGGAGGCCGAATAAAGGCCAAACCAGCCCTTCTTGATCCGGTTATCCTGAGCGCCGATGGCCTCCATAAGACGCTGGTTGAAAATAGGAACCCTGCGGACGTAAGGCCCCCCGTCCGGCGTTCGCGTCGTGTTGACGTTCGCGAGATTTCCAGAGATCGTGTCCATCCATAGACGATTGGCCGTAAGACCGCTGCCGGCTATGTCAATCGAACGAAAAATTCTCATTACGCGCCGCCTCCTATTGCCCTTCTATAAAACGCGATCTTGCGAGTGATCGCCCTGGTCATTGCCTGATGCATCATCCTTGTCTCGGCGAGTACAGCCGTCTCCGTCTCCGGATCGACGTTGTTCCGGTCAAGCCTGTAAACCTCGTATCCCACTTGCCTCTCACCGGGAACGACTTCGCCCAGATCCGTCTTGACGTTCGAAATGTGCTTTGGGCTCGTCCTCTTGAGAGGAAGGAGCTTTGGGGCGTCTATTATCTCCTTGAGCTGATCTTCGAAGGAGATCTCCCTGCGCGCGTAACGCGGGGTGTTCATGTTAGCTATATTCTGAGAAGTGGCCTCGATACGCTTACCCAGGCCTTCGAGATCCTTCTCTATTACTCCCCATGCCATATCTCCACGCATACGCACACCGCCCTCTATACATCAAATTTCGGACTCAAAAGCCCGAACCTTTAGCCCAGTCAATTATAGCATGATGTTTCGTGTACTCTTCAGAAATATTGGGAATGATGATCAAAATAAATTTTATTGATATAGTCGAAGTTTTGATGTGTCTGTCCTGCTCTCCATTGTCATTTCGTCATTTTTTTCTACTTTTATGCCAAGCTCCTCGAGAAAAAGATTGCTTATAACCTTTATATAGGTGCCTTTCATGCCGAGGCTTCTGCTCTCGATTATTCCAGCGCTGCCCAGCTTCCGCAGGGCGTTCACTATCACGCTCCTCGTGACTCCGACGCGATCCGCGACGCGGCTTGCCACAACAACTCCGTCCGCGCCGCCAAGATCCCCTATTATGTGCTTGATGGACTCCACCTCGGAGAAGGAGAGCGCCCTCATCGCCATCTGTACGACGAGGCGCTCGCGCCCTCGCTCCTCTATGTTGCGTCCGCGTTCGTTCAATATTTCGAGACCAACAACTGTGGCTAGATATTCCGCCAGGACGAGATCCTTCGTCGTGAAGGGGTCTCCGAAACGCGCGAGTATCAGCGTGCCGAGCCTCTCAGCCATGCAGTTGATCGGCACATAGAGAACGTGTTTGTTCGAATACCTGCACAACTGATCCGAGTAGGCGCAATGACCGTTGTCGGTATGGTTCAGAACCGACTCGCGCGCCATATTGATCTTGTCGACGTAGTCCTCCGGCATCTTGTTCAACAGCAGCAGTTTCTCCATGATGGAGCAGTCGTATTCGTTCACCCAGGAGTACCCAAGTATCCGCCCCTCGCGGTTTATGATGTAGACATTCGCCGTCGACAGATCGGTCAAAAGCCTGGCGAGCCTCTGGTAATCGGGCGACCTGTTGTTGGATCTGTTCTGGAGAGCGCGGCTTACTACCCTCGTCTTCTCGAGCAAATCCTCCATGTCGGAGATCACGCGATCTGTCCCGTCTTTCTGCGCCGCGATCCCTGTAACCATAAAACACACTCCCCCAACGGAATTATAATAGATATTTTCTGGCGTCGCTGTCCTCGACGAGGCTTTCGAGCCTGCCTCGCACAAATTCCGCGTCTATTTCGATGGGCTCTCCGGCGTTGTTTTCGCCGGCGTCGAAGCTTATCTCCTCCAGGAGGTGCTCCATCATTGCGTGGAGCCTTCGAGCGCCTATGTTCTCCATCTGGGCGTTCATCTCTGTCGCGTACTTCGCGATCGACGCCACTGATTCATCCGTGAAGATGAGATCTATGCCCTCTGTGCCGATCAGGGCTACGTACTGCTTGATCAAACTATTCTCCGGTTCAGTGAGTATCCTGACCAAGTCGGCCTCAGAGAGCGGCCCCAGCTCAACTCGTATCGGCAGACGCCCTTGAAGCTCGGGCGCGAGGTCGGACGGTTTGTTCTGGTGAAACGCGCCAGCTGCGATAAAGAGTATATGATCGGTGTGTACCGTACCGTATTTTGTCTGAACTGTCGATCCCTCAATGATCGGGAGCAGATCCCTCTGAACGCCCTCGCGGCTCACATCAGGGCCGGAACGCCCGCTCTGTCCGCCTGTGGCGATCTTGTCGATCTCGTCTATAAATACAATACCCTCCTCCTGCGCCTTGTCGAGGGCCTCCTTGCTTATCTGTTCAATGTCGAGCAGTTTCTCGGCTTCCTCAGCCCTGAGTATCCTCTTTGCCTCGTCGACGCGCATCCTCTTGCGCCGCAGTTTTTTCGGCATCATTCCGCCCAGGATCTCGCCAATGTTGATACCCATCTCCTCCATGCCGCCACCTATTATGTTCATGCCCATTTTGGGGCTCTCGGCGACCTCGATGTCGACCTCGCGCATGTCGAGCTTGCCGGCGCGCAACATCTCGCGCATTTTGTCGCGAGTGTGCGATGACCTCTCCTCGTCCTCCTGTAAAGTGTCCTTGTCGGCGCCTTCCGAAGCGCAGACCTCGTCGCCCTCGTCGGGGAAGACGCCAAAAAGCTTCATTATCTCGGACACGTTTGGCGGCGAGGGGCGCTCTTTCTTCTGCCCTGGCAACAGGACATCGAGGAGACGATCCTCAGCCCTCTCCTCCGCCATATTCTGAAGGTCGTCTATTTTTCTGCGGCGCACCATCTGGACGGACGCCTCGACGAGATCCCTTATCATAGACTCCACGTCGCGCCCAACGTAACCTACCTCGGTGAATTTCGTGGCCTCTACCTTCACAAACGGCGCCTCGACGAGTTTGGCGAGTCTGCGGGCTATCTCCGTCTTGCCGACGCCGGTGGGACCAACCATCAAGATATTTTTAGGCGCTATCTCGTGGCGCATTTCATCGGGCAGGACGCGTCTGCGTATACGGTTGCGAAGGGCAATCGCAACGGCGCGCTTCGCGGCGTCCTGCCCGACGACATAGCGATCCAGATACGCGACTACGGCGCGGGGGATGAGCGAGTTCCCGTCCTTTATCAGCGCTGGCATCACCCAATCACCTCCAGAATTATCGAGTTGTTCGTATAGATGCAGATTCTCGAAGCTATCTCTATGCTCCTGTTGGCTATCTCATCCGCGGGAAGCGACGTGTTGTCAAGAAGTGCGAATGCCGCCGCCTGAGCGAAACCGCCGCCGGAACCGATAGCCGCCACGCCGTTCTCCGGCTCCAGTATGTCGCCGGCGCCCGAGAGCAGGAAAACGTCCGATGCGTCCGCAACGATCATCATAGCCTCGAGTCGTCTCAGGTATTTGTCGGTCCGCCAGTCCTTCATCAAAGCGGAGGCCGCGCGAAGCAAGTTTCCGTGCTGTTCGTCAAGCTGTTTCTCGAAGCGCTCGAGAAGCGTCATAGCGTCCGCCGTGCTGCCCGCGAAACCAGCAATGACGTCTCCCCTCTCCCGCCCTTTTATCCGCCGCACCTTCCGTGCAGACGATTTGACAACCTGCGACCCAAGCGTCACCTGCCCGTCGCCGGCCATCGCGACGCGCCCTTCCCTTTTTACGCAAACGATCGTGGTTCCCTCCATAAGACTCTCGCTCTGCATTTATTCAATATCCTCCAAACCGGAGCGCGGGTGCGTCTCCATATAACTTTTTTTCATCTGTTCGGTAGTGACCGTGAGATAACGCTGAGTAGTGACAAGGCTCTCGTGGCCGAGAAGCTCCTGTATTACCCGAAGAGGCGCGCCATTTTCGAGCATATGGGTTGCGAAGCTGTGCCTAAGCGTGTGCGGAGTCACCCCAGACAGCCCGACTCTCTTCGCAGACGCAACGACCATGCGATGCACCGTGCGATCCGTCAGACGCTGAGCCTTTGCCTTTCCAGCCGAAAAAACCGGCTCGTCTCCCTCGACCGGCTGCCCCCGCTCAGTCGTCTGGGATTTCCAGCGATTTACCAATTCCCGAGCCGTCATGCTGAACGGAACTAACCTCTCCTTCGAGCCCTTTCCAGAGACGCGAAGCCACCGCTCCGGCAGGTCGACATCGTCCCAGTCGAGAGAAGTAACTTCGCTCACGCGAAGCCCTGAGCCATAGAGAAGCTCTAAAATGAGCGAATCCCGCAGCTCTTTTTTGTTCCCGCGCACTCCCTCGTCAAGCAACATCATCATGTCCTCGTAAGCAAGCGCCCTTGGTATACCCTGCCGCTGTCTGGGTCCTCTCAAACCGGCGCTGACGTCTCTGTCGAGCGCTCCTCGCTGCACGAGAAATCGCATAAAAGTCCTCAATGCCGAAAGTTTTCTGGCGATAGAACTTTTAGAAAAACCATAGCCGGAGAGTTCCCTGAGAAAACCGCGCAGACAATTCATATCAAGCGCAGCCGGAGACTCAACCTCACAAGCTTCAGCGTAATCCGCGAACTGAGCGAGGTCTACGGCGTAATTAACAACTGTGTTGTTGGCCCTTCCAAGAGTTGATCCAATATGCAGCATAAACTCGTCAATATAACCCGGAATATTCATTATTTTCTGAAATTGTATCACTTTTTTTGAATTGATACAAGAATTTGCACATATGTGGGCAAGGCCGGCGCTGATTTATGGGAGGTGTCTGTCCTCAATATCTGTTTCGTAACCCCTGAATGCGCAGGCCGTTATATGGTCGTTGACCACGCCGACCGCTTGGAGCCATGAGTAGATTATCGTGCTGCCGGCGAACTTGAAGCCAAATCCTTTCAACTCGCGGCTTATCGTGTCCGAAAGTGGGGTCTTGACAGGGGTTTGTTCCATCGTCTCCCATTTGCCGACGACCTGCCTGCCGTCCGTGAAGCTCCAGACATAGCTGTCGAGCGAGCCATATTCTCCGCACAGCCTGTAATACGCATGAGCGTTCCCTATCGCGGCGGCGACTTTGAGACGGTTGCGGATAATGCCCGGATTCGCGAGCAGTTCCGTGATTTTCGCGTCTCCGTAAACCGCGAGCTTATCCGTGGCGAAATCATCGAACGCAGCGCAGAGCGTATCCCATTTGCGCAATATCGTAACCCAGGCCAGCCCCGCCTGCTTGCCCTCCAGAATCAGCATTTTGAACAGCATACGTTCGTCGTGGCAGGGTCTGCCCCATTGCGCGTCATGATAATGTTGTGAGAGCGGGTCTGTCTCCGCCCACGGGCAGCGGGTCACTTTGTCGTCCATGGACATCACCTTTTCCCTTTCCTCCTGCGTCATTTTTTTGCGGCGCATCTCTGACACCTCGCTCAAAAAATGAATTGTTTAGCTTCTATATCATCCTCTACTTCATTTACTGATTTTATCCGCCGTGTTGCAAAAAAACAATCCGCATTACGAATAATCCCATTTCCAGGGAGCTGGAGAGCCCCGGAAAATTTATGCTGTTTACAGCCTCACGCCGCGCCCAATGGCTTTCGTAGTCCGGGCTGCCTATAGTCTTTTGTTTTTACCGCTTGATCTCTGGCGCGGATCCTATGTCGATGACTTTCCTCAGAAAATCGCCTATGAGTAACAGATCGTTCTCGTCGTACTCACGTATAAGCTGGGTTAAATTCGCGTGTACGGAATCGTGGAGTTCGGCATGAAGCCTAAAAATTTTCCATCCGTCGTCGGTAAGGCTATAATGAGTCTCTCTGCGATTTTCAGGCGGCTGATCTGACAGTATCAGCCCTTTTTTTTGGAGTTTTGCCGCCAGTTTGGAAACGCCTCCTTTTGTCATTCGCATCAGTTTTGAAAGAGTTTTCCCATTGACGCTTGTATGCTCGCCGTCGCTGTTTTCCCCGCAGCCTATGTAATGAAGTATGTGACATTCGGACAGAGATGACGGTAATTTTTCGGAAGCGTTGGCGTCGCCTTTGCTCAGGCACTCCGCCATAGTTTCATATATCGAGTTTTCCGCGTCTTCAAAAACTGTCAGCAGTTCGTTGAGCGCTCCAATGACTGCTGATACAGAATCGCAATTACCGCTTGCGCGCATTTTTGGCTCACATCCCTTCTAATAATTTTCACGTGAAAATAATTTTAACACAATAGTTGACAAGGAAACCGTTATAGAGTAATATCTTTTAAGTTTCCAAGGAAACTAATATCGTGAAGGAGTGATCGTTATGATAATAGACTTGTCCGTCAACGTGACTCGGGAGATGATTGAAGAAGCGAAGGGTTTTGTTTCAAAGGACAGAATATTGTCAGAGTTGGATCTTTTCGGGCATTTAGGAACACACTTCGACATCATGGGCGGCACGTTCGACATGGATAACCTCGAACGCGCCGGAAGGGTGTTTGACGTTAGCGCCATCAATGGAAAGGAGATAGGTTTGACAGACGTAGATTTGGATAATGTAAGCAAGGGCGATTTCGTCATGTTCCACACCGGGACAATTCGCGAGAAACGTTACGGAACAAAAGACTATGTTATTTCCCAACCTGAGTTGTCATGGGAACTTATAAAGACTTTGACCGACATCGGCGTGTCGATGATAGGGATCGACGCGGGAGGGCTCAGACTGCCTGCGGATCATGCCAAAGTGGATAAATATTGCGCGGATAGGAACGTTTTCGTCGTCGAAAACCTGTATAACCTCGACACATTGCTCGGCGCCGTCGGAAGCGGAAGTTTCAATGTCGGAACGTATCCAATGAACTTATCGGGCGCGACAGGGCTGCCGTGCAGGATCATCGCGAGACCTATGTGAGGATTTCAAACCAGAGCGGACACGCGAGACGAGTAATCCGATCCAGGAGGGGTTTGCGCAGACCTACCGCCCCAATGCGGCGCTTTAAGGAGAGTCCTGTCGTTCTCATGTTATGCCCAACAATTCGTTTAGAGATTGCAAAGCGTCTTTATAATAATTACACTGATATCATACTTACAATCAGTGTGTTTGTAAAATCTTTCGTCAAGCCACTGAAAGAGGGCGGCTCGTGGTAAGAAGTGTCACGGGAAATGACGAACGAATCTTAACGGTACATGAGCGAACGGCGATGCGAAAAATCATTCACGTCGATATGGATGCTTTTTACGCTTCAATCGAGCAGAGGGATCATCCCGAATACAAGGGCAAGCCTCTCGCGGTTGGCCGCGCCGCCGAACGGGGGGTCGTTGCCGCCGCCAGCTACGAAGCCAGGAAGAGGGGTGTCCATTCCGCTATGCCGTCGTTGACCGCGCTCGCCAGGTGCCCGGAAATAATCTTCGTCCCGGCGAGATTCGACGTGTACCGTGAGATTTCTGCCCAGATACGTGAGATCTTTCTCGAATACACCGACCTGGTGGAGCCCCTTTCCCTCGACGAGGCGTATCTCGACGTGACAAGAAATAAATTCGGTATACGATCCGCCACTGTCATAGCGAAAGAGATCCGCGGGAAGATCAGGGAGGCTACGCGGCTGACAGCCTCGGCGGGCGTTTCTGTCAACAAATTCCTGGCAAAAGTGGCGTCCGACTATAAAAAACCCGACGGCATGTTCGTCATCCCGCCGGAGGAGGCAGAGCGATTCGCCGAGACGCTGAAAATAGAACAGTTCTGGGGAGTTGGACGCGTTACGGCAAAGAAGATGCGCGACTCAGGGATACACACGGGAGGCGACCTGAGAAAATTCGGAGAAGCGGAACTTGTCAGATTGTTCGGGAAAGCGGGACGCATGTATTATCTCTTCGCCAGAGGCGTCGACGACCGCGAAGTTATGCCGGAACGGGTCAGGAAATCCCTTGGCGCCGAGAACACTTTCCTCTCTGACTCCTGCGATGAGAAGGAACTTATAAAAAGACTTTGGGGGGTAGCGCAGGAGACATGGAACCGGGTTTCAAAAAGCTGTTTCTTCGGGCGGACTGTAACGCTCAAGATAAAATACGCGGACTTTCGGGACGTGACAAGACGCAAAACTCTTCCGAAAACCGTCAGGAAGCTGGAGGTTTTCTGGAAAATAGCGATAGAATTGCTTTCCTCCATTAAATTCGACGAAGAGAACAAGATCCGGCTAATGGGCCTTACCGTGAGCAACACAGAGGAAAACAGCTACGGATTCCGGCAGTTACTGCTCGATTTCGGAGATGACGAGGAGTATCAGCCCATGGGCGAGATATCAGGGACGCATTTTTCAAAATATGAATTATTACCGCGCCAGGATACATGTACATACCCGCTCACGCGCCCGGAGTAGCCCGCCTGGTCAACCCCAAGGCGCACGGCGATGTCCAGCGCCGTGCTGTTAAGAGCATATTAACGAGATATCCGGCTCACTCCACGCTGCCAACGCCCGTTTTTTTGCCGCTCTGCGGGCGAAGTGGTTCCTTTGACTTCTTCTCGGCGGAAGCGGCGAGTTTTTCGTCGCGCTCCGCCTTCAGCTCCGGCGGAAGAGACAACCGTTCATGGAGCTGGTCGTAGAGAACCTTCCAGACGCCGACACCCTGGCTTTCGCTCAAATGCTCGGACACCATCTCGACCACAGTGTCCTCCAATGGCCCGAACTCGCGTTTTTCCTCCTCGCCGAAGGGGTTGCGCGCCGATTTCAGCATGTCTTTCCAGAGCTTCGAGAACATCGTGCCCTCGAACTGTTTGCAGGCCGTCTCCAGAGCTGCCTCCTGTCTGCGGTACTCGTCCATCGTGATGTTTCCGTTCTCGTCGAGCCCTCTCGGGCGGTTTATCGCGCTGAAATCAGCCATTTTTCTCTCCTCCGCTACTGTATGACAAGCTCGCCGTGCAGAGCACCGGCCTCGTCAATGGCCTGAAGAACCGCTATAAGGTCGCGAGGCGATGCGCCTACCGCGTTCATAGCCGCCGTCAGATCTTCCACAGTTGATGTGGCAGGAAGCTCTACGAGATGAGGGCGTTCCTCGTGCGCAGCGACGTCCGTCTGCGGAGTGACGACTGTGCTGCCGCCGCTCAGCGAGTTGGGCTGGCTCACCTGTGGATTCTCACGAACCTGAACGGTCAAGTTGCCGTGGGCCACGGAGACGTTGCCTATCTTGACATTCCCGCCCATCACTATCGTACCTGTGCGCTCGTTCACCACTATTCTGGCCGCAGCGTCTGGAGTGATCGACATCCCCTCTATGGAGGCGATAAAAGCGGACGGGGAGCCCATGTAGCTCGAAGGCACCATCACTTCCACACGCCTCGCGTCGGAGGCGTGCGCCACGTTTCCGAACCTCTCGTTGATGACGGAAGCCACCCTCTGCGCGGTCGTGAAGTCGGATTGGCGCAGAAGAAGGTTCACGGCGCCGTCGTTTGCGTACTCCATATCCACGCCCTGCTCGACTATCGCGCCGTTTGGTATGCGGCCCACAGTCACGACGTTTTTCTTCGTGGATGCCCCGGAACCCGAGTCAGTCCAGCCTCCAAGCGTGAGCGGCCCCTGCGCCACGGCGTATACCTGCCCGTCCGCCGCCTTCAGCGGGGTCTGGAGCAATACGCCGCCCTCGAGGCTTTTCGCGTCGCCTATGGCGCTCACCATAACATCCGTATTTTGTCCGGGGAGGAGGAAGGGGGAGAGTTGACACGTCACTGTAACTACAGCGGCGTTTTTACTTCTTACCTGCTTCGCGTCGACGGTCACGCCGAACTGCTGCGACATGTTCGACATCATCTGCATCGCCATCTGCCCTTTATCGCCGGTTCCCTGAAGCCCGACAACAAGCCCCATCCCTATGAGCTGGTTATCGCGGACGCCCTCGACCGTCGCTAAATCCTTCAGGCGAACTGTAGGTTGCGTCGCGGCGCCTGAGACGCCCGAAAAAACTACGAGCGCGATAAAGACAACCAGAACGAGACAGGCGATCCGGCTGGATGCGTTAAAATATCCGATTTTATTTTTCAGAGTTTTCAAGTTCATCACCTCAGAATATCATCTTCATAATCTGGCTGATGATTCCAGGGCGCTGTGATGCCGAGATAGTTCCCTTGCCGGCCACCACTATCTCGGCGTTCGCCACCCTTATGCTTTCGACCGTATTGTCGTGAGTCACGTCCTGAGGACGCACGACGCCGGAGAAACGAACGTTCATCTTCTCACCCGCGCTCGTCAGAAGTCTGTCGCCCTGAATAACCATGTTGCCATTCGGCATCACATCCACAACGAGACAGCTGAAGCGAGCGTCGATCGTTTTCGTGCGCTCTATCGTGGTGTTGCTGCTCATAGCGGACGAGGAGCCGAAACCAAACGCCCTTATGAAGTCCAGGATGCCAAAGCCGGAGTTTACGTTTTCGTCGGTTGTCTTGCTCGAACTTGTCTGGCCCTCGTCGCTGTCGTCGATGTCCTCGTTGACCCTCACCATTATGACGTCGCCCACGCCCGACGCCTTGCGGTCGGCAAAGAGACTGCCGTTGTTATCCCACAAAGAGCTGGCAAAAAGCGGCAAGGCTGTCGCTACGATCACTAAAGCCGCCAAAAAAACCGCAAGTTTCCCTGTTTTCAACATTTTCATTCGGGTTCCCTCCCCACAAGCTCAAGACAGATCTCTTTTTTTAATTATTGCCGTTAATTGCTACGAGTCCGACGTCCACTACGGTGCCGGACAGAACTTTCCTCGTTGAAAGGTTTCTTACCCTGATAATGTCCCCCAGCGCGCCACGCTGAAGGGCGATGCCCTGCACCTCGACGCCGAGGCCGTTTACCGACGCGATAAGCTTTACGGAGCAGCCTGACCTGATAACCGCCTTGGAGTCCACGTCGCTCGTCGCGATAAAATTGCCCGGCATAACCGCCTTGCGCAACGTAAGGCGGCTAAGCGGCCCCGAATCGGAGATAAGCGGCGTCGTCATGCCCGCCATGCCAATGCGCACGGCCAGAATTGAGGGGTCTATCCTCGCCTCACGCGCAATCGCCTTTGTAGCATAGACGACCGGTTGATACCAGCGAACTTTTATCTGTTTGTTAGACTTCCGCCCATCCTCGTCGAAGAGTTTGACGGTGAGGGATCTCGCGCCTGGCAACACCCTCGGCGGCAGGGAAAACTCGCCCTTTGCGGGGTTCTCTGACTCAAGGCCCTCAACCGCTATTCGCCATTCCCACGCCGTCATCGCTCTCAACTCGGACGCGACAGCGGACTCAGGACTCACGATAACTACGTCTGGCATTCTGACAGCAACGGACGCGCCAACGAACTTTGTCCCGCCGAGGGCCGCTACGACGTCATCGCGGCTGAAACTTCCGTTCAGCGGACTAATAAGCGCCATGGACGCGCTGTCGATAAAATCGTCCGGGCCGTAGAGGGCGGCGTACTCGCCGAGGTAAAACGAACCTTCCCTCGCCTCTATAGTAGCGGGGAACTCAATTTTCAGATCCTCTGCCGATGCCGGCAAAACCGCCATAAACATTGTAAAAAGCGCGAGCGCGAACACAAGGGCCGCCGCGTTTTTTTTCGAGTTCCCGGTTCGATTTGAACGAAGCGCGATCATGGCAGTCATCGTCTTATGAGCTTTAACGCCTCAGGTTGTTCGCTATCCGAAGGAATTCGTCTGCGGTGGTTATCGTCTTCGAGTTCGCTTCGTACGCTCTCTGGGCTACGATCATCTCGACCATCTCCTCAACCACCTGTACGTTGGACATCTCAAGAGCCCTCTGTTCCAGCATGCCAAAACCCTCATCGCCCGGGTTGCCCACTATGGGCGCACCGCTTGCGGCAGTCTCTATGAACAGGTTTCTCCCCATCGACCTCAACCCGGCCGGGTTGATGAAGCGGGCCAGCTCGATTTGCCCGATTTCCTCTGGTTCCATGTCGCCAGCAACCCGCACAGTCATCGCGCCGGTCGGGCTGACCGTGAAGTCCGTCGCGCCCTCGGGAATGACGGCGCCCGGATCCATAAGGTAGCCGTCGTGCGTGACTATCTGCCCATTCGCGTCTATCTTCCAGTTGCTGTCGCGCGTATAGGCTATCGTCCCGTCAGGCATCGTCACCTGAAAGAAACCCTCCCCGGTAATCGCCACGTCAGTGGGGTTATCCGTGGTCTGGAGGGATCCCTGCATGAACATCCTCGTTGTGCCGACTACCTTCACGCCGAGACCCACCTGAATTCCGTCCGGAACCATGGAGTCGGGTTCGACGGGCGCGCCGGGCTCCCTGTTGATCTGGTAGATGAGATCTTGAAAATCAGCGCGAAGTTTCTTGAACCCCGACGTATTGACGTTCGCGAGATCGTTTGAAATTACGTCGAGGTGCGTCTGCTGTGCTATCATGCCGCTTGCGCCGGACCAAAGTGAACGAAGCATTCCGTAATACCTCCGATTTTATATAAACGCTAATATTTGCCTGAATAATATTTTCCCCCCGAGCGCCGCTCTTTTACTATGCCGGCTTGCCTACGGAGGTGAATAGCCTGCTCGTGAGTTCGTCCTGGATCGACACCACGCGACCTGCGGCTTCATAAGCCCTGTTCGCCTCGATCATCCTGACCATCTCTGGGACGATGTCAACATTAGAGCGTTCGAGCGCGCCGCCAACGATGTCGCGGTTCCCGACAACCGGCTCTGGCTCCCCTGAGCCTGGCGTTTCAGAGAGGAGCGAACGCCCCTCCTGGTGAAGGTAGGTGGGCGCCGTGAAGTTCACGACCTGAAGGGCTCCTACTACGGCGTTATCACCGTATATCTGCCCCGCCTCGTCCACGAAATAGTTTGCCGCGTCGCCGAGGGCTATCCTGCCGGCAACGCCTACTACAAACTCGCCTTCGTGAGTCATGAGCTCGCCCGCGGGCCCTTTCTGGAAGTGCCCCGACCTCGTGTAGAACTGATTTCCATTGTTGTCCTCGACTACGAAAAAGCCGTCGCCGTTTATCATCACGTCAAGTGTGTTCTCGGTCATCTGCACGACCCCCGGCTGAAGCGTCATGACCGTCTCGCTGAGGACGTTGGCGAGTGGTATTGTGCCGATGGGAACGCGCCCGTTGACGTAGGGGATAAATTTCCTGTCCCCAAGTTCCTCGTTAAGCGCTTCGTCCACTACCGTGTAGCGCTCAACCCTGTCCATCAGAACCTCCGGGAACGATTTATTCACTGCGACCCTGCTGCGGAAACCTGATGTGTCGACATTCGCCAGGTTATTGCCTATCACGTCAAGCATCTTCTCCTGAACCAGCATCGCCGAAGCTCCCTCGTATATCCCTCTGAACACGTCGTCTCCTCCAAACCTGGCATATGATTGGGGAATTCCAGTTCTCCCCGCCGTTTTTTACCTTCGTCTGCCGCCCCTTCTTATTGCCGAGAGAACCGTACCCGACTCCTTGAACTTATCGAGTGTCTGAAGGGCCCTTCCGGTTCCAAGCGCTACGCACTCCATCGGCGATTCGGCTACTATGGCCTCTATTTCCGTCTGCTGCGTTACGAGCGCCGGCAAACCTCTCAGGAGAGCGCCTCCACCTGTCAGGATCACTCCCCTGTCAATAATATCGGCTGCCAGTTCGGGCGGCGTTAGCTCTAAAACGCGTCTTATTCCATTAATTATTGTGCCGATTGATTCCTCTATCGCTTTCGACACGTCGGTGCTAGTTATAGTGATCTGGCGCGGAAGGCCGTGAATCAAGTCCCTGCCTCTTATATTCATGCTCAGTTCTTCCGTGATATCGGGAAAACACGCCCCGATGCGCATCTTGAGATCCTCCGCTGTCTGCTCGCCAATCGCCAGGTTGAACTGCTTTCTCACATAACGCGTGATCGCCTCGTCGAATTTATCGCCGCCCACTCTGAGGGACTCCGATATGACGATGCCGCCGAGGGAAATAACCGCGACATCGGTCGTGCCGCCCCCTATGTCGACGATCAGGTTTCCTCGCGGCTCCGCAATGTCGAGCCCGGCGCCGATCGCCGCCGACATAGGCTCCTCAATGAGGTAAGCCTCCTTAGCGCCCACCTCGAGCACCGCCTCGAGCACGGCTCTCCGCTCGACATCCGTAGCTCCGGATGGAACGCATATCATGACGCGATGGCGCATTATCCTCTCCAGACCTTGCGTGACCTTTCTGATGAAGAGTCTGAGCATCACTTCCGTCATCGTGTAGTCGGCGATGACTCCGTCCTTCAAGGGGCGCACGACCGTAAGATTTCCAGGATTGCGTCCGAGCATCTGTTTAGCGTCGTCACCAACCGCCAGGATCTTTCCGCTGTTCTGATCCATCGCCACAACAGAAGGCTCTCTCAGAACGACGCCCTTATCCTTTATAAAAATAAGCACCGTCGCGGTACCCAGGTCAATGCCTATATCCTTTCCCCACACAGGGCAACACCTCTCAAGCTGCTTGCAGAATTCGCCCACTTCTTCAGCGACAATTCATTATATGATAAAAAACGATTTATCGCTTACACTCGAACCAACTTTCCATTGTCCTACTCCGTACTTGTCTGCGCAAGAGGCGCTGGCGGGATCGCCTGGTTGATGTTAACGGAAGGGGTCTTTATCTCGATCGTCTTTATCGACCAGACCAGGATGGTGATGGCTATCAAAATTGAGGCGAAACCTATTACGTTCGCCAGTGTATAGCCGTGGATCCTGTTGTTCGAGTCCTTTATCTCCCGGGCCAGCCGCTCGATCCGTCCCTCCGCTTTTTCGTTGTCGTCCCTGAAACGTGCCTCGGTTCTTTCGGTGCTCTCTTTTATGGATCTTATCAGGAGCTCCGTCTCCCTCATGCTGGCTTCGATCTTGAGGATCGTCTCATTCCTGTTGGTGTCGATAAGCAGCTCCGTTTTTTCACGATTGTTTTCGATGAGGAGGGCCGTTTCGTTGCGGAACGCCTCAACTAGCGCCCGCGTCAACTCTCGGGTGTGCTCCGTTGTGGCGTCCATTCGCTTCATGCACTCGTTAACGCGCATGTCTATGACTTCGAGTTTAGCCGAAACTTCGTACCCAACCGCTTCATATCGGTTCCACTGCCGAGCGCTCTCGCGGAGTGACGCGCTCAGGCCCGCGCCGCCTTCGTATTGTTGTTCGCCCAGTTCGATTGATTGGGTGTTGATTCGATCCGCCGCCGCAATCAGATTCACTAAACTTATAGCGCCAGCCGTACCGCCCGACGCCGCTGAAGCTGCCGCTATGTCGGACGCCCCGTTTGTCTCCGACGTTCTCATTTGCTAAACCTCGTCGAGTATGTCATCATTATTTTCGTCGTCCGGCGACTTCGAGAAATTGATCAGGAATTCACCGACAATTTTTGAAGTCCGTTTGCTCATGAGGACGCCGACCTGAAGCTCTTTCTCGACGTCGTTCCTGCCCTTGGCAAATTTTCTCTTTATCTCGTCGTCGCTCTCAGGCTTGTAATCTATCTCCGTAGGCACGACAAATGAGTCGACGACAAAATTGCACAGGATATCCCCGTTAGTCGCGCTCACACCCCATACGCCGGTGGCTGGCACTATGCGATATGTCGCGGATTTGCTGAAGCGAAATGTGATTTTTTCATCGTGTTCCGCCATTAGAATACCTCCTTTATTATGAGAATGAAAAAATCATATAGCAAACGAGTCCCCTTGGAAAGGGCCGATTTATTGTTAGAAGCATAAAGGATAAAGATTGAAATCCAGTCTGCGTCTGCGTTCCCGAGCTGCAACATGTCGTGAGCATGAATTAATCAGCGTTTCTCTTGTCTGCGCACCTTCGCCGACAGGTCTTCTCACTTCGCCAACAGCGACTTTCCGATATCAAACGCCCTGCCGGCCGATTCTCCGAGCTTGTAATACGAGCTGGCGGTCTTGAGCGGAGTGAAGGAGAGGGGCGAAATTTTTAGCGGATCCGGCTGTCCGTTTTCGTCGAGACAGTCCTCACTGAACCACGACGCGACTATCTCCCCTATGAACATGTCATGGCTGCCGAGCTCTACTCTGTGTCGCAGCCTGCACTCGAGGCACAGGGGGAACTCGTCCACGATAGGCGCGTCCACGAGCTCTCCGCGTTTAGGCGTGAGCCTGGCGCGTTCGAATTTGTCCACGTCGCGCCCGGAAGCCATTCCGCAGAAGTCGATTTCTTTCGCGAGACTCGCGGGAGGTACGTTCACCGTGAACTCTTTTTTCGCTAGGATCGCGGTGTGTGTATACCTCTCCCTGCGGACGGATATCTGCACAGACGGCGGTTCGCTGCAGCAGAGCCCAGCCCAGGCGAGCGTGGCGATATTTGGGCGTCTGTCCTTATCGTATGTGCCGCATAGCACTATTGGGGTGGGTAACAGGAATGTGTAAGCGCCAAGGTTCTTCTTTCCGGGAATAATTTTGCACAACCCCTTTTGCGATAAAATTATGTCGCGACTACTTGCCTTATAGTGAAATTATAACACCAGTGCCGGAGGTGCGTGTAATCTGCGCGCCTCCGGCACTAAAGTTCGCGCGTCCCGAGTTTATCAGCAAACCAAGGGGAAAAAACACGCCAGAGACTTGCAAATAGTGGTAAAATATGCGCTATCTAATCGATTGCCCCCGAAAACGCCGGGGAAAATTTTCGGCTATACAAAAAAGGAGAGTGTGTAAAGTGAGTAATCGCAAATCGTTTTTCAAAGCAGTCTGTTGTTTCGTCGTTACGTTCGCCTCGGTTCTGTCCGCTGGCGCGGTTTGGGCCTCCGAATTCAAACTGTCGAATCAGTTTCCGCCGTCCCACCACCTTTCCAAGGGCATGATATTCTTCGCCGACAAGGTCAATGAGTACTCGGGCGGGAAGGTGAAGTGCAAAATCTTCGACTCAGCTCAGCTCTACAAGGACACAGAGATAGTCGAGGCTCTCCAGGACGGCGTGGTCGAGGTCGGACTCGTCCCCACAAACAAATGGTCCGGCATGATCCCGGCCATCGACGTCTTCGAGGTTCCCTTCATCTTCAGCGAGCTGCCATCCATAAAGAAGTTCCTCGACGCTGGGGCGTCCGACCTCTTCAACGCAGAGTTCTCAGCCAAGGGCGTCAAGGACATCTTCTGGGTCGACTACGGCTACGTCCAGTTCTTCAACAGCAAGCGACCCCTCAAAACCCCGAACGACTTCAAGGGACTCTCGATGCGCGCGTTCAGCAGCGGCGACGCCGCCATCCTCGCGGCCCTCGGCGCGGCCCCGACCATCATGAGCTCGTCGGAGATGTACATGGCTCTGCAAAGGGGTACAGTCGACGGCGCGACCACAGGGATGCCCGCCGCCGTCTCGCGCAAGATCAGCGAGATCCAGAAGTACCTGACGATATCAAACTATTCCTGCGCCCAGTTCGTCGTGCAGGGCAACCTCAAGTGGTGGAACTCCCTCCCAGACGACGAGAAAGACGCGATCACCAAGGCCGGCCGAGACACCGAGGCGTGGGTGCGCGACGTCATAGCCGAGTCCGAGGCCCAGGCCCTATCCGACATAAAGGCGGCCGGGCTTGAGATCCATACCCTCACTCAGGATGAGCGCGACCTCTTCGCGAAGGCCACTGCGAGCGTGTGGGACGAATTCGCCGCGAAGACTGGCGACCTCGGCAAAAAGCTCCTCGACTTTGCGCGGTCGATCGACTAGGATCCGGGAGTTCATGAAAGGATTCCGACGCGCTGTCGAAAGGCTCAACCTCGCGGTCGGGTATCTGTGCGGCATGGGCATTCTAGCCATGTGCCTGATACTTGTCTTCGAGGTGGTGTGTCGCTACTCGTTCAACTCGCCCACGATATGGGCGCAGGAGATATCAATATATATATATACTTGGACAATGATGGCCGGAGGCGCGTACACTCTCATGAAGGGCAAACACGTCCGCATTGACGTACTGATGGAGCGCCTGTCGCGCAGGGCCACTAGCGCACTTGAGATCATGACGAGCGCGCTGGGCGCGATATTCTGCGCCATAGTCAGCGTGCAGGCGTGGGAGATGATGGCGTCGTCATTTCAGTACGGCAAGCTCTCCCCCACTCTGCTGCGCATCCCCATGTGGATACCCCAGACTGCGCTTTTGCTCGGCTTCGTCCTGCTGACGCTGCAATTCATCTTCATCATGGCGGACAAGTCCGGCAATTTCTCAACTGCCGGGCGGAAGGAGTAGGAGGGCGTGCAATGACCGGCTTCATACTCGTCGTGCTGCTGCTGCTCTTCGTACTGCTACTCGGGCTCCCTGTCGCCTTTTCACTCGGAGTGACGTCGCTCGCGCTCATACTCAACTACGGCCTGCCGCTCAAGCTGTTGGGCAACACCATCTTCACATCCACCGACAGCTTCGTCATCATAGCGGTTCCGCTCTTCATACTAATGAGCCAGGTTCTGCTGGACGGACACATCGGCGACGACCTCTTCGGCGTGATGAACGCATGGGTCTGCCATCTCCCAGGCGGCCTCGCAATCGCCACGCTCCTCTCCTGTGCGTTCTTCGCCGCCATAACGGGCTCCGGCGCGGCAACGTCCGCAACGATAGGCATGGTAGCCTATCCGGCAATGACCGGGAGGGGGTACGACAAAAAGTTCACCTTGGGGCTGTTGGCAGCCGGCGGCACGCTTGGGATACTCATACCACCGAGCATCCCGATGATCCTCTACGCATCCATCACTGAGGACTCGGTCGGCAAGCTGTTCTCCGCCGGCATCATCCCCGGCCTCGTGCTCACTGGCCTCTTGATCGCCTACGCCGTCTTCAGGTGCGCTCACGGTTGCTTCACCCCAATGCCGCGCAAGAGCTGGCGCGAGAGATTCGACATCACCCGCCGCAATATCCTCGGCATCGCCCTGCCCTTCATAATTGTGGGCGGCATATATAGCGGGGTGTTCACCCCCACGGAGGCGGCGGCTGTCGGCCTCTTCTACAGCCTGATCCTGACGCTATTCGTCTACCGCACTATCAAGCTGCGGGAACTGCCGGACATCTGTCTCAAGTCCGTGTGCACGAGCTGCATGATAGCGATGGTCGTTGCCGGCGCCGTGCTATTTGGCCGAGTCATGACCATGCTCGAGATTCCGCAGATGCTCACCGAGTTCGTAATCGCCAAAAACCTGTCCCCGTTGCTCTTTATCGTGGCTATGAACATCCTGATGCTAGTGCTCGGATGCATACTGGAGACAGTGTCGATAGTGCTGCTGACGATGCCGCTGGTCGCTCCCTTGCTGGGAGCGCTCGGCATCGACTCGATCTGGTACGCTGTCATAGTGACGGTCAACATGGAGATGGCGCTCATAACGCCGCCGGTCGGCATGAACCTGTACGTGATCAAGGGCATGAGGGACGACATCAGGATGGGCGAGGTCATAAGGGGCGCCACGCCCTTCGTCGCACTCGTCCTCCTCTTCCTCATAATCATCATATCATTTCCTGGCCTGAGCACGTGGCTGCCGTCGATGATGAAATGATCCAAATAATGTGCAGGATTGTTCAACTTTAGGAACTGATGATAAAACGGAAAAAACCCATATGCCTTGGCAAATCGCGTCTAAATAATAAATCGGTCTTCTTAGAGTGCCGGAGCCGCTGGCTTTATGTCCGCCAAATGTATATAATGACGTAGCCCATTGATTGTCGAAACACAAAATTTAAAATATTTCGCCCGGAGGGGCGGGAAAGGAATGATTGAGTTGAAAATAGCTATTGGTTGCGATCCGAACGCGATCGACTTCAAGGCGCAGCTCATCCCATATATAAAGGAGCTCGGGCACGAGGTTCTGGACTACGGAAGCGAGGATCCGGTATACGCCAACGTCGCTATCGCGGTCGCGAAGGACGTTGCGGCGGGGAAGGCAGACCGCGGCGTCCTGATCTGCGGCACTGGAATCGGCGTCAGCATCGCCGCGAACAAAGTGGAGGGCGCTTATGCGGCTCTTGTGAGCAACATCTATCAGGCACAGCGCGCACAGCTCTCGAACAACGCGAACATCATCACCTTCGGCGCGCAGGTGATGGGGGTGGAGCTGGCGAAGTGCCTCGTGAAGGAGTACCTGTCGAACGCGTATGACCCAAAGAGCCGCAGCGGCCCGAAGGTCGGCCGAATCACAGAGTTCGAGAAACAGGGTAAATAGTTATGCTGGGAACTATCGAGCTTTTGGAGCGCCACGCCGCCAGATGCAGACGTAGCGTTGTGCGCATGGTGCGCAGCAGCGGCGCCGGACACTTGGGCGGTTCTTTGTCGTGTTTGGACATAGTCACGGCGCTCTACTTCCACGCGATGGATGTCGACCCAAAAAACCCTGGAAAAACGAACCGCGATCGCTTCATCCTATCCGCGGGGCACAAGTGCATGGCGCAGTACGCGGCGCTTGCGGAGCGGGGCTTTTTCGACATCTCACTGCTTGACACATACGGCAAGCTCAACACGAAACTGCCCGGGCACCCCGATATGCACAAACTTCCCGGCGTGGAGGCCAACACTGGAGCTCTTGGGCATGGACTCTCCATCTCAGTAGGCATGGCGCTAGGGTTGCGCGCCGCCGGCCTCGAGAGCCGTGTGTACACTATCATGGGCGACGGAGAGCTCCCCGAGGGAAGCAACTGGGAAGCGGCGGCGGCCGCTGCTCATTATGGGCTGCAAAATCTCGCCGTTTTCGTCGACGACAACGGTCTGCAGATAAGCGGGCGCACTGTGGAAGTGATGAACATGGAGCCTGTCGAGGAGCGTTTCTCCGCCTTCGGATGGGCCACGAGATCCATCGACGGCAACGACATGTCCGAGATAGTGAACACGCTAGGCGCGTTGCCATTCGAACCGGGGAAACCCTCGGCCGTCATAGCCCATACGATAAAGTGCAAAGGCCTGAGCTTTGCAGAGGGCAAAATGGCGTATCACTACTGGAAGCCAAAGGAAGACGAGCTCGCCCTGGCCGAGCTTGAACTTGACGAGGCCGTCAGGCTTGGGGAGGCTGGCTGATGGACGTTAAATTATCGGATCCGAGGAAGATATTCGGGGCGGCTGTCCTCGAAGCGGCGCGGCACAACCCGGACATCGTCGTTCTCTCCGCCGACAGCGGCGGCAGCTCCGGGCACGGCGATTTCAAAAAGCAGTTTCCCGACCGTTACTACGAGTTCGGCATAATGGAGCAGGGGGTGGTCGGCATAGCGAGCGGCCTTGCCACAACAGGCAAAATCCCAGTCTTCTGCGCGATAGCGCCATTTGTCACGTCGCGCCCGTTCGAAATGTTCCGCAACGACCTCGGCTATATGAAACAGAACGTCAAGATCGTCGGACGCAACAGCGGCATCAGCTACAGCGACCTAGGCGCGACGCATCACAGTCTGGAGGATTTTGCCCTGACGAGAATGATTCCAGGTGTGACTGTGCTCGCCCCTCAGGATCCTGGTGAGATAACCTCCGCCGTGTACGCCATACTGGAGCATAAAGGGCCGGTATACATGCGCATAGGCAACGATCCGATCCCGGATCTGTTCGAGCAGTCGCCCTTGGAGATAGGCAAGGGACGCATATTGCGAGAGGGCTCTGACGTGACGGTCATTTCGACAGGAACCCTCACCGGCGCGGCCATCGAAGCGGCCGGGTTTTTGGAGGCGCGCGGCGTAAGCGCGCGCCTCGTCGGCATGCCGACCGTGTACCCGATCGACAGAGATCTCGTCCTGGAGAGCGCCCGATCAACCGGCCTCGTGGTCACAGTCGAGGAGCATTACGTTATAGGCGGCCTCGGCACGATCGTCCAGGAGGTTCTGAGCGAGGAGCTTCCCACGAAGGTGAGGAAGTTGGGCCTGCCGCATGTGTACGCCACAAGCGGACCGTACAGGGAGCTTTTGGCCCATTATGGTCTCGACGCGCCCGGTCTGGCCGCCTCCGTAGAGGATTTTGTAAATAAGGCGCGGTGAGGATGGCGGCGTTTGCAATTAGCGTGTTCGACGCAATCGCCGCCCACGTCTCCGCCCCTTCGTTGGTTGCGATAACTGGAGGGGGAGGAAAGACGTCTGGCGAGGCGACGGACGGGATAAACGCGCTGGAGTATGTCTCGGATTTTTGGCTGGCTAGTCGCCCTCCGACGGGTGGACGACATCCCCTAGATTTTCGAGTATCCAGTCGGCGGCTCGCCTCGCTTCGTTGAAACCGTCTGGATCGGGCTCCATATCCGCGTCAAGTGGAGCGAATGGAGACATGTCGTCGCGTCTGCGCTCCTTCATCCAGTCCTTGAACTCTATCAGCAGCCCCATCTTCTCGAAGCTGTGAAACGTCTGTTCGAATCGAGGGATTCCCCACAGCATCCTCCTTGGCAGGAGGCCAGCCACAACCATGCTGGACGTCACCCTCTGGAGCTTGTTCTTTATGCCTATGTGCTCTGCCCTGAGGAGGACGACCCTGTGTCCGGCCGTAGCCGCTTCTGATACCAGATCGAGAGAGTCGTCTGTCACGAACGCCTCGTCACAGGCGCCAAGTATCGCGGGGATTGGATTCAACGGATCAGTCGACGCGATCAGAAGGAAGCGCACGCGCTCGCTGTTCGCCGCGAGCCTGCGGATCGCGCTCTCCGCTTCCCTTGACGTCTTTGCGGTTGTCGCTATGTACAGGTCAACATCGCTACGCTCCGCCTCGTGAAAGACCTTGCCAAGGCGTTTTTGCACCCAATCGTACGTTATACGATAGTTTTTGTCGTCCCCCCCGACTAGCACCCCCCATCTGCGGTCGCTTTGCGGAGGGAACTGACGCATCAGCGATTCCGCCACTGGCCCCAGTTCCTCCCTAACTATGAGGTTTGGTATGCCGACTGTGGTAAGTATGTTCGAGAGGTCGAGCGGGTAATCGTGCTCCGGCACTACGGCGAAGTCGAAAGGCTCCGTCCCTATCACTCCGGGCGTCGTTATCGTGACGCAAGTGCATCGCCAGATGTAACCGAGGGCGACGTTGTAGAAAGAGGGCATCGAGCCTGTGGACAGGATAATGAGCGAGGACGCGTCCCCCTCCCTTATGTCGCGCTCCAGAAGCCACTTGCCAAGGGTGCGTATGATCCCCTCCCCATCGGCGAGCGCAAGCCAATCACGCGCTTTTCTGCGGTTTCCCTCCAGCAGCTTCGCAACAGCGGTGAACGCCCTGCGGCGCCTCACGCCGGTAAGCTCGGGAACCTCCTGTTCCAGAATCTCCGCGCCAGTGCGACGCGACAGCCATGAAGCCAGCCCTCGGCTCTGGTTGATGTTTTCACGCACGCCGTCCGTCAGTATGACGATAAGTTTGAGATTTGGGATCGGCGGCCGTTCGCCGCGCGAAACCCTGACGATAGGGTCGTCCCAGTCGCTCCGTCGCCGTCTCCTCTTCGGTATTGCATCCGTTTTATCCTCAGGTCTTCCAAGCGTTTCGGACAAACACGCAGCACCCGCCTTCCAAGCGATGACGCGAAATAACGTCGTCATTATATACTCTACAACTCCTAACACACGAATCGAAATATACATTTAACGCGCTGGAATTGGGATAGTAATATGCGCAATGTCTTACAGTCCGTGAGTTATGCTGCCTGCGGACGCCTCTTCCGGTCGACGGATTCGAGCTGCGAAGTCATGGAATTCGGAGAGCGCCCGCTTCGGCGAGATACCGGACAGGCAATCCAGAGGGCAGACGTAGTTCCAACAGCCCGCTTTGGGGCAGCTCACGCGAATGTCGCGGAACCAGGGCATCCGCAGATCCATAACATAGGCGTCCGTGACGCCGAAAAACCCCATGGTAGGCGTCCCAACGAGCGCGGCGAGGTGCAGAGGGCCAGTGTCGTTGCCTATGGCTACGGTGGAGGCCCGGGCGACTGCGGCCAAAAGCGGGAACGTCGTATGGCCGACCAGGTTCAACACGCAGGGTTTTGAGATGGCGTTTTCTATCTCCAGCGCCATGCCCTCCTCCGACGCGCCGTTTCCGTTAAGTATAATTCCCCATCCCTGTTCGGCGAGTCTGGATAAAAACGTGATCCAGTGCTCGGTCGGCCAGAGTTTTTTCTCCTTGCTCGCGCCTATTATAGCGAAGATTTTTTTCTCTGGAAGCCCCGACAGCATCTGGTTTGCTCTATTCCTGTCCTCTTCGGTAGTGAAGATGGCGACACTGTCGCGCCGCATGAAATCCACGCCAAGGTAATCGAGCGACTCCCAGTGCGTCTGTCTGTAGCAGAACTGAATAGTCCTGTTGTAGCCGAAACGCTGGCGTATTCGGCTGAAAAGCGCGACCGCCGCGACGGACAGGACGCGATGCATACTGAAAAGCCATTTAAAATTCGAGGCGCGGACGGTTCGCACGACCTTGAAAAAATCGAGCGGTTTTTTTTTGACGTCCCACGCGATAACCTCGTCGATATATGGCTGATTTCGGATGAGATCCGCAAAGACCGGTTTCGTCAAAAACGTAACCCGGACGTCAGGGTACTTCATCTTGAATCGCTGTGCCGACGCCCCGGCCTGCAGGACGTCGCCGAACGCGCTCAGGCGTATCCAGAGAACCTTGTCGCCCGGCTGCGGCGCCATGGGCTTGAAAAACGGCGTCTGCTCTTTTTGTTTCGTTTTTGACTCGCCATCTGCCATGGCCGCGTTTTTGTTTTGAGCGATACCCATGATTTCGCGCTCCAAGGTGATTAAACCCGCGCCTTTGTTTTCCCGACGCGGCGAATCGTCTCGGTCGTTGAGAAGCCCTCGACAAGCGGCAGTATCGCGACTTCGTCAACGAACTCGCGCCCGGGCAGTTCATCGGCCTTGTAGTCGCTGCCCTTGGCGAGGACATTGGGCCGCAGCTTGGACAGGAGTTCCGCCGGCGTGTCCTCGTCGAACACAACGACGAGGTCGACCGCGCGCAGGGCCGCGAGCAGACGCGCGCGCACATCCTCGCCGTTGACCGGCCGGTCGTTCCCCTTCAAGGCTCTGACGGAGCGATCGCTGTTCAGGCCGACGATCAGGCAGTCTCCAAGCAATCTCGCCCGCTCGAGGCTGTCGACGTGTCCCGCGTGCAAAATGTCGAAACATCCATTTGTGAATATGACCCTTCTGCCCTTCGCCCTCCACTCCTGACAGAGGCTCGCGGCGGATTCGCGCCCGACAACGCGCTTGCCCGGCGCGTCGAGCAGATCCGATGCGGTGATCGGGTACGTCCCGGATCTCGTCACAACGATCTGCGCCGCCTCGTTCGCGAAACGCGCCGCTTCGTCGATGGAGAACCCGACTCCGAAGGAGGCCGCGAGGCAGGCGATTACGGTGTCCCCCGCGCCACTGACGTCATATACCTCAATGGGGCGGGCGTCGATGTGCGTTGCGCCTTTTTTGCCGATGAGGGTCATGCCACGCGACGAGCGAGTCACGAGCAGCCAATCAAGAGCGGCGCGCCTTCGCGCGTCCTTGCCGGCCTGTTCGACGGCTTCGTCCTCGTTGGCGACGGCGGCGCCATGCGCGGCTGAAAGCTCCGCCAGGTTCGGCGTGGCTATGGTTGCGCCGCGATATTTCCGCCAGTTGTTGCCGCGAGGGTCGATGAACACCGGGACATTTTTCAAACGCGCCGCTGCGATCACGTCCTCGCAGATGCGGGGTGTGCAGAAGCCGAGGCCGTAGTCCGACAGGATCACTGCGTTGAGCGAGCCGTCATCGAGCAGCTCCTTCAGCCACGAGAGCGCTTCATCGGCCTCGCGTTTGTCCGGAGGGGCGAGGATTTCGTGGTCGAAGCGGGCCACCTGTTGCTCCCCGCAGATAAGCCGCGTTTTCGTCAGAGTGGGACTGTCGCGCTCGAAGAGCATTGCCGCGATCCCGTTCCTTTCGAGGTGACTCCTGACGCGGGAGGCTTCCGCGTCTCTTCCGATGACTCCAGCCAGGTATACCCGGCAGCCCATCCCCCTCAGATTCATAGCGACGTTGCCGGCGCCCCCGAGGTTGTCCTTCTCTCTGTCGCAGAGAACTACCGGTATAGGCGCCTCACGCGAGACGCGCGATGTAGACCCCATGAGGTAGCGATCCAGCACGATGTCGCCCAACAGCGCAACGCTGGCCTCGGCCATTCGTCCTGTGTGAAGAAAATCAAATGGAGTGTGAGTTATTTCCCCTCTCTTCATCGTTCGAGTTTACCGCTCCATCCAAATCCTGACAAGTGTTCGCGCGAATCGATCGTCGCAACGTAAAGAAACGGAAAAAACCTATTGCCATTCGCTTATATTCCGTCTCCCTTGACTTCCCACCGCTAAAGGCGATAGGATTATACGTCCGGATGACGGAATGGGGGAGTGCGTCGTGGTTTTTGAGCTTTTGCCCGCTCTTGCGGAGAAGACATTCATAACGGATCTCAGGTTCTGCAATGTGAGGCTTGAGGACAACCGGCTATATCCGTGGATTTTCCTCATCCCGAGATGTGAGAACGCGCTGAATGTTACACTTCTCTCAGTGGACGACGGGTTGCAGTTGATGCGCGAAATTGTTCTGGCCGGGCGCGCTTTGGCGTGGCTTTTTCCGCACGGCCAAGTCAACGTCGCGATGATCGGGAACAAAACGCCGCAGCTCCACGTCCACGTCATCTGCCGTCGCGAGGGAGATCCGGACTGGCCGGGCGTCGTCTGGGACGGGCATTGCGAGCCTTATGGTGAGACTGCGCGCGCGGAGGCGGCGGGGAAAATTCGTCTCGCGATTGAAGCGGAAATGACAAAACCAGAGTACAATCAAAATCAATAATAGCAAAAATCAAAGGGGATAAAAATTTGACGAGAGTGATCACATTCATCCCTGTCCATATGAACTCGGCGCGGCTGCCTGGCAAGACGCTCTTGGACATTAACGGGAAGAGCATCCTCCAGCGCGTGTATGAGAACGTGCGTTGGGCGATAGACGGGGAGGTCGTCATCGCGTCTCCGGACGAAGAGATAATCGACGTCTGCCGCACGTTCGGCGGGCGCGCGGTTTTGACGGCCCAAGGGCTGCCGAGCGGGACGGACGCCATCGCGGACGCCCTTCGTAACATAGACGCGGATGGGAAGGATTACGACATAGCCGTGGATTTTCAAGGAGACGGCGTCAACGTCGACCCCCGCGTCAACCTTCCGCTGATAGAGATGGTTCGGCGCACCGGCTGCGACATGGCGACATGTTGTATGACCTTCAAGTCCGAGCGCGACGTTCTCGACCCAAACATGGTCAAGATTGTGATGGGGCTTAGGCCCGGGGAGACGGAGGCGCGCGCGCTCTACTTCACTCGCGCCGCCGCCCCATACATAAGAGACCCGGAGCGCTCAGGGCTCAACAAGGATTATTATCACCACATCGGGATTTACGTGTTCAGGACTGACGCGCTGCGTAGAGTCGTTTCGCTGCCGGAGGGAGTGCTGGAGGCGAGGGAGAAGCTCGAGCAGCTTCGTATGCTCGAGAACGGGATGACGATTCGCGCGAAGCTCATCGACCGCCTGAAGCTCGTCGACGAGGCGCCAGCCGACATAAACACTCCGGAGGAGTATGAAGTCGCGAAGAGGTGGATCTTTTGATTTTTGTCAAGCAGCAATTTCTAAAATCGATGCTTATTTCCCCAGCCGTCAGCGCAGACCGAGGTGTTTGCGGAAGAAATTCTCCATCTCGCGGTAGAAGTCGAAGCGATTCTCCTCGTTTCGGAACCCGTGTCCCTCGTTCTCCTTTAGCATGTAGACGACCTCGCGGCCGGATTTTCTCACTGCCTCCACTATCTGATCCGACTCTGATTTCTTAACGCGCGGGTCGTTGGCGCCGTGCGCTATGAAGAGCGGGATCTTTATCCTGTCGATGTGGAATATTGGCGATATTTCCTCCAGAAGCTCCTTGTCCGCGACAGGGTCGCCGATCATTTCGTACTCCCTTGCGAGAAGGGGCCTCCAGTATGGAGGAAAGCTCTCGTACATCGTGAAAATATTCGATATGCCAACATAGTCGACGGCGCAGGCGTAAAGATCCGGCGTGAACGTCGCTCCGGCGAGGGCCGCGTAACCCCCGTAGCTGCCGCCGTAAATGGCTATCCTGTTTTTGTCCGCTATGCCGAGCCCGGTCAGATATTCCACTCCGTCGGTTATGTCGTTTTGCATGTCCCTGCCCCACTGTTTGAAGCCGGCCTGCCAGAAGACCTTTCCATATCCGGTCGAGCCCCTGAAGTTAGGCTGAAGCACAGCCGCGCCCCTGTTTGCCAGGAATTGAACCTCCGGGTCGTACCCCCATGTATCGCGGCTCGAAGGTCCGCCGTGCGGGATGACGACGAGCGGGACGTCCAGCGAGGCCGCGTTGGGGAGCGTCAGGTACGCATGTATCGTGAGTCCGTCGCGTGCCTTGTACTTGATCGGCATCATGGAGGCGAGCTGCTTTTCCTTCAGCCATGGGGCCCTGTCCGCGAGTTTATCCAGCTTCTCCGTCTCGCGGTCGTAGAGGTAATACGCGCCGAGTGACCTGTCACTGAACGTCGCGAATATGACCCTCTTTTCTTCGTCGTCCATGCCGACGACCGCGAGCTCCCAACCCGGGAACATGGCCTCGATGGCGTCCTGGAGCTTTTTTCGGTCATCGTCGAAGAAGTGGTAGTGAGATTTGTCCGTTGTGTACGCGACGCCTGTGATGACCTTGCGTTTTTTAGACGACAGCAGATTTTCGACGTCAACCTCGGGATTGTCGTAGATCAGGCGGATCGTCTCGCCCTTCTCAGGGTCGTATTCATATATGGCGGCTTTGTCGCTCGCGATGTTGGAGGCGACGTAGAGGTTTTTGTTGTCAAAGCTGAAAAAGAGAGGGTCGAATATGTCCTTGAAATCCGTCCTGACCAGAGTTTTAAACGGCTCGGACTCCGAGGCGCGATAGAGTATGTTCGTGTCGGTTCCGATCGCCTGATACGCGACCCGGAGCTGGCCGTCGTGGTCTGTGAGCCACCCAAGAATATCGCCAGGGTTGCGCTCGACGAGCTCCAGCTCCCCAGTCTCGACGTCTGCCCTGTAGACATCGAATACCTCCGGGTTGTCCCTGTTCATGGAGATAAGCATGTGGCGAGGGTTCTCCTCCAGATCGTCAACCAAACGGGATTTGACTCCAGAGAAGGGGGTCAGCTCCAGAATCTCGCCTCCGGTTATCATGGCCATAAAAATATGGAAGTTTTCATCCCCGCCGAGATCCTGGCTGAAGATGATTCGTTTTTCCCCTTTCCAGAAAAAATCCCCTATATCGCGCTCTGTAGAGGAGGAGATCCTGCGCTCCTCACCGCTTTCAATGTCGCGGACGTAGATGTTCAAACGGTTCTCCCACGGCTTCAGATACGCCAGATTTTTTCCGTCCGGCGATATCCTGTATCTGGCGCTTTCCGGGTTGCGGAAGAAGTCCTCCATGGGGATAAGCGGAGGGGCGTCCGAGGCCGCGACGATTCCTACAGCCGCCGGGCAAAAGGGCAGACAGAGAGAAAGTAAAATGGACATTGCTGTTGAGAGACGCGTAAATTTTTTCAAGGTTTTTCCTCCTCGCGACATTTTTATCGGCTTAATTATCCCACGATGGGCGCCAAAATGTCCACTCGCTTCGCCGCAGACGGCGAATTCGCCTTATTTGCGGCGATTGATGTGTTCAAAAGCGCGACTCTGTGTTAATCTGTATGCCTTGTCTCAAGGTTTTCCTTAAACTAACTCGGAGGGGATCGATTTGTTTATTTTCGCCATCGTAATAGCGCTTCTCCTGGACTTTGTCCTTGGGGATCCGGCGTGGATATGGCATCCTGTGCGTCTCCTCGGGCACGTCATTGGGGTGGCCGAGATAGTATGCCGCAGGTTACCCATAAGCGCCAGGGCACAAGGCGGGATCTTTTTGCTGCTGAACATTGCGGTTTTTATAATACCCCTCTCCCTGCTTTTTGTTGTCACGTCTTTTTCAAAACCGCTTCTCACAGCCATCGAGGGGGCGGCGATCTACTTCGCGCTCGGTGGAACGTGCCTGGCTCGCGAAGTTGGCGGCGTCGCGCGCGCGCTTTTTCAGCATGGCCCGGGGGAGGCGCGCGCGCGCCTGCGGATGCTCGTCAGCAGAGACGTCGATGGAATGGGCGAGGAGGAGATAGCCTCGTCCGCCATAGAGACCCTGGCGGAGAACTTCAGCGACTCGGCCTGCGCGACGTTGTTTTACGCAGCCCTTGGGGGGCCGATCCTCGCGTGGATTCACAGGGTCGCGAACACGCTTGACGCGATGGTCGGCTACAAGACGGAGGAGTACGTGGATTTCGGCTGGGCGTCGGCGAAGTTCGACGACATAGTGAACTTTCTCCCGGCTCGTATATCGGCGCTTTTTATAGCTCTCGTCGCCCCGCTTGTAGGGGGCAGCGTGCGAAGCGTCCTCGAAAGAGCTGGCAAAGACGGCGGCGCGCTCGCGAGCCCAAATTCAGGGTACCCGATCGCGGCTTTCGCCGACGCCCTCGGCGTCAAGCTCTGCGGCCCTACGTCTTACTTAGGGGAGCTGAAAGATAAGCCATTTATAGGTGAAGGGCCGCGTCCGGACGTCATGGATCTCATGAACGCGCTTTCAATTTACTGGAACGCTTACGCGCTTGCCGGTCTTTTCTCGATAGTCCTCGGGAGCGTCATCTTCCCATGAGCGCGCATGGAGGCAACATCTACGACTTTGCCGCGCCAGACGAAATTGTCGATTTTTCCAGCAATATAAACCCATATGGGCCGCCGGCGTGTGGCATGGACGCCGCGAAGGCCGCGCTCGGGCTGATATCGCGATATACGGATGCAGGCCAGACGGCTATAAAAAACGTCTTCTCCAACTGGCTTGAAGTCGACCCGGATAGGTTCGTTTTCGGCAACGGGGCGAGCGAGCTTATCTCAGCGGTAATAGCGGCTCTGAGACCGTCCCGTCTCGTCACGGTCGCGCCCACGTTCGCTGATTACGCAAAAAGCGCCCGCCGTCTTGATGTACCCGTGGCTGAGATCGGGACGCACGCAGTAGACGGTTTCGCGTTTCCACTGAGCGAAATAGAGGAGACGCTTTCGGGGGGGGATCTTTTTATAGCGTGCCAGCCGAACAACCCTACCGGCAGGGCTTGGACGGAGGGCGAGCTGCGCGCCTTGTCAGCCGTATGCGCCTCTAGGGGAGGATGGCTCATGGTGGACGAGTGTTTCATGAACCTGACGCATCCTCGCGCTTTTTCCTGTCTGAGCCTCACAGACGAGCGGGCGCTGGTTCTCAGGGCCATAACTAAGGAATTCTCGGCGCCCGGGTTGCGCGTCGGTTTTGTTATATCCGAACCGGGGACGGCACTCCAGATAAGGGACGCCATCCAGTCGTGGCCGCTTAACTGTGTGGGCGAGGCGTTCGCTATTGCCTGCGCGTCGAACCCGGAGCCGTTCCTCTCCGACTCGGCGAAAAAAATTTCCGTCGAGAGGGCGAGGCTCACGAAAGGCCTAAAGATCCTCGGATATCGTCCATATCCGGCCGCGGCGAACTTCATATTGGCGCAGAGCGCCAAGCGGCCAGCGAGTCTGTTATACGAGAGGTTGCACGGCAAAAAAATACTCATTCGCAGGTGCGCGAATTTTTCTGGGTTGGACGACTGGCACTTTCGGATAGCCGTCCACGACACGGCCGACAACGACGCCTTTCTCTGCGCGCTCGCGTCAATAATGGACTGAGTCGCGCAAACTCACTTGTACACCTTCAGACGTCCGCCCTCCAGCCAACCCTCCCCGCCGTTGTTCTCAACGTAGTACCAGATTGTGCCGTCATCGTCTCGGGTTTCCTTCGTCACGAATACGACGGCGTTTTTCGCCATCCTGATCGCGCCCTGGGCGTCTTTGTGCGGAGACTTCCTGCAGATGGCTCTCGCGCTAGTGATAACTCCGCCGTATCTGATGTCATATACGCGGACGTAGCGCTCTTGCTTTTTTGTCGCGGCGTAACGCGCCGTCACAGGGCGGCTCTTGGCCTTCATCGTATTGACGTGCGCTCTATCGAGCGGCGCGGCTGCGTACTGTGTCGGCCGTCTCTCGACGCGAACCGGCTCGGAATGCTGCCGTTCTGTTTTCACACGTTCAGCCAGCCTTGTCTGTAAGGCACTAATCTCATTCTGGTCGGGGAATCCATATTTTCCGGTGTAGAAGTAATTCAGGCCGGTCGCCGATCCGACACCGACGCAGAGTAAGAACAGGAGCGCGCTTAAAAATCTTCCAAGCGTGGGGAGCGAACGGGATCTTTTCCTGCTCATCGTTGCGAAGGCGAGATCGAGCGTCTCCCTCGAATAATGCGGCGACTGCGGAATGATCGGGGCCGGAGGCGGCTCTGGGGGAAAATGCGTGTCCAGGCCTTCGTCATACGCAAGGCGTTTGACCGGGTTTCCCAGGCAGTCGTAGGACTCGTTTATGTCATCGAGCACGTTTTGCCTGAGCGCGTTGCTGTCGCGCGAATCGCCGTAGTCCGCGCCATTTACGATTTTCAGACTAAAGCGGTACGCTTTTTCCACCTCTTCCGGCGACGCCATTCTTTTGATTCCTAAAATGAAATAATAATCCTTGATGTTGTTCATCTTCAGCCCTCCCGTCTCACTGTCCAATCTTTAGAGATGCGTCCCTGACGGCGCGGGCGCCCTTCACCCTTCAGGCCTCTTACAATAAATCAGCGTTTTCTGAGATATCGGCGCCTGTGCGCGATATAATGGTACCGTCGTGAATTGTGGGGAAACAGGGCTATTTATGAGGTATTTTTTGTGAAATAGGCTTAATGTTTTTCATGTGAAAAGGCAACGGCGTGAAGACAGTATAAAAGCGCATGTTTTGAATGAAACGAACCGAAAATATTATCCATCCTCAAAGAAGCGTTTCCAGAATTTTTTCAGCCGCTCGACCATTCTCGTTTCGGCGCCGAGCTTGCCGGGGAAATAAAACCTGGCCTGTCTTGGGAGGTAGCTCTGTGGAATCCAGTGTCTCGGGTCGTCGTGCGGGTACTGATAGCCTTCGCCGTCGTTTCGCAGGTGGTAAGGCACCTCCATTATGTCACCGTCTGATACGGCGCTCTCGGCAGCTTTTATCGCAAGGTAGGCCGAGTTGCTCTTTGGCGCGGCGGCGAGGTAGACTACGGTCTCGCCCAGTATGAGTTTTGCCTCCGGGAGGCCGACTCTGTCGCAGGCGGACGCGCAGCTTTCTGCCAGAATCAGGGCCATCGGGTCGGCGAGCCCAACGTCCTCCGAGGCCAGAATGCACAACCTCCGGCAGATGAAGCGGACGTCGTCTCCGGACGCAAGCATCCGGGCGAGCCAGTAGAGAGCGGCGTCCGGGTCGGAGCCCCTGACGCTCTTGATGAGCGCCGATATCACGGAGTAGTGATCCGTGCTAGCCCTGTCATAGCGCAGCGTCTGTCTGCCAGTTGCGGAGTCGACCGCCTCCTGGGTGAGGACGTTCCCGCCGCCCATGGCTGCCCCGGCGGCGGCCGTTTCAAGGCGCGTGAGCGCCTGTCTCGCGTCGCCGCCAGTGAGGGACGCGATGTGAGTCAGGACGTCGTCTCCAGTTTCGAGGCCCAGTTTGCCGATGCCGTGTTTTTCGTCGTCCATGGCTCTGCGCAGCAGCTTCGTCACGTCGTCGATGCTGAGCGGCTCGAGGCTGTAGACGATCATCCTCGAGAGCAGAGTTTTGTTTATCTCGAACCAGGGGTTTTCCGACGTCGTGCCAACCAAGATTATCTCGCCCCGCTCGACTGCGGGAAGTAGGACGTTCTGCTGTCCGCTGTTCAGGTGATAAATTTCGTCGACAAACGCGACGGCGTTTCTGCCGCCGGAGGCCCTGAACTTGACGGCGTCGTCCAGAAGGTCGCGCAACTGCGACACCTTTGCGCTCACTGCGTTTATCTCCATCAGCCTGCGTCCCGTAGCCGACGCCATGAGGCGAACGAGGGTTGTTTTGCCTACTCCTGGGTTGCCGTATAAAATGCAGCTTGGAAGCCGGCCGGAGTCTAAAAGCGCGCGAAGCGGTTTTCCATGACCGACGAGATGCTCCTGACCGACATACTCGTCCAGCGTCCTCGGTCTCATCCTCTCCGCGAGCGGAACCTCGAACGTCATCGCGTCGGTCTCATCCTCACGGATGGACTCGCCCGAGTCGCTGAAAAGGTCAGCCATCGAGTTTCGCCATCGAGAGCAGAAAATTCTCAATCTGGTTCGGGTCGGAGGGGAGATCGATGGCAGGAGCGTCGTCTGGCACGACTGAAACGAGCGGGAACCTCGTCCTCAGGAAATCGCGGATTGCGTCGCTCAAGGGAGCGCCCATGAAACGCGGGTCGAATTGCCTGTTTTTTTTCCACGCGCGCGGCGAGAGGACGACGTCAGGCGCCGCGAACGCTCCGACGCCAAAGGAGGCTGCGGTCGCGAGCCAGACGTTTATCTGAGTCTTTTCACAGTCCGGTACGCGCGCAGTTATCTCGACAGTCGAGCGCAGGAAATCCCTGCCGTGTCTTTGAACCAGCTCCAGATACTCCCATGGCGTGATCTCGCCCGGTTCATCCAGCTCTCTTTGGAGTTCGTCCATGGAGCCATAGACGCACTCCAACCACTCGTCCCAGTCCGCCGCCGTTTTTTCGCGCACGAGAACTCCCCTCATGCCAGCTCTGCGCGCACCTATCATGTCATATATGTAGTCGCCGATGAGCAGCGTCTGCGCAACGTCGGCCCCGAGCGCGGCGCATGTCTCGGCGAGCGCGCGCGGGTCAGGTTTGACGCAGTCTCCGTCGTCGCGTGAGCGCACGATGTCCGGCAGTTTAATCGATATCACACGCGCTGCGATGAGTATGGATTTGCGGCAGTTTCTGGAGACGACGGCCCACGGAATCCCGTTTTCCTCGGTCCAGTGGATCACGTCCATTATGCCGGGGACGGGCGCCGCGTTCATTGCGCCCCCGATCTCTATCCCCTCGAGCTCGGACATGAGAGCCGCGTGTCTGTCGGGCGTGAGACGCCAGGCGTCCTCAAGCAGCATGGCCCTCCTCGTGTCATAATACTTTTCGCGTAGCCCGGAGAAGTCCAGCTTCGTCTCGGCGATGACTCCATCCCAGTCGAATATTATCGCCTCAGCTTGCGATGGGGACCAGAAGGGAAGCTTAAATGACATAAACGAGTCGTCGTGTTGCGTCGATATGGCGAGGATAAAATAAAAAAAACCCGCAGTGCCGTGGACGGACTGTCTTGACCCGCTCCTCCAAGGAGTGAGGCCTCCCGAGCCTTAACGTGGGCAACATACGCATATGCCGCCGCTGCCGGTTCGGAGTAAACCTCGCGGGATAAGGACGTTGGCTCAAGACATATCCCGTTACACGCACACCGCAGGAATTTTTAGCGTCATTATTATACACCATGCTTTTTACTTGCGCAACTCCAAAAAAACTTCAGTTACGCGCCTCAAATCGAGAACGTGCAGCGAAATATACCCAAACATACCGCCGCCTCCAATAATCTTTAAAACCCGTGAACCTCAATGACCCGACTAGCATTCCAGTCAGCGCCCAAAAATGATATCCTGCCATTTGCGAACACCATTGAACGCTGCTCATTATAGCACCGGAGACCATGTTTTTGTCGCCATTTTCGTATATGATAATGCCGACGCGGCGATAAATCAACCGACACATAAAAATCGACGATCGCGCCGATTACGCGCGTTCGCGGAGAGAGGGCGAATGGTATGACCGAGATAAAGTTCGTCAAGATGAATCCCACCGAGAACACCACTATACTTGTGGAGAGCCCCGTTCCTCTGGAGAGACATGCCGAGGTGGCGCGAGCGCTTATGTCAGACGTGAGCGTTTGCGCGGAGCAGACCGGATTCATCGAGCGGCCAAAAAACGACGAGGCGTGGGCAAGACTTCAGATGACTGGCGGGGAGTTCTGTGGGAACGCGACGATGAGCCTGGCCGCTTTTTTGGTGTGGCGGAATTTTTCGGGCGAGTTGGCAAAAAAAAACAGCCAGAAGGGTAGAGAGCGGAAAATCAACGTTCCGCTGGAGGTGTCCGGGGTCAAAGGCGTGATAGAATGCGCCATAACGCCCAGGGACGGATTTTTCCTCGGGACGGTTCGTCTGTCCGCGCCTGAGGGCATATCGGATATGGAGTTGCCTATAGCCGGCTCTCGATTTGTCCTCACTGTCGTTCGACTGCCGGGCATAACGCACGTAATCGTCCCGCTCGAAATTTTCGGCAGTTCCGGTGCAGTCCTGAGAGAGTCGGCGCTGAAGGCAGTCGATGACTGGGCGCGGATTTTGGACGCCGAAGCGTTTGGCGTTATGTTGTACGACGCGGATCGTTGCTCGATCACACCGCTCGTCCACGTCAGGGAGAGCGAAACCACCGTGTGGGAGCGCGGCTGTGGAAGCGGGTCTGCGGCGGTTGGTGCGTACATCGCGGCAGTGGCCAAAAAAAGCGTCATCTCGCGCGTCTCCCAACCGGGAGGTCTGATAGAGGTCGACGCCCGTTACGAGGGTGGTCTCGTCGCCGATGTCTCCATAACGGGCCGGGTGAGCGTCTCGACAAGGGGGACAGCGTATATTCAGGGAAACGCCATGGAGGTTCGCAATGGGAAACGCTGTTAACGAAAAATGGCGCGACGACGGGCCTGTCGTCAAGAGCCTTCTCGAGAACGATCTGTACAAATTCAGCATGTGGCAGGCTTTGATGCACAGCCACCCAGGCGCGAGGGCGGAGTATTCGTTCGTCTGCCGGAACGAGCCGGAGTACCCCCTGTCGGAGCTGGCCGACGACGTAGACAGGGAGCTGAACCAAATGTGTACGCTATTTTTCAGGCAGGACGAGATCGACTTCCTCGGAAGTCTGAGCTACATCAAGTCCGACTTCATAGACTACCTGACAGTCTTTCGATTTCAACGGCGCTTCGTGGAGCTTGGAAAGGACGGCGACAGGCTCATCGTCAAGGCGTCCGGGCCTCTTGCTCATGTGATGGGGTTTGAGATATACGTCCTGTATATCGTGAGCGAGCTGTATTACAGGCGCATGGCGCGCGGCGGCATTATAGAGGAGGCCAGGCGGCGGCTCGACAAGAAGGTCGAGTATCTCAGAAACGAGCTGAAGGACTCCGAGCCGGCCACGCCATTCATACTCTTTGACTTTGGCCTGCGCCGCAGGTATTCCGGCTCATGGCAGAGGGAGGTCGTGAGCAGATTCGCTAGCGAGCTGCCCGATCACTTCAAGGGTACGTCGAACGCGCTCCTCGCCAAGGATCTCGGCATCACCCCGGTAGGCACGATGGCCCACGAGTACATGCAGGCGTTCCAGGCGTTTGGCATCAGGCTCCGCGACTTCCAGAAGGCTTCGCTGGAGGCATGGGTTCAGGAATTCAGGGGCGACCTCGGCACTGCCCTCACAGACGTCATTGGGATAGACGCGTTTCTCGCCGACTTCGACCTTTATTTCGCAAAGCTGTTCGACGGACTGAGGCACGACTCCGGAGACCCATACGAATGGGGGGAGAAGGTCATAGCCCACTATAAAAAACTTCGGATAGACCCGCTCACTAAACGTCTCGTTTTCTCCGACAGCTTGGATCTGCGGCGCGCGCTTGCCGTATACAGGCACTTTCGCGGACGAATACAGACATCGTTCGGCATTGGGACGAACCTGACGAACGACACGCCGATACCGGCGCTCAACATCGTAATGAAGATGAACTCCTGCAACGGACAGCCAGTCGCCAAAATATCGGACTCGCCCGGCAAGACGACCGGCGTCGACCCGACGTTTATGGCGTATCTGCGGCTCGTGTTCAACAAGCCGGAATGAGCCGCGCGGTATCTGCCGCCTCGATAGTGGCGCTGGCATTTTTTTTAAATGTAATTTTATTCGCCCGCGCGGAAGTTTTTGCCGCGACAAAACGCTATGACCTCGTCGTCGCCGGCGCCGGCGCCGGCGGCGGCGCGGCGGCTATCCCGGCCGGGCGGGCCGGCCGGGATGTCGCGCGTATCGAGACGTCTGACTGCGTGG
>JAITOY010000069.1 GCA_031289775.1 Synergistaceae bacterium
CCGGGCTGAGCCCGTGCGCCTGTTCGAAACGCTCGAACGCAGCCGTTCGCCGTACAGCTGCCCGCCCGGCCGCCCAACCCCCCTATTCCGGGCCGGTGAAAGGCTCAAGAGTTGGTTCGAGAGATGACCGGCTTTCCCGAGAAAAAGACGGTCTACGCGATAGTGGGGCAGACCGCGGTCGGTAAAACCCGCGCTGGGTTCGAGCTCGCTGCTGATATAGGCGCGGAGATAGTATCGGTGGACTCGCGGCAAGTATACCGATATCTGGACGTTGGAACAGACAAAATATCACGCGAAGCGAGAAAAATAGTCCCGCATCACCTGATAGACACGGCGGACCCTGACGAGGTTTTCACAGCCGCCGACTTTGTCGGAAGAGCGGAGAGCGCTATAGCCAGGATATCGTCTCGCGGCAGAATCCCGCTGCTGGTCGGCGGGACCCCGCTTTATTACAGGGCGCTTGAAGGCAGGATGTTATCCGAGTCCATGCCAAAGGATCCGGACATCAGAAAGGAGCTGGAGGCGTCGGCGGAATCCTATGGGACCGCGTCGCTGCACGGCAGGCTCGCCGAGGTGGACCCGCTCAGCGCCGCACGCATACACAAAAACGACAAAGTCAGGCTCGTCCGGGCGCTTGAGCTTTATTCGCTGACCGGCCGCAGCGCGACGGAGCTCTATATGAAGAATCGCAAGCTGGGGGCCTCTGTCGAGATTCTGTACTTCGGGATCGACTCGCCTAGGGCACTTTTGTACGAGAGGATAGAGCGGAGGGTGGCGGAGCAGTTTCACGCTGGATATCCCGAGGAGGTGAAGTGGCTCCTGGACAACGGTTACTCCAGAGACCTCCCGGCTCTTCAGGGTTTTGGCTATAAAGAACTGGTCTTATACCTCGACGGCAGGATAACTTTCGACGAGGCTATGCAGGGGGACGTCAAGGCGACAAAGGCCTTCGCGCGCAGACAGACGAGTTGGTTCAAACATTTTTATCCTATTATATGGTATAATATCACCCATAATTCCATTGAAAGCGCAGTAAACGATATGAAAAAGACAATTTCAGAAAAAAATTTCAAGTTGAAAGCGGAACCTGGCCCGGCATGAACCTGGTGATGGCCAGTCCCACTGGTTTGTGCTTCGGAGTCAGACGAGCCATAGGGCAGCTCGAATCCGCACTCGCGGAGTATGGGAACGTATACTCGCTCGGAAGTCCCATCCACAATCCCCAGGAGGTGGAGCGGCTCTCGCGGCTTGGACTCCGCCTCGTTGAAAGCGCGTCCGACGTACCGTGCGGCCGAGTGTCCTTCGTCAGGACCCATGGCGTGACAAAACCCGAGATGGAGGCGCTCGCCAAGCGCTCGCGCGTTGTCATAGACGGCACATGTTCACACGTGCGGGCCACTCAAAATCGGGCGAAATCTCTTTCGCGCGAGGGGTACAGGGTGGTGCTTCTCGGCGACTCGAAACACCCGGAGGTGCGCGCTATCATGAGTTATATAGCCGGAGACTCGCTCGTGATATCCGGCAAGGACGAAATAGACGAAGGCGCGCGGTATGAGCGGCTTGGCGTTTTGAGCCAGACGACTCAAATGGAGGCATCCCTTGCGGCGATTGTCGCAAAATTAATACTTATTACTGGCGAAATTAAGGTATATAATACCGTTTGTCGTGCTACCATAGAAAGGCAAAAATCAATCCGGCTGCTCGCCCCAAATGTCGACGGCATAATCGTCATAGGAGGGGAGAGTAGTGCAAATACGCGCAAGCTTGTGGAGATATCCGAGTCGCTAGGTGTTTCCACCCTCTGGGTGGAACTTGTAGGGGAGCTTGATCGGGGGTGGTTGGAGGGGAAGAGGTCGATAGGAGTGGCAGCCGGGGGGAGCACTCCTGACTGGCTTATAAATGATTTAACATGCAAATTACAGACGCTGTAGGTCCGAGGAGGCTGTGACGAGATGGTGGATGAAATCCGCGGTGATGAATTGACAACGCAGGACGCGAACGAAGAAACGATGGAGAGCATAATGGAGCAGATGGGCGGCTTCGAGGATATCCATCGCAATAAGGTGGTCGAGGGCGTTGTCGTTGACGCCCGTGACGATGGTTGGCTTGTAGACGTGGGCTACAAATGCGAGGGTTTTCTACCCCAGAAGGAGTGGACACACCGGGTTTTGGTGGAGTCCATCAAGGAACCGGCTGTAGGAGACAAAGTCCGCGTACAGGTGACCAATATCAGTCAGGGCGAGGAGGCCCAGCTGACGCTAAGCCGCTGGCGTTGTGAGTTCGACGAAAGGTGGAACCGGCTCGAGGAGGAGCTCGAAAAGAGCGAGGTCATCGAGGTCAGAGGACTCCGCAAGGTTAAGGGAGGGCTCATAGTCGACTGTTTTGGCATAGAGGGTTTCATACCCATCTCTCACCTCGCAGAGGAGGGCAGGGGAGTCAACCCGGGCCGACTGGTGGATCAGACGTTCACAGTGAAGGTTATAGAGAGGGATCGCCGCAAGCGCCGTTTCGTCCTCTCGCGTCGCTCCATCCTCGAAGAGGAGATGAACACCGAGCGCGAGAAGTTCTACGAGACAGTCCACGAGGGTGACATCGTAGAGGGTGAGGTCAGCAGCATCACCAGCTTCGGCGTGTTCGTGAACCTCGGTGTGATAGAGGGCCTCGTCCACGTGACGGAGCTCGCGTGGCAGCGTAACGCCAAGGCGAAGGACATCGTCACGAAGGGCGACAAGGTCAGCGTCAAGGTAATCGGCATAGATCGCGAAAAAAACAGAATATCGCTCTCCATCAGACAGAACCTTCCCGACCCGTGGGAGACTGTCGCGGATCGCTGGCCGAAGGACACGGAGACCGAGGGAACCGTCACTAACATGACAGACTTCGGCGCGTTCGTGGAGATAGAGCCGGGCGTCGAAGGGCTAATCCATATCGGAGACCTCAGCTGGAGCCGCATTAAACACCCGAAGGAAATATTGAAGCGCGGCCAGAAGGTGTACGTCGTGATACTGGACATCGACATGGAGCGAAAACGCATCAGCCTTGGATACAAACAGCTCAACGACCCGTGGCAGGACATAACCTCCCGTTTCGCGAAGGACAGCGACGTCACGGTGAAGGTAATCCGCCTGGCGGACTTCGGCGCTTTTGTCGAGCTCGAGCCCGGCGTAGAGGGTCTCATACACATTTCGCAGCTCAGCCGCCAGAGGGTGGAGAAACCGGGCGACGTTCTTCAGGCTGGGCAGGAGGTCACAGCCCGCATACTGGAGATCGACGCCGCGACGCGCAGAATACGCCTCAGCATGAAGGCGCTTCAGCCCGAAGAGGAGCGCAGGCCCAGGGACGAGGGGTCGTCACAGCAGGAGCGCAGGCCGCGACGCGACGATGGCGAACGCAGGGGCTCGCAAAACCGCGCGCCACAGGTTCCGACCGAAGAGATGTCCGTCACGTTAGGCGACTTCCTAAAGGCTCGTCAGGAGGAAGAGGACACCGCAGGCGAATAAAGAGTCTTCACAACCCTAAATAAAACCAGCGCCGGACTCGAGTAAAATGAGCCCGGTTTTTTTGTCCGTGAAACGATAAACACGTATATTTGGAGTGTTTTTATCCGTAAATAACCTGCGCCTTTTTCGTAATTTCCCTGAATCTTCTCCTGTGGCATTGTGCTATAACGCGAATTGACGTCAGTAATTCCATTTTTGAGTCAAAGATGCTTTTATTTGACTCAAAATTGGAATGCGCGACACGATGCCGCGCCGCGCAATGCGCAGAATTAGAATAATATGACGGTTTCACTATTCAAAATACAGCATCAGGGAGAGGTGATGTTTTTTGAAGCGTCTCGGGCGTTTCAGGTCTATCGATGAATTCACGCTCAACCTGTCGCTGGCGATCATAGGCGTAATTTTTATCGCGCTTGTCCTCACCATTACGACTGGTATCGGCGACGTGAAAAAGGGGAACATCGCGAAGAAATTTTCCGGAGGAGCAGGTTTGAGGGACGACCCATATCTCGTGGCGTCGCGCGCGGAGTTAGCGCGCCTGGCGAGAGAGGTGAACCGAGGAAACGGATTTTCAGGGCGTTATTTCCGCATGACCGAGGATATAGACATCGATGGGCAGGAATGGACGCCCATCGGAAACGCAGACGCGCCTTTCATGGGATGCTTCGACGGCGATGGGCATACCATCCTCAATTTGAGCGTCAACCTTTCGGAGACGGAGGGCGGCGGTCTCTTTGGCCGCGTCACGGGCGAGGTTGCCAATCTGGAGGTCGACGGGGCCGACATTTACGCCAGGAGTTGTGTCGGCGCTGTGGTCGCGCACAACGAAGGGACGATAAAAAACGTGACCGCGCGGGTAGCCCTGCGGGTGAACGAAACCTGCGCCGGCGGGATCGTCGGCTTGAATGACGGAGTAATTGAAAACGTCACGTCGAGCGGCATTGTGCGCGGCGAGAGCGCGCTCGGCGGTCTCGTCGGGGACAATAAAGGGATCGTCAGACAGAGCCTCTCTAAGGCGGACGTGCGGGGCGGCGAGAACGACGTCGGCGGAGTCGCGGGAGTAAACGACGGTCAGCTTCGGAATATCTCGTCGTGCGGAATCGTGGATGGTTCGTTCAGGGTCGGAGGAATCGCCGGTTTTAACAACGGAACAATCGAGAATTGCGCGGCCGCCGGGGCGATCCTCGGCGTGGAGGTCGTAGGAGGTCTCGTCGGGGACAACAGAGGAAGCGTGCTCCGCTGTTTGTCGAGCGGCAGAGTGAGCGGGGTAGACGTCGCCGGCGGCCTCATTGGGTTTAACGACGGCAGCGCTGTCCGGAAGTGTCTCTTCGATGTACAGGGATCGGGACTCGGGAATGGAATTGGTTGGAATCGCACGGACTGGGCCGCCGTATCGATCGATGGGCTCGACACCGCGACAATAACCGGCAGACGAGGAACCGCGAGCGCTCTTGGAAATGGCTGGACATACGCGCGCGGACGTTATCCGGCGCCAGTGTCGTCCTCCCTCCTTTCGAACGTTCCTTTGTATCTCGCGCGGGGAGATTCCACATCGTCCGTCACCGAGTCGTTCAGCGTCCCAATGAAAGCGCGGGACGGCTCGGCAATACAATGGGCCGCCTCGCCAGGCGCGCTTATCATTGATTCCTACGGGCAAGCCGACATCGTCTGCTCCGGAGTGAACGACGTAATTCTCACAGCGATTGTCGGCGACGAGAGGAAAATTTTCAACCTCACTATCCGTTCGCCGAGGGATGATATCGCGAGAGGTGAACGAGCCGCGGCGTATTATTTCGCCGGCGGAGACGGCAGCGCGAAACGCCCCTACGAGATAGCGGACGCTCGAGAGCTCGAATGTCTCGCTCGGTTCGTAAACGGGGGAGACGACTGCCGCAGCCTCCACTTTAAGCTTACAGGCGATATAGACCTCAACACAGTCGAGTGGAGGCCGATAGGCCTTCCGGGCTGTCCATTCATGGGGGCGTTCGACGGTTCCGGGAGGAAAATATCCGGTTTGCGGATGAACTCCCTGAACGAGGACATCGCCGGCCTATTTGGCTGTATCGGCGACAAAGGCCTCGTGAGCGCGCTGCGCGTCGAGGACGGGTTCGTAGCCGGCAGGTCTTTCGTTGGCCTGCTGGCCGGGCACAACAAAGGCGTGATACGGAACTGCGCCGGCGCCGGCAGCGTAATTGGCGCGAGCTTCAACGTAGGAGGTATCGCCGGCGTCAATCACGGAAGCATGGAGAAATGTGATTTCACCGGGCGGGTCGAGGGAGCGAAATTTGGCGTAGGAGGTATCACCGGCGTAAACTACGGACGGCTCGATGATGGATCTTCAAGCTGCGACGTGACCGGAGACGCGGACGTAGGCGGTCTAACGGGCGTAAACATAGGGACTCTGTCGCATGGCGTCTTTTATGGCGGCGCAAAGGGAAACAAGGACGTTGGAGGCCTCGTCGGCATCAACGAAAAGGACGGGACGGTGCACGACAGTTCTTCTCTCTGCTCCGTCCAGGGTGGGGCCCGGATTGGAGGCCTCGCTGGAAACAATAACGGCGACATCAGAAACAGCGCGGCTAATTGCGACGTCTCGGCAGTTGAATACGTCGGGGGGCTAGTGGGACAAAATTACGCCGGGGAGGTCTCGAACTGCGCCGCGAGCGGGAGGGCGAGCGGCAGTCAGTATGTAGGCGGTCTTGTCGGTATCAACCTCGAGGGCGTCGTATTCCTCAGCGCGGCCTGCACGGACGTAAGCGGCGACTTCAGGCTCGGGGGCCTCGTTGGCGGAAACCACGACATCGTGCGAAATTGCGCGTCGAGCGGAAGCGTAACCGGGAGAGAGGACGTCGGCGGTCTTGTGGGAAATAATGTCAACATTTTGGTCAACGCGAAATCTCCACTGATTTCGAACAGCATGGCGTGCGGCAGCGTCGTCACAAAGGGAAACGGCGGCGGTATCGCGGGGGTCAGCCTCAGCCCCATAGTAGGCTGTGTCTTCGACGCCGACGGCGCTCTCCAGATGTTTGGAGTCGGATCGGGCTCGCGAAGCCAGGACGTCTCGACGCATGGTATGAGCGTAAGGGAATTGACCGGCGGCGATGAACCGATAGAGGGCCTTGGAGGCGAGTGGACGTACAAGGCGAGGTATTACCCGCAGCCAAAAGGCCTCGCAGACAACGATAACCCGGAGGTAAGGGCCATATCTGGGTTATGCGCCGTTCCTCTACAGCGCATTGGCGCGGTCTCGTCCGGGCCGTCGTACTACGCCGCCCCAGGTCTCACAGCGGACGGCAAGCGGATAACGTGGACGGCGGATCCCCCGGAAGCCATCCGGATCAACTCGTCCGGAATGACCAGAATAAGGACACCGGGCAAGTTGGGCAGGGTTATCCTCAAGGCGGAAGCGGGAGGAAAAGCAAAGATTTTCAAACTTTAAGGACGGTAAATTCAGCGATTCCTCAATCGTCTCGCGCCTCGCGTTCCCGCCTCGCGAGGAAAAATTTTTTCAGCGGGGCGGAACATGCGGACGCGAGCAGTCCTTTAACTACAAAAACTCGCCGGGGGAGGCGGGCGTCGTTCAGAACGTCATAAAGCGACCCGGCCGCGCCAGATCTCGGGTCGGTGGCGCCGTATACGACCTTCGACACCCTCGTCTCGACTATTGCTCCTGCGCACATAAGGCAGGGCTCTAGCGTGACGTAAAGAGCGCAACCGTCGAAACGCCATGATTTAAGCGCTTCTCCGGCCTCCGCGAGCGCGCTCATCTCGGCGTGGGCGAACGGCATGGACATGAGAAGGCGCTTATTGCTCCCTCTCCCGATTATTTCCCCGTTTTTTACGACTATGGCCCCGACAGGAATCTCGTCCGCGAGGTACGCTTTTTGGGCCTCTTCAAGGGCGACGCGCATAAAAAAAACATCATCCAAAAAAATTCCCCGTTTCACGAAAGCGATTATGCGTCTATTATATGGTAAATTGATTGAAGAAATTTGAGGGGGGCGATTTTTATTGGATGAAACGTCTATATTCGATTCGCCAATAGGGAAAATAATCATTTCAGCTGGTCTCGGCGGAGTGAGCTATCTCGCCTTCGCCGACGAGGACGACGAGAGACTTGGCTCACGGGTGAAAAACGCGAAAAACCTGAAAAACTCGAAAAAAACGTCGGACAAATTTCTGGACTTGTGTAAAAAACAGCTCGACGAGTATTTTTCAGGAAGCAGGACGAGTTTCGACATCCCCCTCGACCTTAAAGGCACGCCATTTCAGCTCTCAGTCTGGAGGGCGCTTCTTCTCATCCCTTACGGCGCGACCTCGAGCTATGGGAAAGTGGCGTCCGGAATAGGTCACACAGGCGCGGCGCGGGCCGTCGGCGCGGCAAACCACTCTAACCCGGTTTCGATTATAGTTCCGTGTCACAGGGTCATAGGGGAAAACGGAAAGCTGACCGGCTATGGAGGAGGACTCTGGCGCAAAGAATGGCTGCTCGGGCATGAGGGTAAAATTGAGATTTTGATACGTTGACCGTTTATGTATTTTTTGCTAAGCTCAGGCAGCGCGAGTTATTCTTCGAAACAACAGATATTTATAAGGATTTCTTAACATAACTCGCTCTAAAGTTCTACGATTGACAAGTATCTATTTTCTAAAATTCAGGGAGGTTTTCTGGGAATGGCAAAGGTAAAGGTTGCAATCAACGGATTTGGACGCATAGGCAGAGTAGTGCTTCGTTCGTATTTCGCGCGCGGCGATCACGATTTCGACGTAGTAGCTGTAAACGACCTGACTCCTCCGGACGTGTTGGAGTACCTGTTGAAATACGACTCGGTCTTCCGCAGGTTCAACGGGACGATCCAGCTCTCCGGCGACATTCTGAACGTCAACGGTCAGAAGATCAAAGCGACGGCCGAGGCCGACCCGACAAAACTTCCGTGGAAAGAACTCGGCGCCGACATCGTCATCGAAAGCACCGGACGTTTCACGGATGGAACAAAAGCGAAAGCCCACATCGAGGCTGGCGCGAAGAAGGTCATCATATCCGCGCCGGCTACGAACCACGACGTCACGATAGTAATGGGCGTCAACAACGACGCTTACGACCCGGCGAAGCACAACATCATTTCGAACGCCTCTTGCACGACGAACTGCCTTGCGCCCGTCGTCAAGGCGCTCGATGAGAGCTTCGGCATAGTGAAGGGCCTCATGAACACGGTTCACTCCTACACGAACGACCAGGTCACGCTCGATTTTCCTCCGAAAAAAGGTCTTAGCGCGATCACGCGCGGCAGGGCCGCGGCTCTCTCCATAATCCCGACGAGCACAGGCGCGGCCAAGGCTATAGCCGAAGTCATCCCTCACCTCAGGGGCAAGCTGAACGGTTTTTCGCTCCGCGTTCCGACGCCGGATGTCTCGATAGTCGACCTCACGGCCGAGCTCAAGAAGCCCGTCACGAAGGATGAACTGAACGCGGCGGTGAAGAAATACGCCGAGGGGCCGCTCAAGGGGATACTCGGCTACGAGCCCGACGACCTCGTGTCGATGGACTACGTGGGCGACTTCCGCTCGTCAATTTTTGCCCCGCTGCACACGACTGTCATAGACAATTTTGTGAAGGTGCTCTCTTGGTACGACAACGAGTGGGGTTACAGCACGAGGGTCGCCGACCTCGCCGACTTCATCATCAAAAAAGGGCTGTAAGCCTTGAAGCTCAAGACTTTTAGCCGGAGCGACGTATCGGGCAAAAAAGTTCTTGTCAGGGTCGACTTCAACGTTCCTCTGGCGCCTGACGGCAGCGTAGCGGACGACATGAGGATCAACGCTCACATCCCGCTGATAACGGAGCTCGTGTACGCGGGAGCGCGCATCGCCCTCGCCTCGCACCTCGGGCGCCCCAAAGGGACGCCTGTGGCGAAGTACTCACTCGAGCCGGTTGCGGACAGACTCGCGGCTATAACCGGAAAAAAGATCGAGTTCGCGTCCGACTGCGTGGGCCCGGAGGCCGCGAAGGCGGTCGAATCCCTGCCCTCCGGAGGAATCGTGGTTCTCGAAAACCTTCGTTTCTACGCGGAGGAGGAGAAAAACGACGCTGGTTTCGCGAAAAAACTCGCTTCTCCGTTCGAGGCGTTTATCATGGACGCGTTCAGCGCGGCGCACCGCGCTCACGCTTCGACGAGGGCCGTGGTCGACTATCTTCCGTCGTTTGCCGGGCCGCTTCTCATTCGCGAGATAGAGATGCTGAGCGCTGCCCGCGATAACCCGAAGAAGCCTTACGTCCTGATCTTGGGCGGCGCGAAGGTGTCGGACAAAATTGCCGTTATCGAAAACATGCTGGACAAGGTGGATTCGATAATAATAGGCGGCGGAATGGCCTTCACGTTCATTAAGTCCCAGGGTTTCGAGATAGGCAAGTCGCTCTGCGAGGAGGACAAGCTCGGCTTCTCGCGTGAGATGTCAAAGCGCGCCGCGGCAAAGGGCGTATCCATACTGCTGCCGAACGACGTCGTAATAGCTGGCGAAATATCCGAGGCCGCGTCGACTGCCATAGTCGCCGCCGACGCCATCCCGCCGGACAAAATCGGCCTCGACATTGGCCCAAAATCCATAGAGTCGTTCAAAAAGGCGCTCGATGGCGCGAAGACTGTTCTTTGGAATGGGCCGATGGGCGTATTCGAGACAAGCCCCTTCGCCGCCGGCACGAAGGCCATTGCCAGTCAGCTCGCGAAGATCACGAGAGACGGCGCTCTAACGGTTGTTGGCGGAGGCGACTCTGCGGCCGCTATCGCGAAGTTCGGGCATGAAAAGGACGTAACGCACGTTTCGACTGGCGGCGGCGCAAGCCTGGAGTTCTTCGAGGGGAAGATACTGCCTGGAGTCGAACCCTATATAATATAATGGAGCTTTTTGTTTTATATCGCTTCTGAGAGGGGATTGGCCTGACATGAGAACCAGAATGATCGCGGGCAACTGGAAGATGAACAACAACGCGGCGGTTACGGGAGAGTTTGTCAAAAAACTCGAGGCGTGGCTCGATTCGGACGAGGTCGGTAAAAAATCGGCGGCGGCCGTGAAGGATAAAAAAATAGAGATAGTCATAGCCCCGCCGTTTACGTCAATAGGCGCCGCGGTCGCCGCAAAAAAAGGCTCACTTATAAGTCTCTCGGCTCAGAACGCCTACTTCGAGCCCAAGGGCGCGTTCACCGGAGAAATCTCGCTTTCGATGATCGAGGAGACTGGATGCAAATACGTCATACTCGGCCATAGTGAGAGACGCCATATCTTCGGCGAGACGGACGAGCTGCTTGAGAAAAAACTCGCGGCTACGCTCGCGACGAAACTGCTGCCAATATTTTGCGTTGGCGAGCTTCTTGAGGATCGCGAGTCCGGCGCGACAAACGATGTGCTCACAACCCAGTTGAAAAGAGTTTGGAAAAATCTGAAGGGCGACGTGGTCGGCGAAAAGGTCGTCATCGCGTACGAGCCGGTCTGGGCGATAGGTACAGGAAAAACAGCAAGCAACGACGACGCGCAGAAGGCGTGCGCGTTCATCCGAGACCTCGCCGCGTCGGACTTTGGCCGGAAGACAGCAGACGCGCTTCGCATCCTGTACGGCGGCTCCGCAAAAGCGGACAACAGCGCAGGCATACTCAGCCAGCCGGACATCGACGGCCTTCTCATAGGGGGCGCGTCCGTGGCGCCCGAATCGTTCGAAAAAATCATCTCGACGGCGATCTAAAGAGATAAATTTGACATAACTGTTATTATAAGACATTTTTATAGACGTAGAAATACAAAGATGTCTCATAAAAAACCAGCCAACTCGAAATCCGGGTTGGCTGGTTTTTTATCCGCGTTAATTTGTATTGGCTTGCTATAAGGCAAAATCTTCTCCCTGCTCGTTATCGTAAACTTTATCTTTTTCATGTCTGTGGAGATTGCTGAGAATGTTCTGGAGCGTTATTTTCGTGAACGCAAGATGAGTCGTTTTCGACAGGACCTCCGCGATCTGCTCGTTTGTGGCGCCGTTCCTCTTTGCGTCCATAATAGAGTCGTGAAGTTCACGGACGATCAGCGTTTTGCTTCCAGGCTTCTCGACTTTTTTAAGATCTTTTAAGGCGCTTCTGACTTCTTCGAAGTCAATGTTATTTAGATCGTTTAATACTACTTCGAAATTCTGTCTCGACATATTTAATGCCCCTTTCTATAGCCTATCAACTCCACTACTATATGTCTGCTACATGTAAAGTATAACTAGAAATCTGCATCTTGTAAAGCGATATTTATCTTTCCATGTCTTACCTATAATTGATGTCACAGATGTTTTATGATACTTTTATCCCATCCTCATCATACCAATTTTTCCCTCCGATGCAATACCATACAGCGTTATCAGTAGCATCATTTAGCTGTGTTATTACAATTATACGTGTCTCGTTTGGTGCAATAGATTTTGATACTTCTTTAGCATGTTCAATATTTTTAACATGTATAATCATGTCTGATACTACTTTGTGTAATGATGATGTCAAATAAGATACTTTGCACTTAGTCATTATATGATTCCTCCTGTGTTGTTATGTTGTGTTTTAATCTATGTAGTAGTCTAGCAATGATCATGTATTTGTCAATAAGCTTATTTAAAAATATATTAATATACGTATAATATGCATAAGCAATTATTAATGCTATTTTTAAATACTGTGCATACATGTTATTATCCTAATTTTGTATTTTACAGTACATAATATTTTTATAAGACATAATAAGGGCATATCCATTTTCAGGCGTGCGAATCTTGGGAGTTCTTGACAATAGTTGAGTCATGGGGTATTTTAGTTTCATTCTATACTAATTAAATATGAAAGAGATTATTTGCTGATAAAAATTTAAAAAGGGGTATTGATCATGGCTGTTGACTATGCGGCTTTAAAAAAAGGCGGCTTTATGCGCCAGAGACAGAAGGACAACTTTTCGCTGAGGTTAAAGGTCGTTGGCGGCAATCTCACGGCGGAGCAGCTTATCACCATCGCCAATATTTCGAAAAAGTACGGAGACGGACATGTCCATCTCACATCTCGTCAGGGCGTTGAAATACCATTCATAAAGCTGGCCGACATCGACGCCGTCAAATCCGAACTGCTCGACGGCGGGGTCTTCGTCGGAGTCTGCGGCCCGAAGGTGCGCACCGTCACAGCCTGTCAGGGCGGCGAAATCTGTCCGAGCGGCTGCATAGACACCCACCCGCTCGCTCTCCTGATATCCGAGAGATATTTTGGGAAAGAGCTGCCTCATAAATTTAAATTTGGCGTGACCGGCTGTATGAACAACTGCCTTAAGGCCGAGGAGAACGACGTTGGCGTAAAAGGCTGTTTTGTAGTAAATTGGGAGAGCGAACTTTGTTCGATGTGCGGAGTCTGTCTCAAAGTGTGCAGACCCGGCGCGATAAAAATCAAAGAGGATCGTCTCGAGCTAGACGGCGCAAAATGCGACAACTGCGGCAGGTGCGTCAAATCATGCCCAGCGGACGCATGGAAGGGCGAAAGCGGTTATATGCTTTCTTTCGGCGGGACGTTCGGGAATATGATATCTAAGGGGAACTCCGTGCTGCCAATAATAAAGGACAGGGATACTCTCTTCAGGGTGGCGGACGCCGCTGTCGATTATTTTTCGAAATACGCGAAGCCAGGAGAGCGCTTCCGCGTCACCATAGATCGGGAGGGCTGGGATGGTTTTACCGCCGCGCTCGAGCGAGCGTACGGCAATGCGTGAATATGATATCGACGAGACGGCGGACATAACGGACGTCGTCTGCCCTGTGACGTTTGTAAAAGCAAGGGTCGCGCTGGATGAGATGGAAGACGGGCGGGTGCTTTCGATAAGGATGAACGACGGGGAACCTGTGCAAAACGTTCCTCGCAGCATCAAGGAGGATGGGCACAAGATCCTGAAGCTCATCGACAACGGAGACGGAACGTATAGTTTAATAGTTCGCAAAGTTGGGGAATAAATTCCAGACATTTTCAGTTTTTTTAAGAGGAGGATCTTTGATGAACCTTATTGTTGCCGGCGCCAGGAAGGAGTACGAAGATGGCCTGTCTGTCGCTGAACTGATAGTTATCGAGAACGTAGAAACACCCATGTACGTCTCCGTATCGGTGAACGACGAATTTATAAAAAGCGGCGAGTTTGAGACGACGATCATGAAGGAGAACGACAACGTGGAGTTCCTTTATTTCATGGGCGGAGGCGAGTGATGGCTTTTTCGAACGAACAACTGGAGCGCTACTCGCGTCACATGATTCTAGACGAGGTCGGAGTAAAGGGCCAGAAAAAGATCATGAAGGGCCGCGCGCTGATAATTGGAGCAGGCGGCCTTGGAGCGCCCGCGGCGCTTTATCTCGCCGCCTCGGGCGTCGGAGTCATAGGAATAGCCGACGCTGACGCAGTGGATCTCTCGAACCTTCAAAGGCAGGTCATACATACGACGCCCGACGTCGGAAAACCAAAGGTCGAGTCCGCGCGGGAGACCATGCAGGCCATCAACCCGGACGTCGAGGTGAGGACGCACAAATTTTTCGTAACCGCTGACAATATCTCGAGCCTCATCGCCGATTATGACTTTGTCATAGATGGCACGGACAACTTCCCTGCGAAATTTCTGATAAACGACGCGTGTGTCATATCGAAAAAACCGTTCTCCCACGCCGGCATCATCCGCTTTCAGGGACAGCTCATGACCTGGGTTCCGGGCGAAGGTCCCTGTTACCGCTGCCTGTTCAATAACCCTCCCCCTCCGGACGCCGTCCCTACATGCCGGCAGGCCGGGGTTATCGGCGCTATGGCCGGGGTTATCGGCTGTCTCCAGGCGATGGAGGCCATAAAATTCTTTACAGGGGCGGGAAAGCTCCTGACCGGCTCACTTTTGACGTATAACGCGCTTTCGATGGACTTTCGAAAAATTAAACTTGCACGGAGGCCCGGCTGTGCCGTCTGCGGAGAGAACCCGTCCATAACGAAACCGTTCGACTACGCGGCCCCCGTCTGCGAGGGAATAACAATATGAGCGATTTTAGGGTTAGGATAAGGCGCTCCGACTACGAGGCGATCCTGAACCATGCGAGGTCATCTTTGCCGAGCGAGTCCTGCGGGCTCCTCGCGGGCGAAGACGCGGAAACGCGGGGCGGCGTCCGGGTCGTCGAAAAGGTCTATCCCCTCTCGAACGTCGACAAAAGCAGCGAGCACTTCACGATAGACCCGAAGGAACAGTTAGCCGCGGTAAAGGACATGCGCGCAATCCGGCTCTCCCCTCTCGGCAATTTTCATTCGCACCCCGAAACCCCGTCGCGCCCTTCCGAGGAGGACATACGGCTCGCGCACGACCCAAAGGCGAGCTACATGATTTTGTCGCTCGCCGGGGAGGCGCCTACGCTGAAATCCTTTCACATCGAGTCCGGCGCGGCATACGAGGAGGAGCTCGAGATAGTATGAGCGCTGATATTGCCTAATCTGGCGCTCTATTATGCGGAGTTCACACCATCGCTATCGGCGCGTTGTTCGTGACTTCGCGCGCCATTTTATTCTTCGTAATCGAAGCGTTTCGACGGGGCGTCGCCCCAGAGGCGCTCCAGCCTGTAGAACTCCCGGCCCTCGCGGCTGAAAATATGGACTACTACGTGGCCGGCGTCGATAAGGCCCCACTTGGAGCTCGATTCTCCCTCTACCTTGTACGAGAGGCCCATTGAATCGAGCGCGTCCTCTGCGGCGTCGCGGAGAGTTCTTGCGTTTATGTCCGAGCGGGCTGTCGCTATTATGAACGCGTCGGCGAAACCGGAGATGCCGCGCAGGTCTATAAAGTCGATGTCGAGGCCGTGTTTCGCCTGAAGCGCCTCTATTATCGGAAAATACTCATCGTATATTATGTTCTCGACCGTCATTATTTCGGAAGCGACCTCCTAATTCTGTTGAAGCGGCGCATAGCTGTTCTCCAGGCGCTTCAGAAGCGTTTCGTAGTCGTGCCCCACTATCAGCGAGGGGTACGACGCCAGTTTGTTCGACCTCGTGAGCGTGCCGCTGATGCCGCAGAGTTTCGAGAGAAGCTGCGCGGTTTTTTTTGTGGACTCCGGCGCGCCCTCCGGATATATTATGTTGCTGCTCCTGTAGTCGAAGTGCTTGGCGTTGTCGACTTTTGCAACGTCAACGCCCATCCTCTGAAGCTGCGAGGCGATCGACTGGCCCACTCCATTTTTGCCCGTTCCGTTTAGAACAGCGACGGCCTCCGGTATCGAGGTTATTATCGACAGAATATCCTGCGGAGATGGCATGTCGGCCCGCTCGGCCGCGTACGCGGCGCCTGGCTCTTCCGGCGCGTCAAATTCGTAGCCCGCGTCGTCTATCGAGTTGATCGTCTGTTTTTTGTTTGCGACCTTCGCTTCGCTCACAATGGACTTCAGCTCGTCGGCGTCAGCGGTTAAAAACCTCGCCACGGCCGAGGGCTCCGCCACCCAATAGCTCAATTTGTCAATTTGGGCCGGCGTTCCAGGGAGCATGGTGAAAAATATCCTGTCAGTCTGCTTGTCGAGCTTCTTGACAAACGAACAGAGCTGGAGCGTGAGGCTTGGGCGCATGTCGGTTTTTATCGTGTTCGTTATCTCCTGCGCGAGTGTCGCGAAACGCATCATGTTCTCGGGGTCATACATCCTGTGCAACAGGGCCTTCAGGAACTGCTGCTGTCTCATTATGCGCCCGATGTCGCCCTGCGCGTCCTTGCGAAAACGAACGTACTTGAGCGCTAAATCGCCGTTCATGCGCTGCTTTCCAGCCGCTATGTCAATCTTAAGCTTTCCGCGCTTATCCTCGTATTTCATGGGTTTCCCAACAAGTATATCGACGCCGCCCACCAGGTCGACCAATGTTGGGAAGTTATCGTAGTCTATCTTGACGTAATAGTGGATGGTAGTGCCCAAAAAACGTTCGACCGTCGCCTTCAGCAGTTCGACGTTGCCGTAAGCGTAAGCGTGGTTCAGCTTCTGGTTGCCGTGGCCCGGAATGTATACCCTCGTGTCGCGGGGAAGCGACAGGATCCGCATGTTCCGCTCATCGACATCGACCGCTACAAAAGCGACCGTGTCCGAGCGCTTGGAGCCCTCCACGTTGTCCTCTCCAAGGAGCAGTATATTTATCCTGCCCGATATGTCGAGTTTCTCAGACGCCGGCTGCGCCGCGGAGTCTGTGTTCGGGCCGGGGGGAATTGGCTGTGGCCGCGGCTCAGGGAGGTCGATATGGTTAAATTTATAGGCCGCGCCCGCGCCAAAAGAGAAAAAAGTCAAACAAATGAATAATAATATTCTTTTCCAGTTCAATCAAAATCACCGCCCCGTGATGAATAAAGATCATTAACGCAAATAAAATCACAAACAGCCTCAGGCAGTAGATATCTGGCGCTGCGTCCCTCGCGTACCCGCCTTCTTATGTCCGTCGCTGAAATATCCAGCATCGGCGCTTCAACAAACCGTAATGAATCCCTTATGCTTTCAGGCAAATCCCCCAACGTATCGTGCTCGTAGCCAGGCCGGCCCAATACAGTTATCGTACACATCCTGGAAATTTCAAGAGGCGCCCTCCAGTTGAGGATATCTATCACGGCGTCCATGCCTGTTATAAAAAACAGGCCAGCCCCGGGATAAATTTCACGCATCGCCTCTAGTGTGTCGAGAGTGTAGCTCATTCCGGGCCGATCCGTCTCCAGCCTCGATATATAGAATCGCTCATTTTCGCTTATCGCTGCCGCGGTCATCGCAAAACGCTGTTCAGCCGTCGCCATGCCCGAATACGCCTTGTGCGGCGGCGTCCCGCTCGGGACGAATATCACTTTATCCAGACCCAGTGCCTCCAGCGACTCCTCGGCAGCGAAGAGATGTCCATAGTGGATAGGGTCGAAGGTGCCGCCCATAATTCCAATTCGTCCTGATGTCACTTTACTCCTCATCGCCTCGGTAGTCAATATCGTCCGGGTGAAAATCGAAGTCCACGCGGCCGATGGAGACGGAAGCCCCAGCGGTCGCGCCCGCGGCGACCAGCAACTCCTCAACCCTGTGTTTTCGCAAAAGCCTCGTAAATCGCGCCACATTCTCCGACTGGGACATGTCGTATCGCTCGGCCGCGCGCTCCATCTGCGTGTGCAGGACGCGAAACGCTCCGCCTGGAAGCGGGACGACCTGAACCTTGTGGCGCGCCCCGCGCGATCTCGAGTTTGGTTCGGTCTCGACCGGCACTGAGGCGAACAGCCTGGCCTCGCCTCGCGGCCTCGGGCGCGAGTTCGCGAAATCCACAATTTTGCCGGCCAGCAGATCCATATTCTCTCCCGAGAGAGCGCTCACCGCGTAAAAGGCAAAACCCTCAGAGTCGAAAAATCCGGCGACCCGACTCAGAAAACCCTCGAAATCCGGCATGTCGTCGCGCAGGTCGATCTTATTGCCGACGACCGCGCAGGGCCTCGCGGCGAGCTGCGCGTCGTAGCGCCCCATTTCCTCGCGCACGATCCGCCAGTCGTTTTTTACGCCTTCGAAATCGCCTGACGCGAGATCCAGCACGTGCAGAAGGAGCCTCGTCCTCTCGACGTGCCTCAAAAACGCGAGGCCAAGCCCTTTGTCCTCGCTCGCGCCCTCTATGAGGCCGGGGATATCGGCTAGCACGACGGCGTCGACGTCCGTAAAAAGGACGCCCAGGTTGGGCGAAAGCGTCGTGAACGGGTATTCGGCTATCTTTGGCGTAGCCCCGGACACCGCGGCGAGTATGCTCGACTTGCCGGCGTTCGGCAGGCCAACGAGCCCTATGTCCGCTATGAGCTTCAGTTCGAGTCTGAGGCGCAGGTCGTCTCCATGTTCGCCCTTCTCGGAGAATCGCGGCGCCCGCCTGAGTGAACTGGCGAAGACGCGGTTGCCACGCCCTCCCCTGCCGCCCAGGGCGGCGACAAATACGTCGCCGGGCTCGACAAGGTCAGCGAGCCCCTCACCAGTCTCCTCGCTGTAAACGAGCGTGCCACAGGGAACTTTTAGCGTGAGTGAACCCCCGCTTTTTCCGTTTTTTGCGTTCCCCTGCCCGTGTCCGCCGTTTCCGGCGACAAAGCGGCGTCTGTGCTCGAAGTCCGCCAACGTCTGTAAATCCGGTGTAGCCTCGAGTATCACGTCGCCTCCCCTGCCGCCATTGCCGCCGTCCGGGCCGCCGTATGGCAGAAATTTTTCGCGGAGAAAGCTCATGCATCCGTTGCCGCCCCGCCCCCCAGAGACGGAGATGGATAAAATATCGACAAACCTCATAATTTCAATTCTCCATTTTATAGTATTTCGATAATGCCAGCTTTATGGCATACTCTTTCAATAGCGAGTATATCTCCTGCGCGCCAAATTTCAAGGATAATAGGTATTTTACGCGTTTTTCCCTCGCCTTCGGCGCACAAAACAAGGGAGCCCAGCGTCAACCCGGCTCCCGATTTTTTGGGATTGTAAAACAGGCTTAAGCGATTTCGAGAGCTTTTACGGCTACAAACTTCCTGTTCGCCCTAGTCAGGAACGAGACTTTCCCGTCGGAGAGAGCAAAAAGCGTGTCGTCCTTTCCCCTGCCGACGTTGCGTCCCGGGTGGAACTTCGTGCCGCGCTGGCGGACGATGATAGTCCCCGCCGTGACAACCTGACCGTCTCCGCGTTTTATCCCCAGGTACTGCGGATTGCTGTCTCGCCCGTTCGAACTGCTGCCCTGCCCCTTCTTGTGGGCAAAAAACTGAACGTCGAATTTTTTGATTCTGATCTCTTTATTCATTTTCATCATCGCCTGTATCCTCCTCGAAAACCTCGTTGACTTTCACAAATCCGGGATAGGAAGCCTCTACGCTCTTCAGAGAGAGCAAAATCGTAACCGCAAGCCGCTGCGCCGGCAAACTCGCCCCGTCCCAGCCCAAGCTCATAACCGGAAGATTCGGATCGCTGAAATATTTTACGTCTTCAAGCTCCAGAACGTCGACGAGACCGACTCTCAGCGCCTGCGTCAACGCCGAAACCGCAGCGCAGACGACGTCCGACCCTGAATCAGCGTAACCGCTGTGCCCAACGACGGAAAGGGCGAAAATACCTGAATTCCGACGCCGCGCGGTGACGATTATGCCACCTTGCTCACGCCGCGCCCGCTTCGACGCGGAGGGGCGTTTTCCCCCCTTTTTTCTTTTCCTATTCGTTTATGGACTCCACAGAAAGATCCGTGTACTGCTGCCTGTGCCCGCGAAACCTGCGATAATTTTTTTTGCGGCGATACTTGAAGACGATCAGCTTGTCTTCTTTGCCGTGTTCGAGCACCTTGACCGTCACGCTCGCCCCTGCCACGTACGGAGACCCTATCGCCGGGCCGTCGTCCTTGCCCAGCAGCAAAACCTTCTCTATGGAGAACTCCTCGCCGACCTCGGCGCCGCGCTTCTCCACCCGTATCCTGTCGCCCTGCGACACCCTGTACTGCTTGCCGCCCTCTTCAATCACCGCGTACATTCATTTTCCTCCTCCCGCTGCCGCAAGGCGCACGAAACCGCGCTTCTTAAAACCAACCTTCGGCAAGCGTCCTTTGCAAAGCCGCATCATTTTACGCCCCATAACGAAGGGAGTCAAGCGCGCCCCGCACCCCGCCTACAGATCCAGGTTTTTCGCGAGAGACTCGGCGGCCTCCTTTGGGTCGGCCTGACCTCGGGCCTCTTTCATAACCAGGCCCTGAAGAAATTTTATCTTGCCGCCTTTTTTGTCCTCACCGTTTTTTATCGTCTCAACGACGTCCGGGTTCGCGCTGACTATTTTTTTTATTATTTCGTCGAGAGAGGCGCCTGTCAGCCTGCCGGCGGAAGCGCCGGAGCGCTTTACGGCGTCGGCCAAGGATATGTCCTCGCGGGCCAGAACGTCGAGTATTTCCTTGCCGAGCGTGTTCGAGAGCTCTTTTGCCTCAACTTTTTTGACAAGTTCGGCGAGTGCGCCTGGTTTCACCTTAAAGCCAGTTATATCGATACCCAGCTCGTTCAGAACTCGCAGAACCTCCATGCGAACCCAGTTCGCGGCCCGTGCCGGCGGAGCGCCGGCAGACACGACGTCCTCGTAGTAGCGCGCCAGCTCCCTCTGCTCCGTCAGGATAGAAATCTCCTCCTTCGTGAGACCGAAGGCGGCAAAGCGCTCGCGTTTCTCCCACGGAAGCTCCGGCATACGGCGTCTGAAGTCCTCGATCTCCGAGTCGTCGATCACGACAGGGGCTAAATCCATCTCAGGGTAATACCTGTAGTCGGACGCGGTCTCTTTGTTTCTCATGGAGCGGGTGACGCCCTCCGCGTCGTCCCAGAGGCGCGTCTCCTGTACAATCCTGCCGCCGGAGTCGAGCACTTTGTTCTGGCGGGATATTTCGTACTCCAGCGCGCGTTCGATGGACTTGAACGAATTCATGTTTTTTATCTCGACCCTCGTTCCGAGGCTGCCGTCAGGTTTCGAAAGGGAGATGTTCGCATCGACGCGAAGCGACCCGGACTCCATCTCTCCGTCGGAGACGTCGAGATACCTCGCGAGCTGCCTCAGACGGGAAACGTACTCCTTAGCCTCCGCCGGCGACGACATGTCTGGCTCCGAGACGACCTCAGTCAGCGGCACGCCGCCGCGGTTGTAGTCGACGAGGGAATATGCGGCGCCGGTGAGACGTCCGTCCGTCGTCGGGTGAACGAGCTTGCCGGCGTCCTCCTCTAAATGCAGATGGTGGAGGCGAACCACCTTCGTCTCGCCGTTTACCTCTATTTCGAGATAACCTCCGGTCGCGACAGGCAGCTCGTACTGCGTGATCTGATACGCCTTCGCGAGGTCGGCGTAGAAGTAGTTTTTGCGGCCGAACGTCGAGTAGTTTTGTATTTTACAGCGCAGCCCAATACCCATACGAGACGCGAGGGCAACGGCGCTGTCATTCAGGAGCGGCAGCGTCCCAGGGACCGCGAGGCAAATCGGGCAGACGTTCGTGTTCGGCGTGCGGCCGATATAGTCCGTGGAGCAGGAGCAGAAAAGTTTTGTTTTTGTGTTGAGCTGAAGATGAACCTCGAGCCCTATTACGATCGGGCGCGCCATCTACGCGGCCCCCTTTCCGGAGTTTGAGGTTCCGGGCAGGCCCGGGTTGGCGACGGCCGGACGGCCTATGGCCCGTTCGAGCACGGCGGCTATGCCCAAAAGCTCCGCGTCGAAATACCTCTGTCCGACGAGCTGTACGGAGAGCGGGAGCCCCTCGCCGTTCAGCCCCATGCTGAGGCTTATCCCCGGAAGCCCGCCGAGGCTTATCGGAACGGTAAAAATGTCGCCGAGATAGAGCCTGTTCGGATCCGTCTCCTTCATGCCGAGTAAATAAGGCAGCGAGGGGGATGTCGGCAGAATATACGCGTCGAATTTCTCAAACAGCTCGTCGAACTCGTCGACCATCTTCTGGCGAACTTTTAGCGCCGGCCCGTAGTAGTTCTGATAAAACCCCTCTGTCAGAAGGCATGTGCCGAGTATTATCCTGCGCCGCACCTCCTCGCCGAAACTGGCGGTGCGGGTGTTGACGTACATTTCGTTCAGGCTTTTTCCGTCAATGTGAGCCCCGTACCTCATGCCGTCGTAACAGGCGAGTTTAGAACTGGCGTCCGCCAGAGCCGTGACGTAATATGTCGCCACGCCGTATTTGACAGCTATGGGGAGGTCCATCGGCTCAACAGTCGCGCCGGAGGCCTCGCACAGCTCGGCGGCTTTGCGAAGCGAGCCGTATAGCTCCGCGTCCATCTGGCTTGACTCGAAACCCTCGAAGACGCCTATTCTCTTGCCTTTCAGATCCTCCAGAGAAATCGCGTCAGTGAACTTCGGCCTGTCGTAAGCGTCGCATGTCGTGTCGTGCGAATCCGGCCGCGCGAGTGACTCCATCACGACCGCGATGTCCTCGACCGTGCGGGCGAGCGGGCTGACCTGGTCGAGCGACGAGGCGTAGGCGATTATCCCGTACCTGCTGACCTGGCCGTATGAGGGCTTCATTCCCTGCACGCCGCAGAACGCGGCCGGCTGCCTTACGGAACCGCCAGTGTCCGTGCCGAGCGCCAAAGGCGCGTAACCGGCGGCGACTGAGGCTGCGCTTCCGCCGCTGCTGCCGCCCGGGACGCGATTCATGTCCCTTGGGTTTTTTGTCGGACCTATTATCGAGTTTTCAGTCGAGCTGCCCATAGCGAATTCGTCCAGGTTCGTCTTGCCGAGGAGCACAGCCCCGGAGTCGTTCATATAATTTATCGCCGAGGCGTTGTACGTCGGAACCCAGGCCTCTAGAATTTTGCTGCTGCATGTCGTTCTGACGCCAGACGTGCAGAAGTTGTCCTTCGCGAGGTATGGGACGCCAGCGAGCGGCCCTGTCTCTTCTCCCTTTGAAATTTTTTCGTCGACGGCGCGGGCTTTCGCAATTGCGTCCTCGGCGGTGAGAGTTATGAGCGCGTTCACCTTGGCGTCGAATTTGTCGATTCTGTCGAGGCACGCGCGAGTAGCGTCCTCCGCGCTGAATTTTTTTGATTTTACGCCTTCGGCAGTCTCCTTCGCGCTAAGCTCGTAAAGCTCCATTGCTCAGCCCTCCACTATTATCCGGGGAACCTTGAAGAACTCCCCCTCGAACGCCGGCGCCTTCGACTCGAAAAGCTCTCTCTCCGGCCAGTCTTTCGGCGCGTCCGGCCTGCGCGCCGGAAGTTTTTTCATCTTCCACATAAAATCCGGCGTTCCTTCGCAGTCGAGGTCGCCCACAAGCGCGCAAAAGTCCAGAATGTCGTTTATGGAGTCCATCATCCTGCCGACCTGCTCCGGTTCGATATGAAGCTGAGCCGCCTTCGCCATCCGCAATGTAATCTCGCGATCCACTGTCATCTTCAAATTAATATTACCTCCCCGATGATGACAAAAATTTTTGTCATATCCCGCAGCCAGTCTCTTTTAATTTTTCCATGAACGTCTGTTCGTCCCAAATTTCCAGGCCGAGCAGCAGCGCTTTGTTATATTTGCCGCCGGCGTTCTCGCCGGCAACGAGGACGTCTGTTTTTTTGCTCACGCTGCCGGACGTCTTCGCGCCGAGGGACTCGGCGATCCTCTCCGCCTCAGGGCGCGTCAAGCCGGACAACTCGCCGGTGAAGACGAACTTCCTGCCGGCAAAAACCTCGCTCGATGAGGACTCGGAAAAATCATGCGAGCCCGTATCGCCGGACGTCATGTTGACCCCGGCTTCCTTGAGGCGATCTATCGTACTGATGTTGTGCCCGTCCTCCATAAAGGCCCTTATCGACGCGGCCACTATGGGGCCGACGCCGTCGAGCGACGAAAGCGCCGCCTCGTCGGCCGCGATAAGCGCGTCCATCGAAGCAAAACGCTTTGATATGTCCGACGCGGTCTTTTTGCCGACATTTCGAATGCCAAGCGCATTTATCACGGCGGCCAAAGGACGGCCCTTCGACTCGCCGATTGCGGCCACGAGCTTTTGCGACGACTTTTCGGCCATTCTGTCGAGCCCCGTGAGATCGTCCGGGCTCAGGCTGTATATGTCCGCCACGCTTTTCACGAGGCCTCGCTCAGTTAGCTGCGCGGCAAGCTTATCTCCAATGCCCGTTATATCCATGCATTGACGGGAGACAAAATGCAAAATCTCCTCCTGAAGCTGGGCCGGGCACGATTTGTTCTGGCACCTGATTGCGGCCTCGCCCGGAAGCCTCACGGCCGCGGCGCCGCAGACGGGGCAGGCGCCCGGTATCAGAAACGGCGTCTGTGTTCCCGTTCGGGCCTCGAGGTCGACGCGCAGAACCTCCGGTATTATCTCGCCTGCCTTGTGTACCCATACGACGTCGCCGATACGGATGTCCTTCCTGTCTATCTCGTCCTGGTTGTGCAGACTCGCCCTCTGAACGGTCGTGCCGGAGAGCCGCACCGGTTCGAACTGCGCCGTCGGCGTCAGCGCGCCCGTCCTGCCAACAGAGACCATTATATCGAGCACTTTAGTCTGTTTCTCCTCCGGCGGATATTTAAACGCGATCGCCCACCTCGGGGCCTTCGCCGTGCTCCCGAGCTCCTCTCGAAGCCTGACGTCGTTCAGCTTCATCACTACGCCGTCCGTGTTCACGGAGTTCGTGAAGCGCTCATCTCCCCACTCCACCAGATACTCCTCTATCTCCCCGACGGTTCGGCAGAGCTTTCGGCTCCTCTGGGTGGGAAATCCGCGGCCGGCGAGCCAGTCGAGCATCTCCCACTGGGTTCCAACCCCAAAAAGCGCCGGGTTTTGCAGGTGATAGAGAAAAATCTTCAGTTTCCTGGACGCCGTCACTCTGTGATCGAGCTGCCTGAGGCTGCCGGCGGCCGCGTTGCGCGGGTTCGCGAACAGGGGCGCCTCCGACTCCTCTCGAGAGCGGTTCAGCTCCGCGAAGTCCTCCCGCGACATACACACCTCGCCGCGCACCTCGATCACGCCATCGAGGCATGACGCCCTCGCGAGCCTCAATGGAAGCGAGCGGATCGTCCTGACGTTCTGGGTGACGTCCTCCCCCACCGCGCCGTCGCCGCGCGTCGCGGCCCTTTCGAGAAGACCGTCGCGATAAATCAGCGACACGGCGAGCCCGTCGAGTTTTGGCTCACAAACCCACTCCGTGTCAGAAATTTCGGACAATCCGAGAGACTTCGCGGCGCGATCATAAAAACTCCTCAACTCGCCTACGTCGAGCGCGTTGTCGAGGCTCCGCATCGGCTCGCCGTGAATCGCCTTCACGAACTCGCCTCTCGGCTCGCCCCTCACCCTCGCGTTCGGCGAGTCTGCTGTCAACAGCTCTGGATGTTCCGCCTCTATCGCGGCGAGCTCCCGGAGCAGCGCGTCGTACTCACTGTCTTCGATTTTTGGCGCGTCCCGCACGTAGTAGAGGCAGTCGTTCTCAGCTATTCGCTCTTTGAGCTTCTCGGCGCGTCCTCGCGTCTCTTCCGGATTAGTCGGCATTTTATTTCCTTCTATATATAATATATTGAGATAATTTACAGGTCACGCTGCCGCGCGATTCTTTAGAGCAGTCCGATTTTACAGCGGCCTCATCGTCGGGAAAAGGATGACGTCGCGGATGCTCTTCGAGTTTGTGAGGAGCATGACAGTGCGGTCGACGCCTATGCCCATGCCTCCGGTCGGCGGCATACCGTACTCCAGAGCGTTCACGAAATCCTCGTCGAACGGGTGCGACTCCTCGTCGCCCTCCTCCTTGCGCCGCGCCTGATCCGTGAAGCGCTCGCGCTGGTCGATCGGGTCGTTAAGCTCGCTGAAGGCGTTCGCGAACTCCCAGCCGTTTATGAAAAGCTCGAAGCGGTCAGTGACGTCCGGGTTTTCTCCGTTTCTCTTGGCGAGCGGCGATATCACTGTTGGGTGCCCGAAGACAAATGTCGGCTGTATCAGCTTCTGCTCCACAAACCGCTCGAAAAAAAGCGGCAGTATCTCATACCTGCCGCTGCCTCGCGGAGCGTCGACCTCGCGCTCACGCGCGAGCTTTCTCGCCTGTTCGTCAGTTATATTGATAAAGTCGATTCCAGTCTCCTCGCGCACGAGCTCCGCCATGGTAGCGCGCCGAAACGGCGGCGTCAGGTCTATCTCGACATCCTGATAGTTTATCCTTCTGTCTCCAAGCGCGTCGGCGCAGGCAACGAGGATTTCCTCGGCGAGATCCATCATGTCGCGGTAGCTCGCGTATGCCCAATAAACCTCCATGCACGTGAACTCCGGGTTGTGCCTCGGGTCCATCCCCTCGTTGCGAAAATTAGGGCCTATCTCGTACACTCGTCTGAACATGCCTACGATGAGCCGCTTCAAGTGAAGCTCCGTGGCTATCCGGAGGTACATGTCTATGCCGAGCGTGTTGTGGTGCGTGATAAACGGACGCGCGTTCGCCCCGCCGGCTATCGTGGAGAGTATCGGAGTCTGTACGTCGAGCGTGCCGTTATCCTCCAGCACACGGCGAAACGTGCTGACTATGAGCGCGCGTTTGCGGAAGACGTCCCTTACCTCCGGGTTGGCTATGAGGTCGACATACCTTCTGCGATAGCGAACCTCCGTGTCCTTCAAGCCGTGCCACTTCTCCGGCAGAGTGCGCAGGGACTTTGAAAGGAGGGAAAACTCCTTCACCTTTATGGAGAGCTCGCCGCGCCGCGTCCTGAACGGGTTGCCCTTCACGCCAACTATGTCCCCTGTGTCGACCCACTTCTTGAAAAAGGCGTAACGCTCCTCTCCAAGTTCGTTCTGCTGGAAGTAGAGCTGCAAACCGCCGGTGTCGTCCGCGAGGTTCGCGAAGGCCGCCTTGCCGTGCCGGCGCAGGGCCATCAGCCTTCCGGCAGTGCTCAGCTCGTCGTCGGACGACTCCTCTGCCTCGAGCGAATCGTACCTCTCGCGGACGTCCCGCAAGCTCGCGTCGCAATCCCAGTGGTCGTTGGCGTACGGGTCATACCCCTCGCTCCTAAGCTTCTCGAGCTTCTCCTTCCTCTGCCGGAATATCTCCTCCTCCGGCATCTCGATCTGCCCGGAACACTCTATGTTTTCACCGGTTTCTCCAGCGTCCCTCTCGTCGGCCATAAAACTACTCCTCCCATAATAACGGATAATAATGATCAATGCACCACGGTATTTTATCACATACGCGACAGGTGCGATCTATTGTTGGAGGCATGAAGGGTGAAGATCAACCCTCAGCAGGGTTTCCTCCAGGCTTGCCCAGTCGCGGCAGGCCGCGCAGTCGGCGCGAATGACGGCGGCGCCGGGGAAACCCTTGAACAGGCCGGCGAGCATTCTTTTAACCAAAACGAGGGTAAAGCGCTCGCCCTCGTTCTCGAGGCCCTCGCGTCCCAGCGCGACTATGGCGTTCGCAACGTCGCCCGCCGTCGGATCCGTGAGGTTTCGCGGCGTCTCATACCCGAGGGCGCGGAGGGTTTTGGGGATCAAAAACTCGTCGCGCAGAACGCCCCGGGCGGCGAGTACGGCGACGCAGCCGCCGTCTAGATACAAAGCGGCGTCCTCCGGCGCGTAATAGTCGCCGCTCGCTGCCACGCGGCCAGGGAAAAGCGTCGCGACCTCGCGGACTTTTTCCTTGTCGGCCGCGCCTTCGTACCTCTGGGCCGCCGTCCTTCCGTGGATCATCACGAGATCGGCCCCAGCGGCGAGTATTGTTTCGCAAAAACGCTCCGTGGCCGACGACGCGGCGGCGGACGCCTGGTCGAGGATCCTCATCTTGACCCACGCCGGCAAGCCGAAGGGTTTCAATGCCGACACCATTTCCCCAGCCACGTCGGGCCGCCCCAGAAGGCTCGCGCCAGAGCCTTTTTTTGCGACCTTCGGCATCGGGCACGCCATGTTTATCTCGAGCGCGTCAAACCGCCTGAGCCCAAGCGCGATGGCCGCCCCTTTCGCGAGGCTCGCCGCGTCCGGCGAAAAAAGCTGAAGCGCTATCGGCCCGCCCTCGCCCTCGTCGCCTATGAGGCGGCGTGTCCTTTTGTTTTTATACGACAGGCCAACGGCGCTTATCATCTCGGTGTGGACGAGCGCCGCGCCGAGTTTTTTATGAAAATCCCGAAACGTGCGAGTCGTCACGCCAGCGAGGGGCGCGAGCCAAATTGGAGAAGATACCCTCGCGCCCCCTATTTCGAGATCAGCCCTCATGGCGATTTTTGCCGACCCCGCGCTTGTAGATTATCAACAGGCCGTCCAGTGTCAGCCAGGGCTCGATGTGGGTTATCGTCTTCGACTGGTTTGCCAGAATCTCGGCGTGGCCGCCTGTCGCGATGACTGGCGTCCTAGCCCCCAGCTCCGAAAAAATCCCCTCGACAAGCGAGTCGACGAGGCCTGTGTAGCCGTTTACTATACCGGACTGGACGGCACTCACCGTACTTCTTCCAATGTAGCGATCAGGGGCCGTCAGCGCGATCTGAGGCAGTTTGGCCGCGCGAGAAAAAAGCGTCTCCATGCTGACGGCGAGGCCAGGGGCTATGGCGCCCCCTATGTACGAACCGGCCGCCGAGACGACATCGAGGGTTATGGCGGTTCCGAGGTCGACTGTGATGATCGGGCGCCCGTATTTCGTCATCGCGGCGACCGAGTTGACGAGCCTGTCCGAGCCAACCTCGTCCGGGTTGTCCGTGTCGACATCGAGCCCGAGGTCTATGTGGCGCGAGACGACCACAGGTCTCACGCCCAGATAGGCGCAAATAGCCTCGTACCATACCTCCTCCAGTCTTGGCACGACGCTCGACAGGATCGCGCCGTCGACGGCGTCGGACAGACCCTCACGGAAGACGAGGCTGCGCAGGAGGATCCCGGCCTCGTCGCTCGTGCGGTCAGACGACGACAGCCTCCAGTGGCCTGTCAGGGAGTCGCCGTCGAAAACCCCGACGACGATGTTTGTGTTGCCTATGTCGAGTACAAGAAGCATTTAAACAAAAGCCTCCTCGAGATAAAATAGGGACGCTGGTCTGGCCTCCTCGCGGACATGCGCAAAACCGGCGATTTTGTTTCTCATGCGCGGTATTTTACACTAAAAACAGCAGCGCAAATACGCCGAACAGACTTATACCGCTCGCAAAACAAGCCCGCGTCCCGCCAAATCCGCAGGCGCGTCCGAAAAAATAAACGAGCGCCGCTATGCCCAAGAGGAGCAGCGGAACCGAGAAATCCACGTTCCAGGGGCAGAGCGCCAGAAGGTTGAGCGAAAAGCGCTCCCATCTCAAAAACAGGAACTCCGGTATCGCGGCCGCGTAAACTCCGAAGGAGAGGCCCAAGAGCGACGGCATGGACAGGGCAAACGCGAGAGGGAAAAGAACCCCGAACGCCGGCAGCGCGAAAATATTTACGAAGAGGCCGACTAAGGGTGAACCTCCAAATGTCCATGAGGCCTGAAGAGTGGTGGCGAGCCAGACGAGGGCGGACGCTAAAAAAAACCTCGCCCTCGTCTGGATCGAGCCCGTTGATGTGATGGAGAGCGCGGCAAGCATGGATAACCTCCACCCCACGTCGTCGAAGAGCCAGGGGTTGTGGATGAGCATTATCGCCCCGGCGGCGCACACCGAGTTGAAGGGTTTTCCGCGGCGGCCGATGAGCCGGCCGCCGATAACGAGCTGAATCATAAACGCGGCCCTCATAGCGCTCGGCGCGGCCCCAGTCATGGCGACATACAGCCATACGAGCGCGCTTATAATGTAGAGCCTCGATCTGACGCCCTTCAGGAAAAACCAGAGTATTCCAAATACTATAGCCACGTGGGCGCCTGAGACGGCAAGCAGATGGGAGGTTCCTACAGACTTGTGAAGGTCTGAAAGCGACCTGTCCCTCTCGCCCACGAGAGACGCGAGTACGTAACCGGCTGTGCGCGGCGGAAGAGCCTTCTTTATGCGAGAGGCAAGCGATGTTCTCCACGAGACGAGACCTCTGGAGACCCCAAGACGTCTCGCTTCGGGACGCGTGATCGCGGCGACCGCTCCCTGCGCTCTCCAATAAAGATACTCGTCGAACGCCCGGCCATCCAGGGCTCGTTTGAAGGGCCCGAGGCGGCCAGAAAACGACACGCGATCGCCTGCCGTAAAATCGGGCGGGCCGTCAGGAACGGCGTCGAGTTTCAACACATATCTTCCCTTCGGTGAGTCCAGGAGCGCGACTCTGCCGAAACCCCACTCCCTGTCGTCTATTACTGTTCCGCTCGACTCGACAGACATCGGCGGGCTCGCGAGCCCCAACGCATAGTTAAAGTTCTCCGCTCCCTCCCGGGAGAGCGAAATATACAGCGCGCCGGCGAGCGCCATGAAAAACAGAACCGACACCGCCGGCCCAGACGCCTTGTTCGGCCTGCGCGTGCCTAAAACCCCCCACCCCGCCGTCGCGAGAAGCGATATCGGCAGAGCGGCGGAGAACGGAAAGCAAAACGTCTCGCGGAGGAACAAAAATAAAACCCAGCACGAAAGCGGCAAAAATGCCGGCGCCGTTGAAAGGGGCGAGTCGAAGTTGACCGGCGGGCGATTATCTCGATACTGTGATGAGATCCCTGACAGCCTCAAAGCGCTTCTGTCCAATTCCCCTGACCTTCATGAGGTCTGACGTATCGAAAAAGGGCCCGTTCGCGCTCCGATATTCGACTATGGCGGCTGAAATCGACGGCCCAACGCCTGGGAGCGACTGAAGCTCCTCCGCGGCCGCGCTGTTTATGTCGATTTTGCCCGGCGCGCTCTCACTCTTTTGATCGTTTGCCGGGTTTTTCGAGTTTTTGGGCCTTGTAATCACTGGCGCGCCGCTAGTTGCGCCGCCCGCGTCGACAGGCGATGGGGGCTCTTGAACTATAGATAAAGAGCCTGAAGGATTATTTTGCACGGTCTCAGAGGCTGTGGCGTCTCGTTGCGGTATCCTTATATGAACGCCGTCCTCGATTTTCTCCGCGAGGTTCACGGCCTCCGGGTCGGCGCGCACGGAGAATCCGCCAGCGATCCTGACGGCGTCGTTCATCCTGCTTCCGTGCGGAACCTCGTAGACGCCCGGCCTCATTACGCTTCCTGTGACGTAGACGACCCAGTTGCCGGCCGGCCTCGTAAAATACTCGTCGTCAGGGTAGGGCGAGCTCTCGGCGAACTCGGGCGTGGGCGGCGCCGCATTGTCTGTCTCCAAAGCCATGGGGGAAAATTTCCCGTGCAGGAGAACGACTAAAAAAATGGCAAAAAGGGCGAGACCGGCGCCGGCAGTCATAAAAATATGCCCCTTATACCGAGACGTCTCGAGTGCCCGCCAAAAATCTCTCACAGCAGCTCTCCGTCGAGACACCACGGGCTCGAACCGGTAATACGGGCCTCGCGAACGGTTCCTGCCATAGCCGGATTCGCTTTTACGAGCACGACCTTGTCGGTGATCGTGCGCCCCTGCAGGAGTCCTTCGCCTTTCGGAGCGGCCTCGTCGAGAAGCACCTCGAAGGAGCGGCCGACGAGAGCCTCGTTTATCTCCGCGGATACGCGCGACTGGGTTTCGTTGACGAGCGCGAGCCTCCTCGCCCTCTCTGGCGGCGGCACCTGATCCGTCCTTTTTGCGGCTGGGGTTCCTTCGCGCGGCGAATACGCGGCTGAGTGGACGAGGTCAAACCTCGTCTCCTCTATCAGCTTTAGCGACTGTTCGAACTCCTCGTCAGTCTCGCCGGGAAAACCCACGATCAGGTCGGTCGTGAGACCCAGCTCCGGCAGAGACGCGCGGATTTTATTCACCGTGTCGACGTATTGAGCCTTTGTATATTTCCTGTTCATCTCCTTCAGCACCTTATCGCTCCCAGCCTGCACAGGCAGGTTTATACCAGGGCAGATGCCGCGGTGCGATACCATGACGTCGAGAATGTCGTCAGTGAAGTCGACCGGGTGCGAGGTCGTGAAGCGCAGGCGTTTCAGGCCGTTTATAGACGCGACGTCCGAGAGCAGGTTCGCGAAGCTGTAGTTTTTTTTGCTTGCGGCAAAATCCTTCCCATAAGAGTTGACGTTCTGCCCCAGGAGGGTCAGCTCGACCGCTCCGGCCTCGACGAGGCGGCGGGCCTCGTTCAATATTTCGCCTGGGGCGCGCGACCCGAACCTGCCCCGGACGTATGGGACAATGCAGTATGAGCAGAACTGGTCGCAGCCGTGAGTTATCGTTATGTAGGCCTTGTGCCCGTTATTCGCGCGAGCCGGCGCGCAGGACAGGTCGTCGAGCTCTGTTGGCGAGTCGAGGCAGATAAAGGGGCCGCCTCCGGCCAACGCCGAGGCTATGGACATCGGCACGAGGCCGAGGCTCCTTGGGCCTGCTATGACCCTCACCCAGGGGAATTTTTTCGCGACATCGAGACCGGTTCTCTGCGCCATGCATCCAAGAAGCGCGACGAACGGCCTGCGGTTTTTCTCCCAGAGCGGCCTGAACCTGCCCAGTTCGCTCATCACTTTTTGCTCGGCCTTCTCCCTGATGCTGCACGTCACGAAAATCACGACGTCCGAATCCATTACGTCGTCCGACTCGCTCCAGCCCATGTCCTTCATAGCGCCGCGAAGCCTGTCTCCGTCGTATGCGTTCATCTGGCAGCCGTACACGAATATTAAAAATGTCCGTTTCAATGATTTCGCCCCTTGTTTTTTTGTTTGCTGTTTGCGCGCCGCGTTTCCATAACATGGTATCATATCGATTATATTCGAATGGAGGGGGTGTTTGGCATGTTTGGATACATGAAAAGGGCGTTGACAGTTACGATTATTCTTGCCGCGCTTCTCATATCGCGGGGTTTCGCCCTCGCGGCCTCGTTGGGAACCCCGGAAGGATGGGAGAGCGGAGAGCTCAAGACTGTTCAGCTGGAGGCGGTCTCTGGAAACCAAGGCACATGGTTCGAGAGAACCTATAAAACCGCAACCGGCGCCTCTATCACAGCGACGCTAATGGAGGGCAAGGGGGCGTCCTGGCATAATGTGCCTTTAGCGCCGCCGCCGCGCGACCAGGGCGGACTATTCGGAGGCGAGATCTACAGAAAATTCACGACATACGGACGCGAGGCAGTGATCGAGCGGCGTCCTTTCATGGGGACAGTCCTTGCCATGAAGGCTGACGGGGCGACGCTGACGCTCGAATGCCGCGACTCTGCCATACTCGACGACGAACTCGTCAGGTACGCGGACGAACTTTTAAAGGACGGCTGATTTATCGTCATTGGCCTGAAACGAGCCGGCTGAAAGCCAGACAACCTCTGAACGCCGGATTAAACCGAGACGCGGCCCGCTCTCGTCAAAAAAAGTCGGAGCTTGTCCGGCTCCGGCTTTTTTGATGGCACATTATTATGTATTCCACGACGAACACCGGGATTTTGTCCTGTCTATTCAGGCTCGAACATGTCTTTTCCTACACCGCAGATCGGGCACACCCAATCGTCCGGGATGTCGTCGAACGGCGTCCCCGGCGCCACACCAGAGTCCGGATCTCCCGCAGCAGGCTCGTAAATATAACCACACACGGAACAGACGAACTTTTGCATGAATTGACCTCCTTAATTTTACGCAGCTTCAGATTTGTAGAAACTATCAGGTTATTATATGCCCATTATTCTAATTGCAAACCCCCCAGCCCGCAAAAAGTACGAAAATATTGCCGGCCCGGCCGGCCTACCTGAAAAACTCCTTGCTTTTGACGAGATAGTCCCAGCCCGACCAGACGGTGAGCAGCATGGCGATCCACATCACGGGCAGAGCGTACGGGATGTTGAAGATCATCATGACGATGGCGATTATCTGGCTCACTGTCTTGATCTTCCCGCCAGCGGACGCGTGTATCACAACCCCCTCCACGGCGGCAACCATCCTGATGCCGGATACGATAAACTCGCGGGAGACTATGACCACCACCATCCATGCCTCGATGCGCCTCAGCTGCACGAGCGAGATGAGCGCCGCCACCACCAGTATCTTGTCGGCGAGCGGGTCGATGAACTTCCCGAGGTTCGTCACTATCTTTCTTTTTCGGGCGATGTAACCGTCAGCGGCGTCCGTTATCGAAGCCGCGATAAAAACGACGCCGGCCAATATGTCGCAGACGTCAAACCCGTACAGCGTCCCAAACTGCCCCCTGACCGCGAGAAACGCAATCACGAACGGGGTCAGGAAAACTCGAGACATACTCAGTAGATTTGGCAGATTCCAAGAGGACATCCGCGCCAGCTCCCCTCATTGAATTCATTTATTATGTGCCGCTCAGCTCAACGTATCGTAGTATAGACGTTTGTTTCGGTTTCTTCCAGCATTATTTACCGCGATTTCAAGGAAAGGCGATCCCAATATGATCCTATATACCCATTGCGTTTAACGCTTTTTCCCTTATAATAATAGGCGTAACAGGGTCGATGTCTTCATATTCGGCGGCAAGGAAACAAAGCAATGATAGTTCTCCATGATATTAACTCCGCGACATGGCGTCGTCTTAGGAAATTTCACTTCCATATATATCAGGGAATCACATCTGCTGCCAAACCGTCAAACTTTTCACAGGCATCGGTTCAGCCGGTCGGCCTCAGGAAACGCCGATCTTACGCAAGGGGCCTGTTGGACGCCGATTAAAACCCAGGCGGCCTCTGTGATGACGGACGCGATAATTTGCATCATACCGCAAAATTTTCAAGCGTACGTGACAGATTATGAAAGGGGGAATCTCCGCGGATTGACGCGATCGCGCCGCGCGCGCTCTTCAGGATCATGGACCGACGCCAACGGCGCCCGCTTTGTGCGGGACTGCCGCGGCGGGTACTACGGAACAACATTATTAGGAGAAACAAGGAAATGGAAAAAATTACACAAACACGCAAAGGCGGCTTCACTTTAGTCGAGCTTCTTATAGTTATCGTCATAATAGGCATTCTTGCCGGCATGATGATGCTCACGATGGGCTCCGCGACGGACGGCGCGGACGCGTCGAAGCTGGTAAACGACCTCCGGTTATTGAAGTCATCCTCTCTGCTCTACTACGCAGACAACGACAAATGGCCCGACCAGGTGGCGACTGGCGTCGGCGGCGCCGACTTCAACACGTCGCTGCTGAACAAATACGTCGACAAGTCGTTCGCGGGCAACTACGTGAAAGGCGACGTAACCGTGAAGAAGATAGGCGATAAGATATTTTACGGCCTCACGCCCTCGCCGGATATAACCACAAAGGCCAAGGAGAAGCTGGCGAAAAACGGCGGCGTATATACGGAGACTGGATCGAATAAAGATACCGACCTCACCGCGGTCAAAACCTTTTATATGTCCGTCAGATAAGTACATATAAATAAGGACTAGGATATTGGCCATATAGAGACCTGCGGTCCCGGCGACCCAATAAAAGCCGGGACCGTTTATCATTTACAGATTGTCGATATTTCTCCGTTTGACCTGGTTTTCAACTCATCTTTTACGATGACCCATAATAGCTCTCATAGCGCGCCTTCACCATGTCTTGGAGCTGTCTCGCGACGCTGCCATCCCTTTTGTTCCAAGATTAATATGAGTCTTTAGACCTATTGCAACTCGCACGAATGTCCTTATAATAATAGACACAAAGAAGCCACACGATCTTCACCAAAGAAACGGGAAGACTGGGTGACGGGAGGTGAAAGTAGTGATCTTTAAATACCGGGCAAGGACGGAATCTGGCATGATTAACACGGGAACGACCGAGGCCGCTTCGGAGGGAGACGCGCTCTCCTGGATCAGGCATCAGGGTTGGTCGCCAATCCAGCTCGAGGCTGGCGCGTCGGCAGGATCCCTCGTTAGTTCTGGGGCGGATAACTCGCGTTATCCCAAAAAGAGTCTTTTCCAGCAGAAGGTTACCATCCGTGACAAAAGTATAATCTTCAAGCAGATGGCGACGATGGTAAATTCGGGGATCACTGTAGCGGCCACGCTCGAACTCCTCTCCTCGCAGACGGAGAACAAAACTCTGGCCGCGACCATAGCTTCCATGAGAGACGCTGTGAGCAGCGGAGTTACGCTGACTGCTGCGATGGCGAGGTTCCCGAAGATTTTCTCGAACCTCGAGATGTCGCTCACGAGGGCGGGCGAGGAAGGCGGCGTTTTAGACGTCTGTATGACGAGGCTCGCGGCTTTTGTGGAGGCCCAGCACACTCTGCAGAAAAAAATAAAGGGAGCGATGGTCTACCCGGCGGTAATCATATCGGTAACGGCTCTGGCTCTCGTGGCGCTCTGTATCTTCATAGTGCCGCTGTTCAGAAAGTCCTTCGCCGGCATAGGCATGACGAATTTGCCGCCGCTGACAGCCGCGATTTTCGCTTTCTCAGACTTTCTGAGAGCTTATTGGTTTCTGTTGCCTGTGCCTTTTATAGCGTGCCACTTTCTGATGAAGGCCATTGGCAAAACGGCGCCAGGGAGGCACTTCTTCGACGCCAGGAAGCTGACGCTTCCGATAGCCGGGGACATCATCTTCAAGGGCATCATGGCAAGGTCGTTCCGAACGTTTGCGACTCTTGTGACAGCTGGAGTCAGCATACTGGACTCGATAGAGATGTCGGCGGGCGTAGCGGATAACGTAGTTGTGCATGAGGCGTTCTCCACCATGAGGGAGAGAGTGCAAAACGGCATCCTCATGAGCGTGACCTTGAAAGAACAGAAGCTTTTCCCGATCATGGTGGCCCACATGGTCGCCGTAGGCGAGGAGACGGGCAACATCGACGAAGTCCTGACCAAGGTCGCGGACTGGTACGACGTGGAGCTGGACGAGAAGATAAAGTCGCTCACCTCCATCATAGAGCCTTTCATCATAGTTTTGGTCGGCGGAGTTGTCGGCCTGGTGGTAGGATCGGTATTCATACCGCTGCTTCAGTCGATGCAGCAGTTCATGTAGCGGCGGTAAACCAACACGACCGGAGAAATCAAGGAGGTGGTTTGAGAGAGGGACGTATGGAGAAGGACGGGAAACAAACGGCGCTTTTTTACAGAATGACTTTTTTTGATGATTCTAACACGGGGAAACACAAAGGATAGCGCTTCAAAAAAACTGACACACTGGAGGAATTATGAAAATGAAAAACATCATGAGTGCGCGCAAGGGCGGTTTCACACTGGTTGAACTTCTGATAGTCATCGTTATCATCGGTATCCTGGCTGGTATGATGATGCTTAC
>JAITOY010000002.1 GCA_031289775.1 Synergistaceae bacterium
GGGACATAAAAATATAGCGTAAGCTCAAACAATATCCCAACGCCTGAGACCCCGAGGCAGAAAATACTGACGTATGGACTCATGCGGGAAGCGATGAAAGAATATAACGAAAACGCGAAAAACAGCGGGATAAAAACTATCATGAATTTGCTCAAGACCCTGCCGGCAAACAGGTATTTCCTCTCCGCTTTCACGTATTCAGTCTCGATATATTGAAATCTGATTTCCACAGAATCCACGAGAGCCCTCCCAAATTATCAGACACAAAATTAGAATGACGTCAACATTTTCAGCATGATATAGCCAAAGTTTTGATGCGGCTACCCTGGGCGGCCAGAAGTGTCAATATACGAGGTCGATCCATTCGTCCAGCGTCATTCCGGCAATATAGCCGCCGATGCCGACGTCCTCCATGGCCGCCCTTATCGCGGACGGATCGTGGCGAGTACCGCGCATCGCCTTCTCCAGACCGCCCCTGTCCTCCGTCCCGAAAAAGTCGCCGTATATATGCATATCCTCTATCATGCCGCCCTCGACAAAGAGCTTTAAGTCGACGATGCCGAAGTCGTAGCGCCTGGAGCGCTCCATGTTGTAGGAGGGGGATTTTCCGAAATTCCAATCCCACGTGGAGTATTTTTCCCGCGCGAGCAACGCCGTGGACGCAATGTCCTCCGGCGTCATCTCGTATCGCTCGATTCCGGGCGTGTGCTCCATAAAGTAGCCGGCCAGGCCGGATAAAAACTCCTCGACTGGCATTGGGCTTTTCATGTGATCGATCAGGTTCGTAACGCGCTTGCGGACGGATTTTACCCCGTGGCTTTCAAATTTTATGTCGCGAGGTCTGAGAGAGCCGACCAGATCCGAGAAGTCGGCGCTGTAGAGTATGCATCCGTGGTGCATGATGCGCCCTTTTTTCGCGGCCTGCGCGTTGCCGCAGAATTTCGCGCCGTCAACGGCGAGGTCGTTCCGACCCTGGCGCTCGCCATGCACGCCAAGCGTCGCCAGGAATCCGATTATCGGCGAAGTGAAGAGGTCGTAGTTGTTGAAGTCGCCCTCCCGGACATTCTGTATGACGGTGAAGTTCACGTTGCCGAGGTCGTGGAACACAGCCCCGCCCCCAGACTGACGGCGGATGACTGGTATATCGTATTTACGGGTGTACTCTAGGTCTATCTCCTCCACAGCGTTTTGGTTGCAGCCGATTATCACTGCCTTCGAATTCCGCCAGAGGACGACGGCCTCGAAATCCGTCCCCGTCAGCGCGTATTCCTCGAACGCGAGGTTGAACTGCGGCGATGTGCTGTCGTTGATGATAAGATACATTTTTTCATCCCCAAGTCGATATATTGTTCTCACAAGTCAGTATATCATGTGTCCGAATCGTCCCGAGATCCGAACGACGACACCCCTTTCTCCATCGGCCGGCATCGGGTATAATTACAATATAATAATCCATTCATATTTTACTGAAAAGGTTTCCGTTGCATAAGAATCTGATTTTATACCCAAGGAGGGTCGCGCGATGCGTTTGTTGTTGATTGGACAGAAGGCTTTCGGCGCCGATGCGCTATTGGCGCTCGCAAAGGACGGCGCTGAGATCGTGGGCGCCGTGGTTGGCTCATCGGACAGGGATCGAGAGGATCAGGTCGAGACCGTCGCGAGGGATTTAAAAATAGACTGCGTGAGAACCGGAAGCCTTAAAAAACCGGACGTCGCGCAGTGGGTTTCCGAGCGAAGGCCTGACCTCATCGCCATGGCGTTCGTGACATTGTATATGCCGAAGTCGCTCGCGAATGTTGCCCCCTTGGGCGCGATAAACTTCCACCCCTCCCTGCTGCCTCTGCACAGGGGAATCAGCTCTCTCCCCTGGACAATCCTCTCTGGGGACACGGCGGCGGGGCTGTCGATCTATTTTGTGGACGAGAGCATGGACACGGGAGACGTGGTCGTGCAAAAGCGGGTAGAGATATCGGATGACGACGATTTCAAGAGCCTATACTTCAAAAAAATATACCCGTTGGGTCTGTCGGCCATCTGTGAGGCGGTGCGTCTCGTCGCGTCAGGGAACCCTCCGAGAATAAAGCAGGATGACTCCGCGTCGAGCTACGACCCGCCGCTAGGACGCGAGCATCTCGTATTGGACTGGAGCGACCCAGTCGAGATGAACAGCCGCAGGATACGCGCCGGCAACCCAGGCATCGGCGGTGTGACCAGGATGGACGACGGCGCCGAGGTGCGGGCCTACGGCTGTAAAAAATACGGCGCCACTTCAACCGGCGGGGCGCCCGGGCGGATATTGAGCGTCGACGAGAGCGGCATCCTGGTTCAGGGCGCCGATGGCGCGCTTCTTCTGACAAACCTCTGTGTCTCAGGCGAGGCTAAGCTGAACGGCGCTGAGTTCGCCGCCAAATACGGCATTTCTGAGGGCAGGCGGTTTATCGGGGTATAAGGCATGGCCAATTCGCCGCGCGAGGGCAGATGATTGTCGATCCCCAGGCGAACAGCGCTGTTTCCTTATTTGCCTATTATGAGAGGGCTTTAGTGCGAGTTTATCCTTGTTACAACGGAGACTTGGAGAGTCGTTCCGCGATTTCGTAGCGATCAAAAAAAACGCCTCTGTTCATACCAGGGCACGACGACGCGAAGCGATCCCACGAAAACCTGCTCCTGAGCGCGTCGGCCCAGAATGGAAACGTCCGGCACTGGGCCGGGCGAGCCTCGTAAATACGGCACCAGCATAAATTAGCGTTTCGTTCGAGAAAAACGCAGTCGAGGTTCGCAAGCTCGCGAAGCGACGGCGCCCCGTGCTTCGTCCAGACATACAGCGACCTGAACTCCGCAATGTTTATCCCAAGAGATCGAGCCATGACGCTCTCCTCGTCACTCGTGAAACTCACAGTCCCGGGCTCGCAGCCGCAGCAGGTTCCGCAGGACGCGCAAGAAAAATACAGCCCTCCGCTCCACCAAGGCGCCTTTTCGTCGAAATTCACGTCTTTACGCGGCATCCCGCGCCCCGCCGCAGGCGATTTTTCCGTTCCGTCTGTTTCGAACGATCGAAAAAGCGAGCCAGGCGGCGCCGACGAATATCGCCACGAGGCCGGTGTACTGGCCCACCCTCAGGCCAATAATCCTGTCGCCGGCGCGGATGAAGTCGAAAGCGAACCTGTATGCCCCGTAAAGTATCAGAAAATTCGGCCATAATATCGCACCGCGCGAAACCCGATCAGGGGTTCTGTGCAGCATCCTCTCGAGGAGGACGAGCAAAAGCCCGATAAAAAGCGCCGCGAACGACTCGAAGAGCTGGGAGGGGAAAACCTTTACCAACGGTTTCTGGGGAAACGAGACCCCCCACATCGACGTTGTCGCCACCCCCGAGCAGCAACCGTTGAGAAAACACCCCCACCTTCCGACAAACAGCATGAATGAACATGGCGCCGCAGCCGCATCGGCGAAGCAGTTTACGGACAGGGAGAGCTTCTTGAGTTTATACAGCCCGGCGAGACCGCCGCCGATAAAACCTGGCCCCGAGGAGACCCCACTCTGCCATATGTAGAGCATCGATCTTGGCGAGTCGGTGTATCTGCTCCAGTTGTCCAGATAACCGCCTAAGGTCGCGCCGATAAACACGCCGAATATCGTCCAGAGAAGCACGTCGCTCGCGTCGTCAAACGAAATACCATACGAAGATACACAGCGCCGCCTCGTCCAGTACATCATCAAACAAAGGGCGATGGCCCATATAACGTAGTATGAATCGACGTTCACACCGCCGATGCTGAAGAGCGTCCTGTACATTATCGACAGCCCGACGCTTTAATAGCGCTTTTTCCTGAAGGTTCTGCCGCGTTTCTCTGCGCGAGCGCTCGGATAAACCACAATTTTTCTGAGCGGCTCCTCGCCCTCTGAAGAAGTATTTATTCCAGGGTTGCTCTGAAGGGCCATGTGGATGATCCTGCGTTCCCAACTCGACATCGGCTCGAGGCTGATCGGCGTATGTTTGTGAAGAACCTCCCTCGCGACGGATTCCGCGAGGCGGATGAGGCTCTCCTCACGCCTGACCCTGTAACCTCCGCAGTCGAGCCTTATTTTAGGCATATTCTGATCCGGGCGGTATATCAGGTTCGTAAGAAACTCGAGGGCCTTCAGCGTCTCTCCGTGCCTGCCTATCACGATCGCCGAGTCCTCTCCGTCGATGTTTATCGTGCGCTCCGCGTCGACGGACACGTCGAGGTCGAGGCTGGACTGCTTCATTATCGACCCGGCGAAGTCCCTCGCCTGAAGGTACATCATAGGGGCCTTTGTACTCACCTGAACCTTCAGTTTTTTCCCAAGCAGACCAAAAAGCCGCTTGCCGCTCTCTATCACGACCGTTTCGATATCGTCAGCCGAAACCTTCCAAAGTTCGGCGGCTTGTGCGGTGGCTGCCTCGACGCTCGCCGCCTCCAAAAGCATCGTCTCACTCTGCGGAGGCGCGAGAGTAGTTTCGATTTCGTTGTCCGTAAAATCTTTCATTTCTTTTTTACCTCGCCTTTGTCCTCATCGTCGTCATACTCGTCATACTCGTCTTCGTCGTCCTCGTACTCGTCGTCCTCGTATTCATCGTCCTCGTATTCATCGTCATCTTCGTACTCGTCGTCCTCATCCTGGGCCGACTCGACGCTCCGCTCCGTTTTTCCCTGGAGCGGTTTGTTTTTGTACAGCACTGGTTTCGTCGACAGCAATTCCTTCGTCTTGCGCATCACGAACCACTGCTGGGCAATGCCGATAAGCGACGATGTTCCCCAATAGACCAGCACGCCTCCCGGCAGGGAGAGGCAGATAAAAGCCATGAAAATTGGCATTATGACGTTCATCGACGCCATCTGCGGGTTGTTCGCGGCACCGGAGATTTTTTGCTGAAACCATGTGAGGAAACAGATAAAGAGCATCAGGATCAGACTCGGCAAGTATAGCGAGACGCCCAGAAGACCGGCGGGGTTGGCGAAACTCCCTGTCAGAACCGCCCAGATGCCGGGTTCTCCCGTATCCGGAAGGACGGAGAGCGCCTCCGCAATGCCGTAGAGAACGCTCTTCTCGAGCCGGATGCCCAAAAAGACCGAGTCCGCCACCTCGTAGTTCATAAGAGCGCGGAAAAGCAGGATCATGACGGGCAACTGCACGAGCAGCGGGAAACAGCCCGCGAGGGGGTTGACGTTGTATTCCTTGTATAGACGCATCATCTCGCGCTGAAGCGTCTCCTTGTCGTCCGCGTATTTCTCCTGCAGGTGCTTGAGGCGCGGCTGTATTTTCTGCATCTGCGTCATGCTGACCATCTGCTTCTGCGACAGCGGATACAGCAGAAGGCGAACGGCCAAAGTCAACATTATTATCGCTATGCCGTAAGAGCCGGTTATTTGCTGAAAGAACTCGAGTATGCGCAACAGCAAAGCCCCGCCCGCACTCCAGATATCGCTGAATATACTCACTTATTCACCTTCCCCGAAACAACTTCCCAAAATCCGCGTCCTCCGGCACTGGGTCGAATCCGCCGCTGTGCCACGGGCCGCACCTCACGATTCGCCATATCGCAAGTAACGTCCCCTTGAGATAACCGTGCCTTTCGTACGCCTCGACGGCGTATTGCGAACATGTTGGGTAAAATCTGCAGTGTGAACCTATCAGAGGCGATATGAACCTCTGATAGAGCCTTATTAAAAAAACCGCGAGACGTCCGCCGACCAATTTTCGCCGCCCCAATCGTCATTCAGCAACCCGGCGCGATTCAGGAGGCGAGCCGTATCCGCGTACACGGAGACCGCGTTCGCCTCAAGGGCCTTTTCACGAAGCGACAACACAAACCACACGCCGCCATCAAGCCAAGGAAACAGCCTTCGCGCCGACTCGCGCAACATACGGCGCCCTCGGGCGCGCCTCACGGCGTTTGCGATCTTTTTCCCTACAGTTACGCCAACCCTTGTTTTTTCGCCGGGTCTGCGCAAAAAATAAAGCCGCACCATCTCGCCCTTTCCCTGACGGCCGGTGCGGAAAACCGCGTCGAACTCCCAACCCTTTTTCAAACGAAAGGACGGGCCGAATGGGAAGCGGGGGGCCATCAACGTTTCAGGCAAGCACTGCGCTCTTAAACCGCCAGCTTGCCGCGGCCCTTGCGCCTGCGGTTACGAAGTATCCTCCGGCCGCTGGAGGACTCGGAACGAACGAGAAAGCCCATCTTGCGCTTCCTGCGCGTATTGTGAGGCTGATATGTCCTTTTCACGCGTTTACACCTCCCGAAACTGTAATTTTCTATAGTTTAGGCGCCTTTACGGCGCAATTAAAGCAGACGCCAGAACAACCAAAGGAGTATACCACAGAAGCCCGCGCCGGACAACCTCGGACGCCCATCATTCAAAAAAAGGTGAATCGACCCGCAGAGGACAGCTCGCCTCTTTTGATGATACAATCACGCAACCGACATCCAAAGGGCCGGTAAAAAATTCGAGTTCGGGGGTTATTACGCATGTTTGTCGACCGCAATTCGCTCATCAGGATATTTTTCATTTTCTCGGCAGCGTTCATATTATTGACCGCTATATCGGCCTGCGCCGGCTTGGAGGAGACGCCGGAGCCGTTGGATATCCAGGCGCTTCCTCAGCTTAAGAACAGGCCCGAAGGCTTCGAGGAGCTCAAATGGGGGGATCCGTCGTCGAAAATGAACGCGGAGGACATCTCTATGCATGAGGGTGACTCAGTCTCCGAAACATTCGTGCTATCAGGCGACGGGTTCTCGTGGGACGACTTCGCCATAAACGACGTAAATTTTTTATTCACGAAAGACCAGCTCGTCATGGTGCGAATATCCTTCCTGGAATCGGTCGACGAGGGCAAGCTGAAAAAACATCTCCTGAAAAAATTCGAGAAACCGTCCGTGACGAAAGAAGCAAACGGCGGTACTGTAACTCTGTGGGAGGACGAAGAGATCGGCGTTGTGCTTCAACTTTACTCGGGAAAACTGTCCATGCTCGTCCTGATGAACCACAAACTGGCCAATAGCCTAAGATGATACGTAAGCGCCTCCCGGACAAGGCCATATTTTCGGGCTCTACCTCAACAGGCGCACGACGAGCATCTGCTCCGAGTTGCTGGCGGCCCCGGCCGAGGATAGGTCGTCTATCCTGACGTTATCGCCATATATCTCCGCCTCGTCGCCTATCTTCACGCGACCGTCCACCTCGACGAACGTGTGACTCAGGAAGATCTTGCTGACGATCCTGTACGGCGACCCGTTTATGAACACCGGCGCCGCTTTTCTGGCCCTGGACAGGCCATGCCCGTAGCCGATCGGAAGGATAGCGACCGTCATGTCGCGAGGGGCGAAAAATTTATATCCGTAGCCCAAATGTCCGTCCTTTGGCGCCTCGCGCAGGTCAATCACCGCTGAAGAGACGTAAACTGTGGGAAGGAGCCAGTTGACGCGCTCGCGAGACGAGCAGCCAAACAGCATTGCGCCCGGCCTGACGAAGTTGCAAAAATCGAGCCGGCTGTCGCGCAGCAGCGTAGCCGCTGTGTTCTCCGCGTGGATGAACTGGAAGTCGCAAAGAGGAGAAAGCCGCTCGTAAAAACCGCAGAATAACTCGACCTCCTGGTCGTGGCCGGAGAGATCACTCTCCTCCGCGAGCGGAAGATGCGTGAACAGCCCGACGAGTGACAACCCGAGACGGCCGCAATCCGTCACGATGCGTTTTGCCGCCTCCATGCCCGATATACCGAACCGGTTCATGCCGACGTTTATTTTGAGGTGCAGATCTATCCCCGAAAGAGAGTCCGCGTGTTCGTAGAACCATCTCTCGCCAGTCACAGACAGGGCAACGCCGCGTTCCCTCGCCGACTTTATCTCTCCGTCGTCCGCCGGGTTGAAGACAAGCGCGTAGACGTCTGGAAATAACTCCTTCAGGGAGAGCGCCTCATCCATGGAGGCGACGGCAAAACAATTTATCCCGCTACACCTCAGTGTATCTACAATTCCCTCGATGCCGAGATTGTACGCGTCGTTTTTGACGACGGCGAGTATTTTTTTGCCGCTGTAGTCCGCTATCCTGCGCGCGTTCTCAGCGACGTGCCCATAATCGACCCGAACACGGTTTTTCAAAAACAAGACCTCCTTATTATTGACGCCAAGTGAAAAGATAATCGAAATCGCCTCGGCACAAAAGCGCGTTTACGCCTTGAAAAATAAAACAGTTAAAATTCGAGAGCTTTTCCCCGACATTTTGCGTCTATGACGCCGGAAGGCGTTATAATGTTATCGAGGCTGAGGAGGCGAACGTTGATGAAATGGTTCCAGTGCAAAATAATTGTTTTTATCCTGCTAATAGCCCTGATTCTCACTTCGTTTGCCGGCGAGGTCTCCGCGAAGAAAAAAAAGGCGCCGGAGAAGCCGGCGCTGCCGCCTTACAGGTCGTCCGGCCCCATACCTGGCACGTCACTAGCCTACGAGAACCTGTTTATAGACGACTCCGGGCGCGCGACGCTGAGCGTCTACAACCCGGAACTGAGCGGGGTGCGCTTCAGGGCGAGTTTCAGCTTTTATAACGCGAAAAATGGGTTCATTCTGTCGTTCGGCCTCGACGGGTTTGCCCCCGCTTCGGCGAGCACCGGCTATAACGTGAAACTTGCTGATCATAAAAAACTTAAACAAGCGGCGTATATGACTGTGCTTGGGAGGGCTGGACGTCTTGGCGGAGACACGTGGGAGTAAACTCGCGCCCAAAACGGCCGTCCTCCTCGGTTTTTTTTTCGGGCTGGGTTTCCTCGCCGGTTTCCTGGCTGCGTCGCGTTACGATGAAGCTCAATTCAGCGCTTTCGCCCCTAGGCCAGGCGACGGCATAGTCGCGCGGCTGCCAGACGAGACCGGCACGCCGTTTTTTGCCGTCGAGCTTCCGTCCCGGGACATCGGCCCGGAGATTGCCTCGTTGCCCGGCGAAGCGCTTGATCTCCTGTTCGACTCGGAGCTCGTGCTCGAGGAGCACGAGCTGGGCGAGGACGAAAACGGGCTTTTTATCTACGGGACGATATTCAACCGATCGAGTCACCCTTACGACACCGTGCGTGTCGCCTTCGACCTCTGCGACGACAAGGGGCAGGCTTACAGCGGGATAACGGACATAACGCGCGACAGGATGGCGCCGGGCGACTCATGGGGTTTCACCATGTACATCCCCTACTCCGATATGGATCTCTTCTCCTCTTACCGCCTCCAGAGCATAATAGGCGCGACGAAATAACTTAAGGCAGGGACATACGTGAAAATATGATTGAAATGAAGCACAGCGTGGTTCCGGCGATTCGCGGTACGGTATGCGTTTTAGTAGTCGAGGGCGAACAGGCGAACGAGGACAAGGAACGTCGCCAGTATGTTCATTCGCAAAGAGTGGCGCTCCATGAACCATGATTTTACGAGGTCGAATTTTCCCCCGGCATGCTGCCTTGCGAGGCGATCGCGGAATTTTGTGAAAAAAGGGATCATGGCCGGCGTCGAGTTTTTGTAGTCCAGATATTCATCCCTGAACTTCTCCAGAAGGAAACTCTCTTCATAAGGGATGATCGCCATAAAATAAATGGCGAAGTAGACGGCGGCAAACGCGGCAACCCATCCCCAGCCCACCAAAAGAGCCCAGCCGAGGCCGAGGAGCGCGTTCCCGGCGTAAAGCGGGTTGCGGATCCACGTGTATGGCCCCCATGTGACCAACATCGGCGCGCCCACCACGAGTGTGCGATACTTTGGTATGACGCCGGCGGCCCAGAAGCGCAAAACTTGTCCAGGGAGTATAAAAAACACGGCGAGTAGGGTTCTGGCGCCGGAGTATGAGACGGGGAATATAAAAACAGCGAAGGCGAATATCCCCCACAGAAGGCCTCTGTACTTGAAAATCAGCTCACAGGCCGACGTCGCGGCCTGGTGATAACCGGTGTTCACGGTTTTATATCGTCGCCCCCGCCGTCGCGCGGCGGCTGCGGCTTTGCTGTGATGTTTTTCGTTACATCCCAGCCCAGCTCCTTAATAGCGACGCCGACGCCAAGAACGATACCAGTGTACTCCGTAATAAAACGCCACCCCACGCCGAGCACGCCGGCGACGCTCCACGGCACGAAGATGCTGAAAATCATGGCGGCGCCGCCCTCGGCGGCGCCGCTACCGCCAGGGGTCGGAATAAAATAGAGCATGAACAGAAAAAGCGCCTGCACCAGCACACACTCGACATACATCACCGGCATACCGAGCGCCCATATCATGCAAGGCATGACGGAGAGGTAAGCCCACATCTGCAAGACGCCGGCGGCCACGCCCAAAAGGAAATGGCTCCTCCCCCTTGTGATGAAATCCCGGATGTTCTGGTTGTATGCGTCTATCTCCGAGCAGACGAACTTTATGATGCCTGTCACGCGGCGCGGATTCAGGAAACCGAGTTTTTTCAGAAGCATCACGGCCATGCCGAAGAGACGTTTTATGAGCCTCGGCCGCACGAGGCTGAGCACAATCACTAACCACATGAGCATAATAAACGCGATCACGTAGAAAATAAAACCCTTCATGCCCCACCCGATATTTGGCATATCGGTCGCGTCGAATATAATGGCGAACGGGATTGCCAGCCCAAGTATCAGCATCGTGAGTATAGTGCGAACCAGCGTGATGGCGACGGATTTACCGACCCCTATGCCCCGTCTGTACATCATGAACATCTGAAAAGGGCCGCCCCCGCTCTGCATCGGAGTTACGGCAGCCCCAAAATAATTTATCAGCGTCAACTCCATGGCAAACGCAAATGATAATCTTTCGCCTGCCGCCATCGTGAGCGATTTGATCTTAATGGCGTCAAGGAGCCATACGGATACGACAAGAACCATCGCAACCGCTAAACGCGACGCGTCAGCCATTTTGAACATCTCGAACGAACAGGCGTCGATGCTCATATAGAGCACCGCCCCGCTCACGAGAAGGCTCAGAATTATAAATATCACGAGACCCTTTTTTACATTCAAAAAGCTACCTCCTTTTTCTTCCGAAGAAGGCGCGTCACTGCAAAGGTGTCTCTATTTGTTCCTTTACCTCGGCCCAAAACGCCGAAAACTTCGCAATCAATGGTAAAAGCCCGTCCCTCACTAGGAACGCGACCCGGAGATTCTTCCCCTCCTGCATAGACGACAAGATTTCACTTTGAGTCCTGTTGAACGACGCGATGAACACGTCGTAGTTGCCCGACTTGAAATCTTCCGCGCGAAGCGCGAGAAGCAGACAGCTCTTCCCAAACACTGAGATCAGCCAGTCGATGCCCTCGAGGCATTTCGCGAACTGCGAAAGCGCCTCCTGGTCGCGGCCCTCCTCGAGCATGGTCGCCACTCCCTCGAGGCCTTTCTCCAGGCGTGAAATATATTGCTCGCCCTCGGCGATGGACTCAGGCACGAGATCCTTGATCGGCTGGGAGACGAACTGGATATCAATGCCCCCGGAGAGCGAAAAAAAAGCCTCCTCGTCGTTCAGGGATTCGCCGTCGACAAGTATGTCTATGATCACTCCGTTTTTTCCGAGCGCAACTCGTTTCACGGCATTATAAATCGCCTCGCGCCCCTCATCGATGACTGCCTCGTCGAGGGAAATATCATTTTCGTCGAGTCTTATCCTCATGCGAACACCTCTTCATGCTGCAATATATAGATTTATAATACTACAGAGAAGAGATTTTTGCCAGTACCTCTCGCGTACCCTCAGGGCAACAGCATTCACTCTCAGGTTATAATTGTGCCTATACAATTATGTATTGTAAAAGGAATGGTCATATTCATGAACGAGAACGATACGACACGGAGGCTGCGGGCTCTGTACGCATCATTGTTGTTCGAAACTTATTCTTTGCTGAAAAATGACTGCAAAATATGCTTTTCAAAAAGAATTTCGGCCGGCGAAGGCGTCCGTCCGGTTTTCGTCGCATAATAGACGTCCCATTTCCAATCCAGGTCGGAAATGGGAACGGACACCACTTCCTCGTTGGGATTCAAATAATTTTCCCAGTGCAGCGGATGGATGGCCACCCCCAGTTTTTGTTGAGCCAAATACTGATATGTGGTGGGTTCTATGGGGGACATGACGATATTGGGCGCCGCGTTCATCTTTCGAAACAATTCGATCAACACCATGTTGGCGTTGAAACGTTCGTCGGCAAATATGATCGGTTCATCTTTCAAATCAGCGAGAGACACTTCATTGCGTGAAGCAAGCGGGTGCTCTGCGCTTATCCAAGCGGCGTAACTTTCAGAAAGCACGAGTTTGAATTTTATGCGATTATCCTTGATCGGCCCCACCAGAAACGCGATGTCCAGTTTTTCATCCGCGAGCATGTTTTCGCAAAGGTCATCGGTGAGATCGTATGCCTTGACTGAAATTCCGGGATAATCCACGCGAAAAGACATAATCAGCGAGACGATCGGAAGCGCGCTTAAAACGCCGTATGAATACCCGGTGTTCAAAAGACCCGTTTTATTCTTTTTCAATTCGTTTATGACATTATTCATAGCCCTGTAATCAGACAAAATCCGTTTCACGTACGGGTATAACTTATCGGCACATTCTGTTGGCGCAACTCCCGACTTGTCTCTTCGAAAAAGCGGTAAATTGGTCATACTTTCAAGTGTTTGAATAGATTTGCTGAGACCCTGCTGGGAAATGAACAAATTTCGAGCCGCTTTGGAGATGCTGAGCTGTTTGTAAATTTCAACGAAGTGCTCCCACATCTTCAGATCTTTCAAAATTTCCCCTCCTCTCGATCTCATATACATCCAATGGTTCATAGCATACGAATGTAATGTGTTTTACAGTTTGAGGAATATGGGTGTATTTTGTTCTTATCATTCACACTTTATTGTTGACAGCCAAAGTTTAGCGCTTGCGCCCAAGCGGATATAATCGATAATCCATCGATGGCAAGGGTCTGGTGTGTTTTACGCCAGTGCCGTTGAAAAACGTCTGTACTCTCTAATTCTTATGAGTTAATTCTAAAAGATTGTATGCTAAGTATAGGGCAAACTCAGAAACAATTCAAGAAATAACGGTTTCCGCGGGATCGTTATGAACATAAGTTTCCGAAAAAAAGAGCGTGTTTCGTGTAAAGCCTTGCAATGACATCATTCGCTTGGAGAGCGGGGGAGATGAATTGGTATGGGATTTTCCGATTGAGTTGGGGAGAGCACAGGCTCGCTTTTTTTTTGAGGGCATAGGCGAGTATTTCGCAGTCGCAAAACAGCTTCAAATTTTTCGGGGAGGTAAATCAACCATGAGTTTTTATGAAAGAGTTCAGCAGATTGTGGGGCCGGATTATGTTTCGGCTTCACCAGATGTCATCCGATCATACGCATATAACTGTTTTTTAGGGAATGCGCAAAGCCGATTCGCCGACATGATCATTATGCCACGCAACACACAGGAGGTCTCCGAGGTCATCAAGGCGGCGAATAAATACAAAGTGCATATTACGCCCAAAGGTCATGCCGGTGGGACAGGACATGGAGGTCCGCTGAAAGGAGGCGCGTTGCTGGATCTCTCACTGATGGACAAGGTGATCTCTATCGATCCTGTTAACTACAAAGCCGTTGCGGAATGCGGCTGCTCTTTCTTCAAACTTTCTCAAGAAATCTTCAAAAAGGGCATGATGTTGCCGACCACGGAATATACCTGCGGCCCAAACGTCGCGGCTTCCGCCATCACACCGGTCAACGCTTTCGGGAAAACCCGGTACGGGCGCAACTGCGACCTCGTGGAAGGGTTCGAAGTGGTGCTCCCAAATGGGGAGATTTGCGCGGTTGGCTCACTTGCGTACGAAAATACGTACTTTGGACCGTTCTACCGCTACATACACGGTCCCGATCTCGTCGGACTATTCGTGATGTCGAACGGCGCTTTCGGCATCGTGACCAAGGTTGCCTACGCTTGCCAGAAGAGGCCCGATCATTGGGGGAGCAGCTCTTATTACTGGCGCGAAGAGGAGATCGGGCTCGTCACCGAAGCGATGCTCGAAGCGACATCCCTCGAATTGTTCGACATTCACCTGAATGACAGGTGGAAATTCGATTTCATGTCCAGCATCACGAAGGACAAAACCGCCAAACGCTTGCCGGATGACGCCTACTTTACGCTGTTGATAACGCTCAACGCGTTCAGCGAGGAGGAACTCGCCGCCAAGGAACACATCGTCGAAGACCTCATGAAGAAATATAAAGGCGTGAAGATGGGATCGGAGGCCGGCGACGCATTTTTCTCGACTTGGCCGACCATTCACGCTTTCAATACCCACCCCCTGACGAACGAGATGTTTACATGTCTCTACGAGCTGAACAAAACGAACTACATGTTTATATACGATAGTTTGAACTATCCAACCTCCAAATTTCCTGAAGTATACGCGAAAATAAAGGAAGCGTGCATGCGCCACAACCTTTGGGGGCTGCCGCGCCCGTCCATTTTCGACTGCTTCCCCATGAAAAACGAGGTGATCTGCTCGCAGACGTGGTCGCTCGTCAACACGCGCGACAAACAGCAATTCGATGCCATGTACGCGTGCCGCGACGAATTCCGCGAGTGGTTCGGCGCCATGGGCGGCACACACCAACAGCACCTTCCGCCCATTATTCCGAATTATGGCTGGACAAACCAGATGAGCAGCTACGAGCTCTGCGGAATTATCAAAAAAGCCTTGGATCCGAACGATATTCTCAGCCCCGGTACCTTTAACATGGAGGTGTAATAAAATGGATTTCAGCAAATGGACGCTCGATGACTATAAATCATGGCTAGATATCTGTATAAACTGCGGCGCGTGCATAGGACGAGGGCCAATTTGCCCACACAACAACAACTCGCTGCCACCGGATGAATGGCAGTCTCCAGACAGAAAGTGTCCTTCTCTTGAGTATTATCATTTCACCTCGCACTCAGCCAAGGGCAGACTGTTGAACACCGGCGCCGTATTCCGCGGCGACGCTGAAATAAGCGACGATATGATCAACCAGATGTATTCATGCTCGACGTGCGGCGTCTGCAACGAAATCTGCAAGATATACGAGCCTATGAACATCATTCTCGCCATGCGCCAAGAGATTGCCGAGGAAGGCAAGGCGCTGCCCGAACCGCTGCCAGAGCTTCTTGGCAATATGAAAGAGAAGCACAACCTGTTCGGTCTGGAGGAACGGGCAAAGGCACTTCCGGAATTGCCCGCCAAGGGAAAGGATCTGTATTTTTCCGGCTGCTACACCTCGTACCTGCTGCCCAAAATAGCTTGCGCCAACGCGCGTATTCTTCAGGCCGGAGGGTTGGATCTCTGCCACTTTGGGGAAGAGGAACGCTGCTGCGGAGAGGTCGCCAATCAGGCGGGCGACCAAAAGCTGTTCAAAGAAATGGCGCGGCATAACGTGGACAGCGCGCTCGAAGCTGGCGTGGAGCGCGTGATATGTTCGTGCGCCCACTGCTGCAAGACGTGGAAGGAAGCTTATCCCAAGGCACTTCGGGAGGAACTTCCTTTCAAAGTGTATCATGTAACGGAAGTGCTGGCCGAACTGATCACAGAGGGTAAAATCAAGCCCGAACGTCCCGTCAAAAAGACCGTCACCTTCCATGACCCGTGCTTCCTGCGCAGCTCCGCCAATGCGGCGCCAAGAACCGTGCTGGCCGCGATTCCCAAATTGGAAATAAAGGAAATGCCTCGACACGGCAGATGGTCTTACTGCTGTGGTACGGGAGGCAAGATCGCGCTCAACTGCTACCCGGACTTTGCGGCCGCCATCGGGAGTGAAAGACTCACAGAGGCCAAAGAAACCGCCGACGAAGTGGTAACGGCCTGCCCGGTTTGCTTCAATCAGATGCGCTATGTCGCCGAGGCGGATTCGGTCGAAATAAAAGTGGAAGATGTCTCCGTACTGCTGGCACAGTCACTAGGCATCGACACAAATCACTAATGGCGAAGGGGGATGTCATAGTTATGAACCGAATTCAAATTGCAAACATGTTGCCGGTCGGCCAGCATACATACACGTTCAAGGTCAACATCGACGAAACAAAATGCACGGGCTGCGGCATTTGCGCGATCGAATGTCCTTCGCGCATAATCGATATGACCCCGCATCGATTTTCAAATTGCGCCACGCTTTGCTCCAAAAATTGTCTCGCCGAAAACGACGTTCGTGCCGCCATGTTTCGTGTAGGCAACGGCGGTAGCCTTGAGGATGCCTGGAAATCGATCACCGCGGTGAATCCTTTTCCAGCCTGTATTGGACGCGCCTGCCCTCACCCCTGTGAAGATGTATGCGCGCGAGGCCATTTGGATGAGTCCGTCAATCTTCACGAGTTTGAACGCTTTGTCGGCGATTATGGCATAGAGCATAAGCTCAAACACGAAACCCGCGCGGAAAAGAAACCGCAGAAAGTCACCATAATAGGCAGCGGCCCTGCCGGTCTTTCCTGTGCGTACCAGCTTGCCAAACTCGGTTATGGTGTGACCGTTTACGATGAGCGGGAAAAACCGGGAGGGATGCTGCGCTATGGCGGCCCCGCCTACCGTATTCCCAAGGACGTTCTGGATGCGGAAATCGACTCGATTTTGTCGCTGGGCATCGATGTACGGTGCGGCGTCAAAATCGGACGAGATATCCTGCTCAACAACCTCAAAACCGAATACGATGCGATCTATATCGCGATAGGCGCGCAAAAATGCATGAAACTTGGTGTCCCCAGGGATGATCTGGCGATTCCGTCGTTGGACTTTCTGCGTTCCGCAGTCGAGGGCACGATTAAAAACCCCGGCAAAAAAGTCGTGGTAATCGGCGGCGGCAACGTGGCCGCCGATTGTGCGAGAACCGCCTCCCGCGCCGGCGCCGGACACGTCACCATGGTCTGTGTGGAATCGCGCTACGATATGCCCGCTTATGAGGAAGATATTGCCGAATCGCTCGAGGAAGGAATAGAAATTTTGCCAGGTTGGGGTGTCAAAAGCGTTTCAGCCGGCAAAATCGTCCTTCGCAAATGTCTGAGCGTTTTCGACGGGCAGGGTAAGTTTGCGCCCGTATACGATGATGACGAAACAGAAGTCCTTGCCTTCGACACTCTCATATCCGCGATTGGGCAGGAACCGGATACTCGTTTTTTGGAAAAGGACGGCGGAGTTAAAACTTACGCGAACGGACTGGTTACAATTAATGACGAAGAAGACGGTCTGACCAATGTGCTGGACATATACGCCGGCGGAGACGTGACAGCCCATTCACGCAAAGGGACTTTGGCAGGCTGCGTTTTTATGGGCAACAACGCCGCCCGTACAATAGCGGAGCGACTGTCATGCCAAGGACAAGCGGAAATTTCGTCCAGTGTGCCCGAGGTCGACGAAATCGACCAGCAAAAATATAACACCTGTATTCCCCGAAATGACACGCCAGTGCGGGAAGCCCGGGCCCGAATCGCCGACCTGCGAAGCGAGGTTGTCCCGACGATGGAAAAACAACTTCTCTATAAAGAGATCGAGCGTTGTCTGGTATGCGCCACGGCGATCGCCGAATATACCGGTAAGCAAAACGCCAAAAAATTTAACTGGGCGTGCCACAATTGCCACAATTGCGTCAGCGTCTGTCCCGAAAACGCCATCAATTTCGAGTACGCCACAGTCGATAGGGAGTCGAAATTCGTGTTTTCCGATTGACGAAGACTGAAGTGAACAAAAACGCTGGAATAGTAAAAATCCCGGCGTTTTTGTTCCAACAATGCGCATAGGACCGGTGGCCGCGACGCATAAATCGCTTCCGCCATTATAGTATGGTGTAACGCTATGTATCACCGGCGGATCGCGGAGGGCATTCGAACTGTTGCGAGAGCGAGCGGCGATCGATGGTGAAACATCCGCGTCAGAGACGCGCGGATAGATTGATTATAAAAAGGGGGATATTAGTTTGACTGACAATTCTTCCGTTAACTATCAGCCCACGTATTACGTTGCGATAATTATGCTTTTGGTTGGATCGTCCGTTGTGTTGAATTTTTTCAAGGTTCCCATTGTCATGGGGATTCTAGCGCAAGAAATGAGTCTTGCGGATCCGGCGATTTTAATGTCTGTATTTACGTTTGTCGGAATTATCTTCGCGGTTCCCGCTGCGTTGATTATCAACAAGTTCGGGCCAAAAACGATGTGCATGGCCGCTTGTATACTCGTTGGGCTTGGCGCTATTATGGGCAGTCTTTCAGGATCCGCCAACATGCTGATTTTCAGCAGAGCTATTGAAGGTCTTGGTTATATTCTCATCTCCGTCGCGGCGCCGGTGGTTATCGCAACCAGCATCGCACCCTGCGACATTGGCGTCGGTATGGGAATTTGGGCCATCTGGATGCCGGCGGGACAAATCGTAGCGTTCAATCTGACTCAAGCATTGATCGGCTCTATAACATGGAAGAACATATGGATGATTTATGCGGTTATCACAATCGCGCTGAGCTTCGTCCTCGTGTTCACGATCAAAAAACCGCAAGGTTCTTACGCATCCGCACCGACCGAAGAAAAGGAAACCGGAGCGATAGGCAAACTCCTTGGGAATAAAAACTTCTTGTGTGCCGTATTATCCTTCATGGTCTTCAATTACCTGTTAATTCAGCTCACCACCTTCATCCCGAGTTTCGCCGCGGAAAAAGGCATCATGGAACCCACTGAAGCGGCCTTTGCCGGCACTGTAGTCATGATCTGCACTCTCGCGAGCTCACCAATATTGGGCAGGGTCGGAGACAAATTCGGCCGGAAAAAAATCTACGTCATTGCGTTAATCGCCGCGGGGCTAGGAACGGCTATTGCTTTTTCAGGTTCTCGTTTTGGAGTCTATGCCGGATCTGTCATTTACGGTTTGATAGGTATGGCTGCGCCTGGAACTGTCCTCGCGGCGATTTCCGATATCGTGGGGCCAAAACTCAATAGTCTAGCGACAGGTTTTACCTTTATCGGCGTAAATGGCGGGCAATTCCTGGCCACTGTCGTTTTTGCGCCCCTGCTTAAGGCGGCTGGCGGCAACTATACTTCGGCGATTATGATGTCCGCTGTCCCGCTCGCGATTATCGCCGTCATCTTGGCAGCCATCGCGAAATACGAATGACGAACATCGTTAAAGTAGCATGATGGACAGACATAATAATAAAATCGCTCGAAGAGCGTACAAATAAACCACAATTGATGCTATATTATCGCAGGCGGCAAAAATTACGCTCCGCTCTGTCGGGAGGTCAAATTGTGCTGGAAAAAAAATTACTTGGAAAAAACTGGAAAAGCACAAAAAAAATAATTAAAACATACGCGCTCGCCCTTGCGTCGCTTTGCGTAGTCCTGCTTCTCGGCGCCGCTGGACACGCGAGCCCGGCTGGCGGCGGAGAGACGCCGCTTCTCGGCGTTGACGAGGGCTGGGCGTGGCCGGTGATCGTGATTCCGCCGCCGGAGGGCTGGGACGGCCCGCTCGGCGAGTCGGTCAAATACGGCCTCAGGATGGCGGAGCGGGAAATTTCCCGCCAACGCGAGGGGATAAGGGGCAGCGAGGTAACATTTATGTTCTCCACAATAGGCGAGATATCTGAGCTTCGCGCAAGGATGAACACGTGGAAGGGCATGAATGCCGGCATTGTAATCAGCTTCGCGGGGCAGGAGTTGAATGAGGTGTTAAAAAGCCTCTGCGTGCAGTCCGGGCCCTGCGTTATTTTTGCGGGAGGCGAGGACATTGCCGTAAAGGATCCATCGACCGGAATGCCATACAGATACCTGTTCGCCCTCGACTTGCCGTACTTCGCGCGGGCGAACGCCCTTTCCGAATACGCGTCGGCGAAGGGAGCGGAGATGGCGGCGATTATCACGGATCAACTGTCGCCGAAGCTCGCGAAAGGCGCGGAGGAAAACGTCAGGCTTCTGCGCGGCAGGGGGATCGACGCGTTTTCGATGTTCGTCCCGGCTATGACGATATATCAGTTCAACGCGCAGGTGCAGACTGCGGAGTCGAGCGGGGCGAGCGTCATAGCGAGCTGGCTGGACTCCATGTCCACGCTCTCTATATGGCGCACGACGTCGATGAACAGGAACGGGACAGTGATTCATTACCCTGGTTCTGCCCACAAGTTTCTTCTGGACGCCGAGGGCCTCATCCTCGTGGACAAGGACGGCACGCTCAAGATAAACGAAGAGGGCAAACGGGCCTTGACGTCGAAGGGCCTCGACATGTTCGCGAAGTCCACGCCGGACATCGTGACGACCGCGAAAGCATACGCGCTTGGCAAATGGACGATCTCGGCTTATGTGAACGCCGTCTCGCCCGACGCGCCGTCGCTTTCGCTCGCGTTGTCGCGTGTGACAGGCATACCGCTCCTCGATGAGACGTTTTCGATCGACCCCCGTACAAACAGGCCTGAATCTCGACAGTATGGCGTCCTGCGCGTGCAGAACCGCAGATTTGTCCCGGTCGGAAGAGTCGAGGTACGCTCCGTTGAGACCGTCGAATAGGGCCGTATGAGTCTGGCGGGTTAACTTAAATATGGCTAAAAAAGGCGCGGCGAGGTTTCGTTGCTCCGACTGCGGTTACATGAGCCTGACGCTCGTCGGCAGGTGTCCCGGGTGTGGAGAGTGGGGTACGATGGCGGAGGACGCGCCGCTCCCTGGGGGCCGCGCCGTAAACATCCCTTCTGTGAGGGCCGAGCCCATAGCGAGCGTCGACGTTTCCCCGGAGGAGCGAATTCCGTCCGGGATAGACGAGCTCGACAGAGTCCTGGGCGGCGGCTGGATAAAAGGCGGCGTCGCTCTGCTCGGCGGTGAACCGGGAGTGGGCAAGTCGACGCTTCTGCTTCAAGCTTGCGCGCACATGGCGAGAGCGGGGCGAAGTGTGCTTTATATCTCCGGCGAGGAGTCCTCGGGGCAGTTGGCCCTCAGGGCGAGACGGCTCGGCATATCCGAAAAAAATGTCGATTTGCTCTGCGGCTATGACCTCGAGGCGATGTTAGAGGCGGCTGGGGGGTATGAGTTTATCGTCGTGGACTCCGTCCAGAGCTTCAGACTGGAGGACGAAAATGGATGGGCCGGCTCGCCGAGTCAGGTTCGCAACGTGGCCTCCAGGGCCTCCGAGACGGCGAAGTCGCTCTCCATCCCGATGGTGATGGTAGGCCACATCACGAAGCAGGGCCAGATAGCGGGCCCGAAGATACTTGAGCATATGGTCGATGTCGTGTTGCTTTTTTCGGGCGAAAGGACATCGTCCCATAGGTTGTTGCGCGCGGAGAAAAACCGCTACGGCGGGACTGATGAGCTTGGGATATTCGAGATGTCGGATGCCGGCCTCTCGCCGGTGGTCGACCCGAGCAGAATGTATTGGAACAATTCGTCAGGGTCGCTCGACCCGATATCCGGCGTCGCGGTAGGAGTCTCGCTGGAGGGCTCCAGGCCGCTCATTGCGGAAATACAGGCACTATCCTGCGCGACGCCGTTTCCATATCCCAAACGCACAGCGAGGGGCGTCGAACTTAATAAGATGCAGCTTTTGCTCGCTGTTTTAGAGCGGCGATGTGGTATATTTTCGAGGAACTGCGACGTGTATTTGAACGTTGCCGGTGGGCTCACGCTGCAGGATCCGGCCGCCGATCTCTCGATCTGCGCCGCGCTCGCGTCTTCGCTGAGGGATGTCCCGACGCCGGTGGACGCCTGTTTTATTGGCGAGGTCGGGCTCGCCGGCGAGGTGCGGCCCACCGCCAAGTCGCTCATTCGCATGAGGGAGGCGGCAAGGCTCGGCTTCAAATCGGTCGTGGTGAGTTCTCGGGATCTTGCCGCAGGAGACGGGCGAGGTCTCGAAATAATAAATGTCGGAACCGTTTCCGACATGCTGGAGAGGTTAATGAAATGACGAATATTCGTTCAAAGTTTGAAATTACCTGGCCGGAATCTTTGTCGACTCGTCTGACGTCGCGCGGCCTGACGATCATGGCGGCCATCATGCTTTCGATCCTTTCCATATTGTTTTTCCCTCTGCCCGGCGCGACGGCGGAGGTAACGTCGCTCGATGTATCCATAGACGTAGCCGCGCACTCCGCGGGCGTGACCAAGATCTACATTGCGGAGATTGACGGCGTTGTTGGGGTGCCGCTCGAGGAGCACGTCGAATCGGTCTTCAAAACTGTCGGCGACGGAGATAACAAAATCCTGATATTCAAGATGGACACCCCCGGCGGCCTTGTGGACTCCATGTCCGCCATAATCAGCAGGATAGCGGAGGCGAACTACCCTGTCGTCGTATGGGTCACTCCCTCAGCCGCCAGCGCGGCGTCCGCGGGCGCGTTCATCGCTCAGGCCGCGCATATCACGGCCATGGCGCCCGGAACGCACATAGGCGCGGCTCATCCCGTCATGGGAGGGGGTGACATCAAAGATGGCGATATGAAGACGAAAATAGTAAACGACCTCACGGCCATGATGCGCTCGTTCGCTCAGGAGCGAGGCCGGAACGTGGAGGTCGCGGAGTCGATGGTGACGGACAGCGTGTCGCTCACAGCTCGCGAGGCGCTCGAACAGGGCGTGATAGACTTCATAGCCGCCGACGAAAAGGAGCTTTTCGACCAGCTCGACGGCTGGGTCGTCGACATCAAGGGCGAACCGCGTGTCCTGTCGCTCGAAAACCGCGAATCTGAGCGAATAGATATGACGCTGAGGCTGAGAGCGCTCGAGCTTTTCTCGCGGCCCGACATCGCGTATCTCGCTCTTATAGCCGGCGTTTTCCTCATTATTCTCGAAGCGAGGGCGCCCGGCGGCTTTGTGATGGGCATAACGGGCGGCGTGCTCCTGCTAATAGCGTCCTACGGTATGAGGGTTCTTCCGGTGAACCTTGCCGGCGTAGCCCTCCTGCTCGGCGGAATTTTGGTAATTATACTGGATCTGATATTCGGCGGGATGGGGATTATCGCCGCGGCCGGCATTGGCGCGATGTTTTTTGGAGGGCTGATGCTCTTTCGAGCTCAGGGAGGCGAGCTGTTGAACCTCTCTATGGGTTTTGTCACAGGCGTCACAGCGGTTATCTCCATAGTATTCCTGCTCATTATGAGGCTGATTGTCAAAGCCCTCAGACGGCGTCCGGCGTCCGGCCAGGACGCGCTGGTAGGCGAGAGGGTGAAGGTGATTGGCAGAACCGGCAATAATAACATGATGGCGCTTGTCCACGGAGAATACTGGAGGGTTCTTCCGACGGACTCATATCTCGAGCTTGGCGTAGGGGACGAGGTAGAGGTCTTGGAGGTCTCGTCGCTGATACTGCACGTTCGGCTCGTTAAACGCGCTCAGGCGAAGACATTTCCTATGGGAACAGGCGATACGGCACAAAAAGAGCAAAAAAATCAGAAAGAGCCTTATGACAAAAACGATTCGTACAATTCACGGGAGGAGTAGTTAAAATGTTTAGATTTTTGGACGGCGTGTCCATCATCGGCTCTATCATCGGCGTAATATTTATCCTGATATTGTTCTTCAGCACGGTTATCAAGATCGTGCCGGAGTACCAGCGCCTTGTGCTCTTTCGCCTCGGGCGCCTGTGGGGCGCCAAAGGCCCTGGCCTCGTCATAGTCATTCCTGTCATCGATCGGACGCTTCGCGTCGACCTGCGCGTCGTCACGCTCGACGTCCCGGTGCAGGAGGTCATAACAAAGGACAACGTGCCGATCAAGGTCAACGCCGTCGTCTACTTCAGGGTTCTCGAACCGTCGAGGTCGATGGTCGAGGTCGAGGACTATATCATGGCGACAAGCCAGCTCTCGCAGACGACGCTTCGCTCCGTCATAGGTCGGGCTGACCTCGACGAGGTGCTTTCGTCGAGGGACAAGATTAATCTCGAGCTTCAGCAGATAATCGACGAGAGGACGGATCCGTGGGGCATAAAGGTTAGCGCCGTTGAGCTGAAGGAGCTGGAGCTGCCGGAGGGCATGAAGCGCGCCATGGCTCGCCAGGCCGAGGCGGAGCGCGAGCGCCGCGCGAAGATCATCGCCGCCGAGGGCGAGCTTCAGGCCGCCGAAAAGCTGACGCAGGCGTCCGAGACGATGGAGCGCTCTCCGATGACGCTCCAACTGCGCTACCTCCAGACGCTTCGGGAGATATCTGTAGACAAGAACTCGACCACCATCTTCCCGATACCAATGGATCTGATAACGCCGTTCCTGAAAAAAATAGAACGAAACGATTGACGTTTGCGGATTTTCGCGATGTCGTCACAGGAGAGGATCACGGGTTTTGATTCGCTGAGGTTTTTTATGGTCGTTCTGGTAATCGCGCTTCACTCCGCCATGACATATATGGAGTTTGTGCCTGCGTGGTGGTACGTGATAGACGGCGAGAAAAGCTTCGAGTTTGCCCTCCTCGTCGTGTTTCTCGATTCGTTTCCGATGACGGCGCTCTTTTTCCTCGCCGGTTACTTCGCCCCTCCGTCGCTCGACAAGAGGGGGGCGAGGACGTTTGTGAGGGATAAGTTCACGCGCGTCGGGATTCCCTGGATATTAGGACTCGTCTTTGTGGCCCCGTTTTTCGCTCACGCGTCTCTCGTGGCTGTCGGCCTTCCATCGCCGGGCGTAATAGAGTTCGTTCGGGGGTATTTCTTCGGCGTCTTTTACCAGCAGGGCCATTACTGGTTCCTCGGGACTCTGTTCCTGTTTTTAGCCGTGTACGCCGCGTACGCCGACGTGTCGGAGAGAGACGGCGCGCCGTTTTTGTTCTTCTCTTCCTCACCGGTCGGACTTATCGCCGGCCTCTGGGTCGTCTCGGTTCTTACGTATTTCCTTTCGGGAAAGTTCGTAAAACCGGCCGTAGAGTGGCTCAATCTCGGCTACGTCGTGTACTTTCAACCAGCGAGGATCATCGGCTATATAGGCGTCTTCGCGCTCGGCGTCCATGGATGGCGCTCCAACTGGTTCAAGCGGGGCGGCTGGGCGCCGTCTCTCCCAGTGTGCGGAGTTCTCGCGGTAGTTTCGAGCGTCCTTTTGCTCGCCTTCACGTTTTATATCTCGCCGGGCAAAAGCCCGATCTACGCGCTAACCGCCGAGGCGATAACTTATAACGCTGTGTGTTTGTCGATGACGCTCTTTCTGTCGTCCGTTTTTATGAAGGCGTCTGGGCCGATCCACAATCTCACGAAATATTTCGAAGCCAACTCCTACGCGATATACTGGTTGCACCTGATCATTCTGATGCCGATGCTCCGCATGATGAAGCCGCTTGCGATATCGATATATTTGAAGTGGGCCGCCTCGCTCGTCGCGACAATCCTCGTGTGCGACCTGCTAGCGCGCTTCGTTCTCAAAAAGGCGCCGCTGTTGAAAAGGTTTTTTTAATGAGGAGGCCTCGGACAACGAATTTATTCGAGAAACGCAATACCCGGAACGAGGAAATTATTATGAAGCGACCTGCGGTTTGCGCCGCGCTTCATTGACATCGATAACCCGCTTAAGTAAACCTCATATCAGGTCGATAGAATAACTATAGGAGCGCTCGAGGAGGTGATGCCCATGATGGATTTGGTAAGCAGCATAACGGAAGCGAATTCCGCCGCGCTAGGAGCTCAGATCGGCGCCGCTGTCACAGCGAAAGTAATAAACACGACTGCGGATCTACAATCGGATCTGTTGACCCAACTGCTTGGAAAGTCGGGCATCGGTCAGAACATTAACACAGTGGCTTGAAGCGCTCCCAAACCACAAAAAACCCCGGACACGGATGTTCGGGGTTTTTTGCTCACCCAGAAAGGCTGACAAAATCAATGCTCAACGTATATAATGTTTTACATGGTTAACGTAATATTGTCTGGAATAAAAAAACGAAGATCACTGGGTGTTCGGCTGATCATTTTAATTCTGCTTGCGGCGCTGCTCATCAGCGGCGTCATGATGTCGGTCGGCTACCAGATGTACCGTAATTCCATCGAACGCGGATACATCCGGCTTGGGCAGAATCTCGCGAGAGTAGTGAGGAATATGATCGACGCGGATTCATTGGATCGGTATCTTTCTCTCGGTGTGACGGATCTGGAATACGAGAGCAATCTCTGGCATATGCGCAATATCATGAAGGAAAACGACGTTCAGGAAATTTATGTGGTTCGGCTGGCCGGCGATAAAGGCTGGCGCTTCATCTATGATGTCTGTGACGATGATAATGTGGATTCTCTGGAATTAGGGTATCTGGATTCTTTTGACGAAAATTATCCAGATTTCAGAAATCAGGTCTTGGGCGGTCTTGTAGCCCCGATTGTCAGCGAGACAAAATGGGGCTGGCTGTTATCCGTTTATGAGCCGATTCATAACGGCAGAGGCGAACTCGTTGGTTACGTAGGCGCGGATTTTTCCATGGACGATATCGCGGATGAGCGCAGATCGTACCTCCTGAGGTTGTTTATCGTCACGCTGCTGATAACGGTGGATTTTGCGGTTTTGTATATCCTCATGATAAGAAAAACCATCATCATGCCCGTCAATGCCATGGCCAAAGCGGCCGAGAACTATCTGGCGCTTGAGGACGGGGACGCCTCGTCGAGCATCGCCTCCCTCGACATCCGCACGAACGACGAGCTGCAAAGCCTCTCCGAGGCCATGAAATTCATGGACAGGAAGATAAATCTCGCGTTTATCTACTTGAAAAAAACAGAGGATGCCGCACAGGCGACGTCGCGGGCCAAGACCGCCTTTTTAGGCCAGATGAGCAACGAACTGAGGATCCCCATGCACTCCATTATGGGGATGACGAGAGACCTTCTTTATGATGTTCGAAACAATGAAAAAGTGACACGGTCGCTGAAACATATTCTCGCCTCCTCTCAGCGGCTTCTCACAGTATTGAACGATATTTTGGAAATATCGAACATGGAAAGCGGCAAACTGCTCCTTTCAAAAGCTGTTTTTTCGCTGGCCGACGTCTGTCGGAGCCTGAACGATATGACGAGTTTGCAATGCAGGGCAAAAAGCCTTACGTTTTTTCCAGATACCGACGAGGTTGCGGATATCACAGTCTGGGGCGACAGGATACGTCTGCTGCAGGCGGTTGGCGTCATACTGCGCAACGCGGTGAAGTTCACCCAGCTTGGCGGCGAGGTGCGCTTTGTCGCGGAGGTGAAGGAGCAAACTGACGAAAACGTCAGAATTCGTTTTACGGTGAGCGACACGGGAAAAGGAATTTCCCAGTGTCGGCGCAAAATGCTTTTTCAGACATTTGCCCCGAGGGAAGCTGGCGAGGTCTCCGACAGATATCGCGGCATAGGGGTCAAACTTTCTATATGTCAGCGCATTATCGAGATGATGGGCGGCAGCATCACGGTGGAAAGTGAGCCAGGGAAGGGCTCGGTTTTTTCCATTGAGATCGTCTTCGACAAAGCCGAACCGGCGGAGATCGAAAAAGCGCCGGTTGTCGGGCAGGAGGTTGTGAGCTTTTCAGGGAAAAAAATCCTCATTGTCGATGACGTCAGCACGAACCGGTCGGTGGCGAGGATCGCCCTAAGGGGCACTGGCGCCGCTATCATAGAAGCGAAGGACGGCCGGCAGGCCCTTGAAATCGTTACGGACATGGGTGGCGGGATCGACCTTATCCTGATGGATGTTTCTATGCCGGATATGGACGGCTACGAGGCGGCAAGGGCAATTCGCGCGTTGGAGGCCGAGTGGGCGAGGACAATTCCGATTATTGCCCTCACGGCTCACGCGTTTCAGGAGGACGTCGACGCGGCCCTCGAAGCAGGCATGGACTTTCACCTTGAAAAACCCCTGAATCCCTCGATTTTAATCTCAACGATCGAACGTTATTTGTAGATATAGAGAACGAGACCAGAAGACCCCGAACCTTCTCTTTCAGGTCGGGGCCTTTTTTTCGGGTTTCGTCAGTTTTCCGGCTCGAGCCAGCGATCCCTCGAGTCTCGGAACAGCCTCAGGAGGCGGGCGGCTACCGGGCCCGGTTTGCCGTCGCCTATCCACGTGTCGCCTACCCGCACTACGGGGAGAACCTCCTTCCACGTGCCTGTGAGGAACGCCTCGTCTGCCTCTTCCAGCTCGGCCACTTTCGGCGGACGTTCGTTGACCTTGAAACCGTATGTTCTCGCCAAGTCTATCACGATGTTTCTTGTCACGCCGCCTAAGACTTTGCCGACCGGCGCGGTTATTATAACGTTGTTTTTGCATATGAAAAACGACGCCCTAAGGGTCTCCATTGCCTCGCCGCTGGGGCAGTAAAGGCACTCGAGCACATCGTCGCGCCCCGCGCTCTGCATGATCCCAACGAGGTAGTTTATGCTCTTGATGAGGGGGTAGGGACGGGACTCCATGGTCGGCTGGAGCGCGACGCCGTTTTTGTAGTCGTTTTCGTTTACCGGTTCGCCCGGGTCGAATATGACGAAGTGCCGCGGGTTAGGGAACAAGCCGTTGTCGTTGATGTCGCCTCCTGTTATGTACGCCTTGACTATACAGTCCCCGTCGTCAGGGCAGTCGTCCCGCCGCACCCCATCGATGACCGCCTGCCTGATGTTGGCGACGATGTCGCCGACCGCGATACCGCTTCGGAGAGCGCTGTCCTCGAGGCGTTTCAAGTGCTCGCCCAGCGCAAACGGCCTGCGGCTGTAGCTCCGTATGCTGTCGAACACCCCGATCCCGCGTGTGATCACGAGATCCGTAACCGGCAGGGAGCATTCACCTGTCAGACGAAAACCCCCTTCGAAAAAACAAATGGACATATTTTCGCAACTCCTTATTATAAAATTCGCCTCAGCAAGAGAAGTATACGACAATTTGTATGGTTTAGACAATCGCATGGTGCTAAAATCTTATTGTTGCAAGCGCAAATTTGGAACGCCCTAAAATTAAGGGGAGGGAATCGCATGTCTTCCAAGGTTCTCGCGCTTTTCCCGCGAGAAACTACGACTCAGCTCGGGCTTTTTGACGAGCGGTTCGCTATAATGCGAACGGAGATTCGCCACGACAGGGATGAACTTCTGGGGTTTAAGACGCCCGCTGATCAGTGGAGCCACAGGCTGCGCGCAATCGAGGAGTCCCTTGCCGATTGCGGCGAGAGCGCAGGGGTCGACGCTGTAATAGCGCCCGCAGGGCCTGTTCTCGACCTAAATGGCGGGATATTCTCCGTGGATCGGGCTTTCCTGAAAAAAATACAGGATGGCCAGGGCTCGTTCCTCAACCTCGGCGCTCTTCTCGCAGACGCGCTGGCGCTCGTGAGGGACGCCCGCGCTTTCGCGGTGGTTTCCCTCTCGGACGACGAGCTCGACCCCATCTCGCGGGTGACGGGCCTTCCGGGCGTCTTTTTCGGAAGCGCGATACGCACGTTTGTCATAAAGGACGTTATATACAGGGCGCTGCCGGAGACAGGACGCCCCTTCCAGGATGTTTCCGCAGTGGTCGCTTATCTGGGCACGAATTTTATAATATGCGCATTTCGCGGCGGAAAAATTACCGACCTGAGCAATTCCAACGAACGCGGGCCGTTCTCTCTCACTAAAAGCGGGGCTATACCGGCAGCCGAGCTCATCAGGATGGCTTACAGCGGAATGTGGTCGATGGACAGCCTTGTGGATAAGCTTGGCCTGCATGGGGGGATGGAGAGCTACACCGGGACTGACGACCTGGGCGGAATTGTCAGCCGCGCTTACGAAGGCGACGTGATCGCCGCGCTCATACTTCGCGGCATGGCATATCAGACAGCCCAGGAGATAGCTGCCCAGGCGGTCGCGCTCTCCGGCGACGTCGACGCGATTATCCTGACAGGGGTCTGCGCCGAAAGCGAAGTTTTCGTAAAACTCCTGAATGAGCGCGTCTCGTGGATCACAGACAGGGTCATTGTCTACCCGGAGGACGACGACCTGAGCACCGTGGCAAGATTTGCGTTCAGGGCGCTTAAAAACGAGGTTCCTGTGTTGTGCGCTTCGGATGAGACGAGAGATGGCGAAAACGCTTGAAAAATAGCCGTCAAGAGATATACTCGTTTTGCGGGAGACAAGTTTTTTTTTGCTAATTAAGCGAGGAGGAGAATGGACATGAATGTTGACGGCAAGGGTTACAAGGCGCTGCTTGAAAGACGTCCGCTCAATGTACAGGCGCTTTATGGAGGAGAGCCGCTCGGTTTGGTCAGCGGCCGCGACATAGCGACGGCGGTGAAGGAGACTGGGGCGATAGTCCTCGCGGGCAACGCGCGGAACGCGCTCATTATAAAAGGTCTCTTGAAGGCCGCGAAGGATCTGAACGCGCCGCTTCTCATAGAGCTCGCCAAGTCTGAGTGCACTTACTGCGGGGCGACATATGACAATATACCGGACTACGCGTTGAAGTATTCGGCCGAACTGGGCCACGGGGTTATATTCGCTCTGCACGTCGACCATTACGCGATAAAAGGACACGATGACGTCAAAAAAGGCGTAGGCCATCTGTCGAAAATCGTGGCAAACGGCTTCACGTCCGTGGCGATAGACGCCTCGCACCTCGACGACTACGCAAACCTCTCCGCGACGCGCGACCTAGGCGCGTGGCTGCCGTCCGCCGTCGGGCTCGAAGTAGAGGTCGGCGAGATCAAAGGTGCGGGAGAACTGTCAACTGTCGAGGAAGCACTGTACTTCATAGGCGGTCTGAACGCTTGGGGCGTGTTCCCCGACTACCTCGCCATATCGAACGGAAGCCTGCACGGCACATACGACATCTCCGCCGGCGTGAACGAAGGGATCGACCTGGATCGTACAAAGCAGATCGCGGACGCCATAGCCCCTTACGGAGTCTCGATCGCGCAGCACGGCATTTCCGGCACGCCGTTCAGCAAGGTCTCGAAGTTCTCGAAGTACGGCATAAACAAGGGCAACGTCGCTACGCTTTTCCAGAACGTCGTTTTCGGAATTAAAATGGATCCGGAGACCGGCAACGCCGTGACGGACGGCGGCACGTACATAAAGGAGAGCGACAGAGGCATATCGGACGCGCTCTGGCAGCAGATTGTGGCCGAAGCCGACGGCAAGGGCATGAGCCGCAAGAGCGGCGACTACAAGAAGCTGAATCTGCCGTACCACGAGAGGATACTTGCGGAGCCGGACAATATCATCGGACGCATCGTGGACGAGGTCGCCGATTGGGGCAGGCGTTTCATAAAGGCGTTTGGCACAGAGGGCGCCGCCGAGAAGGTGATAGAGGTCGCGTCCCGCAGGACGGATCACAATTCGTCCCCAGAGCGCGTCATCAGGAGCCCAAGGGTCAAGTACGGCCCGGAGCAGGCCCCGAACAAGGCGAAGAGCGGCTCTGGCGGCAAATTTGACGATTAGTCGAGCGGATGAGCCCCGATAAGGGCTGGAGGGGGCTTGTGGCCGCGTTCGCAGCGACCGCAGCTCTTTCGACTCTTTTTCTGATTTCAGTGACATTTCAACACTCCGCCGCAGCGGGACAAGGCGGCGGAGTTTCAGATTCAGCGCGGGATTTTGCGCGAGCTTATCCTGATGCCGGTATAGCGGTTGATAGCGACGACGCCGGGGTTTATATCTCGATCGGAAAAAGCCGGATGATCTTCTCGCCGGCGCCATACGACGTGACGCCGGATCCAAACTCGCAGGTCGATCAACCGATATGCGCGTCTCTCTTTTGGGAATACCCGGTCGGGGCCGGAGGACGGAACCCCGCGCCTGGATTCGACCCTGGGAGAGTGCGGCACGAGGGTCTGATGAAGCTTCTGTACGGCGCCGACGCCGAATCCGTCAGGAAAAACTGCGTGACAGTAAAATTCATGGGGGAGAACGTTCTCTTCAACGCAAGGCACGGCGCGGCTGACGCCTTAGCGCGAGTGGCCGGAAGGCTCGAAAAACTCGCGTCGGCCGCGTCGCCTCTGCGCGGTTATCTTCTCCCGACGTCCGGAACATTCAACTGGCGAACGGTCAAAGGCAGCAAACGTCTTTCTTCCCATTCGTTCGCCATAGCCATCGACCTGAACGTAGAAAAAGCCCCGTATTGGCAGTGGTCATCGCGGAATTCCGCAGAGGTGAAGCGGGCGAGGGAAAATTATCCTCAGGCGATAGTGGACGCGTTCGAGGCCGAGGGCTTCATCTGGGGTGGCAAGTGGCATTCGTTCGACTACATGCACTTCGAGTACAGGCCGGAACTGTTGAACGGGAATTGAAAAATTTTTGATGATATGTTATTTTATTTTTCTCCAAAACATAGGAGAAATTGCGCAGGAAACGGATATGATGCTTTCATGATATGTAGTGCGGCTACTGTGAGGCTGGAAAAAATAATCGATGGCAGACTGACTCATAATTCGGACGATCGATGTTTCTGGTGGGACGGAAAGTGGTACTCGAAAGCGGATTTTTCAAAGCTCGCTGCCGAATGCGAAAGTTATCTTCGGAACGCTGGTTTCAGCGAAGGGCAGCGTCTGGCGACTCTTATGCCAAACTGTCCGGTATTCACTGCGCTGTCGCTGGCGATCTGGAGGATAGGCGGCGCCGTCGTTCCCTTGAACATCAAGTCAGGCGCGGAATCTTTGACCAGCACACTCGAGCTTATCGAACCTTACGCCGTCGCGATGCTTGACAATGTACGAAATGAAATGCGCTCTGTTCTGCAGGCTGGAGGATTCGACTGTCTCGCTCTGCCGCCAAACTCGCCTCTTCCGAGATTCGCCGAAAACCGGAAATTTGGAAAGACATCGTCGATCCTTAGTCCCGACACCTGCGTCATTTTTACCACTTCGGGCACGACCGGGAAGCCAAAGGCGGTTCCTTTGAGTCACGTCAATATATACGAAAATTGCTGCGCTATTCATGAGGCCGTCATACCGCTCGATTCGAAAGACGTGCTGCTCAATGTCATGCCGAATTTTCACACTGTCGGTTATACCATCGCAAATATAATGCCCCTGATAATCGATGCCTCGCAGGCTATAGTGCCGGAATTCATGCCGCCAGGCAGGACAATTAAAGCTATTCAGGACGCGGGCGTCACATTCATGTTCGTCGTTCCGGCTGTCGTGTCATATCTGTTGCACGCCATGGAGCGCGGAGACGCCCCCAAAGATTTGTTAGAGCCTTTCACGATGATCATCACCGGAGGCGACCGTCTCGCGGATAACGTACACGAAATGGCCGTGCGTATTGGGGGGAAAGACGTGGCGGAAGGCTACGGGCTTACAGAAACTTCCCCGGCGATCGCGCTGAACCGCGATTACGAAACTCACAGGCGCGGCACGGTCGGCCCGTTCGTCAGAAACTATGAATGGCGTTTGAGAACCAAATCCGGCGAGGATACCGACAAAAACGAAGGCGTCCTGTGGGTGCGAGGGCCTTCCGTGACAACAGGTTATTTCCGTTCGCCTGAAACCACGGCGGAACGTTTCGTTGACGGATGGTTTAACACCGGCGATTACGTACAGGTGGAAGACGGTTATCTTAAAATTCTGGACAGGATCACCGACATCATAATCGTCAGCGGTTTCAACGTCTATCCGCAGGAAGTGGAGCTTATCCTGAATGAACATCCGGCGATCCGCGGCGCTATAGTAGTGGGGATCCCGAACAAGTTCGGCGGGGAGATACCAAAAGCGTTTGTCCTGAAAGAAGAGCGCGCGAACGTGACAGAGCGTGAAATCGTGAAATACTGCAAAGAGCGCCTTGCCCACTTCAAGGTTCCGAGAAGCGTAGAGTTCGTGGACGAGTTTCCTCTCTCAGGAACAGGCAAAGTATTGCGCCGCATCCTCCGCGACAGAGAACGCGAAAAGTAAATAATATATAACGATATTTCGTAAAGTTCCTTCGGAGTCGGCAACGCGCGTCCTGCTGGCTCATCAACTTCATGTATTGACAAGTCATGGATTAATGGATACGATAATCGCGTTTTATATAATTAAACATATATGAAAATAGGTGTTTTGAGGGGTTCTTTCTTAATGAGCTATGATCGCTCGCACACTGGCGCTTGGCGTGAAAAGGAGCTTAGCCTGCGACAGGTAATGGAGAAATATCCGGAGGTATCTCCGTTCGTCATAATTAAAACCGACGCGCAGCGGCGCGGAGTCGAGTACGCCGACAGGGCGCTCGCCGCTGTCGATCCGGATATTCACCTCACCAAAGTCCGCAGCGACTACAGCAACAAGGAGGATCTGACCCCAGTTTCCCTGATGATGAGGGACGGAACTTCCATCTGTACGAGCGTGGACGTGGGAGGAAATACCTCGTCCGGCCGCGATCCGTATCTTGTGGACGTCGTGGACGGTAAAGTTGTGCTCGTGGACGAAAACAGAGTCATCGAGGAGGTTTCTTACTGGGAAAAACCTGATTTCCACGAAAAGGAGACTTCCAGGGGGACGCCGATGTGGCACGTCGTCTCCGTTCGTCCTCAGAGACTTTGCATCCATCCTCACCAGCACTGCGATTACTGGAAGACCCCTGGTCATGGTTGTAAATTCTGCGCGATGTCGGCCGTCTACCATTCCGGCAACAAGCCGGAGCTGCTCGACGTGCGCGACATCGTGGAGAGCGTGGCTGAGGCGATAAAGGAGCCCGGTAGGAACGTCAACATATTTTTGACAGGAGGGACGCTCTGCGGCGGGGAAAATTTCCTCGACGACGAGGTGAATTACTACGAGGAGATTCTGGGCGGTATCACGAAACTGTTTGGCGGCCGCCGCTTCCCGAGCCAACTGATCAGCACGGCGTTTTCCTTCGAACAGCTCCGGCGTCTGTACGACAACACGGGTTTGACTTCTTATACGGCCGATATCGAGGTGCTCAACAAGGATCTGTTCGCGTGGATCTGTCCCGGCAAAGCGGCCACGATCGGTTACGACGAATGGAAGGAGCGCCTCTGCCGGGCTGTGGAAATCTTTGGAAAGGGCAACGTAAACACAGGCCTCGTCGTCGGGGTGGAGTTTGCTACGCCAAACGGATTTGAGAACGAGGATGAGGCGCTGGAGTCGATCCTGGCAGAGGCCGATGAATTATCCTCGTGCGGGGTGGGCGTTGTAGGTTGTGTCTGGCACGTCTCCCCGGTTTCGATCTTTAAAAAACAAATTTCTCCCGGGTTGGAGTATTACGTCCGATTAGCCAAGGGCTTCGACAGGATTCGACGGAAATACGGCATTAACGTGGATATGGATAATTACCGCCGCTGCGGTAACCATCCCGATACCGATCTCGGCAGGATTTGAGGGGGCTGCAATTTAGTGGGAGTTTTGTTGAGCGTGTTGAACGAAGATTTTGGGCAGATCCTCGCGGATCCTGAGACGATAGCGGCTCTGGCCACCACGGGGAGCGACGGTTCCGTCCATGTCGCCTTCAAGGGATCGTTTTGTCTTAGAGAAGACGGTAATCTGGAGTATGACGAAGTTATTGAGGCCTCGCAGACGAATAAAAACCTCGTATACTCGATATGGTTCGGGAAGACCGTATCGATAAGCTTTCTGGCCAAAGACCACCGCAGTTTTCTCGTCATCGGGCGCCCGGTTCGCGCGCTCGTCTCGGGGCGGGAGTTCCGCGAACATTACGTCGCCATACGCGGGAGGCTGGGGGACGTGGATCTTTCGACCGTCTGGATCATCGAACCAGTTTCTGTATGCGAGCAAAGCTTTGAGAAAAGAAGGACGGAGGAGGAAAACGCTCATCCGCTGTTTCGGCATCTTGACCGCCTGGCTGTCTCCGGAAGCGGACTTTGATCGCGGCGGGGGGCGATATCATGACTATTATGTAGAGATTGACTGAGAAAACATGAAGTTAATTGTAACGAAATCTATGAAATGAAATAAAAAAAGAGGAGAGAATTAATTATGAGATATGAAGGGTTTAAATTCAGATTTTCCCTTATTTCCTTTGTCGTCGCGTTGTTTTTTGCCGTTTACGGCGGGCCTTTTGCGAGCGTCACAGCGGCGGGAGAGACGAAAAAAGACTACAAGGGATTGGTGATACATCTCGCGACCCAGCCCAGCCAGGTGCAGATTTCTCTTGCTGAGGAGCTCGGTTATTTCAAGGATGAATTCGGGGGTGACGGCATCACTTTCGACGTGCGCACCTTCCCGTCCGGTCCTCCGATTATCGAGGCGATCGCGGCCGGCAACATCGATATCGGCCAGGTCGGCAACCTGCCCGCCATTCAGGCGTTCAACAATAAAATCCCGATTAAAATAATAGGCGCTTATATGACCGACACCGGGAAAAGCCAGGGCCTGCTCTCCAGGAAGGGTTCCGGTATCGAAAAGCTCGAGGATATCCGCGGCAGAAAGATCGGCGCCCAGATAGGTTCAGCGTCTCATTTCCTCCTGATGCAATATCTGCAAACGCTGAATTTAACGGAGGACGACATACAGATCGTAAACCTGTCGTTCGGCGATATCAACGCGGCGCTGGAAGCCGGGAGCATTGACGGCGGTGTGAACCAGCTGCCGCAGATGGCCTCTGTGCTTGAAAACGGGACGGCCACGTTGATTGCGGACGCGTCTGGCTACCCCCTTTCGCCGAGCACAGTCGTTGCGAGAACGGCGCTGCTTGAAAAATACCCTGAATTGATCCCCCGTATTTTAAAGACGTTCGATCGTGCCGTTCAGTACTGCATCACGAACGAGGACGACGCGATCCGCATCCTTCACGAGAGGAACGACGTGGCGGAAAGCGCCTACAAGGCTTCATTCACTAGCAACAGCTTTGCGCTGTTTCTCGACGCGAAACGCATCGAAGCGCTGAAGCTCAACGAGGTTTTTCTCAGGAAGGAAGGCACTATAACAGGCGTCGATATCGACAAGCTCGTTGATGCGTCGTTCCTCGAAGCGGCCGGTCTCAACACGCCTAAATAGCCGAAATAAAAAAGCCGAAGTGAGCGAAATACGGCAGGGGGAAATAGTTGAATGAACGCGCGTTCGAAGAACAGTGTCAAAGCGATCGCCATTGGGTTTATCATGCCAGTCGCGTTCCTCGTCGCGTGGGAGATTCTCGGGCGGAGGGGGATCCTGAACAGCTCTATTTTCCCCACTCCTTCGCGTATTTTCACGTCATTTATGGACATGGTGAGCCGCGGCAGGATGCAAAAGCATCTTCTGATAAGCCTCCTCCGCGTCGTAAAGGGCTTTTGCGTGGGCTCGGTTCTCGGGTTGGTAATCGGGACGGTCATCGGTCTTTCAAACGCGGCGAATGCCCTGATGTCATCCATTATAGGCCTCCTGAGGCCGATTCCGATGGTCGCGTGGATACCAGTGCTCATACTCTGGCTCGGCATCGACGAGGCCTCGAAGGTGACGCTGATTGCGATTGGCACGTTTTGGCCCGTCCTCATAAACACGAGCCGAGGCATAAAAAACAGCGACAGAAAACTTCTCGAAGTGGGTATTATTCTCGAGAAAACCCGCTTACAGATGCTCGCTAAAGTGGTGCTTCCCTCCGCGTTTCCCTTTATCTTTACTGGGCTTCGCCTTGGGGTCGGCAGCGCCTGGACGTGCGTTGTAACAGCCGAGGCCATTGCCGCCGCGTCCGGCATAGGTTATCTCATCATGTACGCGAGGGAGCTTTCGCAACCGCCAGTCATGTTCTCGGCGGTTATGACAATCGCGGTTGTCGGCCTTATTCTAGACGCGATTTTGCTTCGAGTCGAAAAACGCGTCCTTCGTTGGAACGAGCCGGACGAAGAACGGGGCTAGATTAAAGGCCATGGCCGAACATAACGGCGAGGACAAAAGCGTAGATATCCGAGGCGTGTCGAAAATTTTTACGCTGAGCGCGGGAGACCTTCCTGTGCTCGACAAGGTCGATCTGCATATCTCGAGCGGCGAGTTCATCAGCGTTGTCGGGTCGAGCGGGTGCGGGAAAAGCACTTTTTTGCGCATTATCTCGGGGCTGGAGAGCGCGACTGCTGGCGACGTGTTTATCGGCGGAAGAAAGGTCGATCGCCCGAGCGTGAAGACAGGAGTCATTTTTCAGGAATCCAGGCTGTTTCCGTGGCTCTCTGTGGAACAGAACATCGCGTTCGGCATTCACAAAAAAGTGGATAAAGAGGGCAGGAAAAAACTTATATGCCAACACGTCGGCCTCGTGGGGCTCGCTGGTTTTGAAAACGCCTACCCAAGGCAGCTTTCCGGTGGTATGCGGCAAAGGGTCAGCATCGCTCGCGCGCTTATCAATAAACCGGGGGTATTGCTTTTGGACGAACCCTTCGGAGCGCTGGACGCTTTGACGAGAATCCACATGCAGAACGAGGTTCTGCGCATATGGAGCGCGGAAAAATCCACGATGGTTTTGGTGACGCATGACGTCGACGAGGCAATATTCCTGAGCGACCGCATAGTAGTGATGTCCGACAGGCCGGGTTATATAAAAAATGTGCTCGATGTCGATATTTCGAGACCCAGGGATCGCAGCAGCGTTCCTTTTATGGAGATCCGCAAAAAAATTTATACGCATTTTTTTGCGGAGTCAGCGCTCTCGCTGGAGTATTATCTATAAAGCGAATTAATTTTCGCGCGTCGGCAACTCCTCCCTTTTCAACCCTCTCTCTGATGTTACAATACGCTCGACTGTTCATAAGGAAACGCTGATTTATTGTCAGAGGCCTTCACGATAACGAATAAAAAACAGTCTCTGTGTTCCCGGACGAAGAAATTTCGTTTGAGGAATTTGATCAGCGCTCCCAAAAATCTCTGAAGGGTGGAAATCAATTATGTCGACCCAGACGCCTCCAAACAGCGCGTCATGTCAGCCGAACTCCGCCGGATTGCCCAGTCAGTCCAGCCAGCCAAACGCATCGAGGCTCATGAATACGTCGGACGTTCGGAAGCTTGTCGCATCTGACGCGTTCAAGGGCATCTATGTTGTGAACAACTTATTAAAGAAGACTGATAAAAACGGCAGGCCGTACTGGGAGATGACTGTCTCGGATCAGCAGGGCATCCTGAACGCGAAGATATGGTCGGACGCCGGGTGGTGGGACAGGTCGACGCCGGAGCTCGAGGGCAAACCCGACATGCTCTCGGAGGCTGGCATCAAAGCGCTCAAGGGGAAGACGGTTGGCATCACCGGTAAAGTCGCCGACTTCAGAGGGCAGCTTCAGTATAATTTCAACGCCATAACGCTCCTCAACCAGGACAAATATTCGCCGACGCAGTATATCGCTCATTCGGAGATACCCCTCCCCGTCCTTATTCAGCGGCTGGAGTCGGCTATAGACGTGTGCCGGCCGGAGGTGCGAGATTTCCTGAGATATGTCTTCAGCGGCGAGAGGGGCAGAGCCTTCCGGGACGCCCCGGCCGCCGTATCGAACCATCACGCCTACGCGCATGGCCTGCTCGAACACACTCTGGCCGTCGCTGACGCGGCCAGGGCGATGGCCCTCACATACGTCGACGTTCACCCGTCGCTCGACGTCGACGTCGTGGCCGCGGGCGCGCTTTTGCACGACCTGGGCAAGATCGAGTCTTACTCCATGTCCCCGATTCCAGAGATAACGCTGCCGGGGGCTGTGCTCGACCACATCGCGATAGGTTACGCTATGTTCGCTCGCCTCACGGAGGAGTCGAACCTCGGCCGCGAGCTTCGTCTCCAGATCGGGCACATAATATTGAGCCATCACGGACAGAAGGAGTTCGGCTCGCCAGTCCTCCCCGCGACGCTCGAGGCGCTTATCGTCTCGGCCGCCGACGAGCTCGACTTCAGGCTGTTCTGCTGGAAGGACGCGGTGAAGGATCTTTCGCCGGGACAGAGCATCTCCGCGTTCCACTTCGCGGCCCAGAGACGCTTCTGGCGAGCGGCGCCGGAGCTTGAAGAAAAACAGGATGCGAACAGAAAAGAGCCCTGATTTCACGGTCACGACGGATCAGGCGGACCGGCGCCTCGACAGAGTGCTTCGCGGGCTTTATCCGGACGTGCCCTTAGGCGCGATAATGAAGGCGATGCGCAAGGGCGCCGTGCGGGTCAACGGCGCAAAAAGCGACGGCGCGACCCGGCTCGACGCCGGCGACGTCGTCTCCGTTCCCTGGGTCGTCTTGCGGCCGGACAGGCCGAAAACTTTAGATTCCGCTCGCGTCGGACAGGCAAAACGCGTCACGGCCCTGAAAACCTTGTTGCGGACGGACGACCTCTGGTGTCTCGAAAAACCAGCTGGCCTGTTGAGCCAGCCGGACAGCAAAGGCGGCGACTCTGTGATCACGAGGGCGTGGGCAGAGCTGTCCTGGGAGCGGGACGACTTTCGTCCGGCGCTCATAGGCAGGCTCGACCGCAACGTCTCCGGCGTAGTCGTCATAGCGCTGAACGCGCCCGTCCTGCGCTTACTTTCGTCCCTCGTCAGGGACGGGCTCGTCAGAAAAATTTACAGGGCGGTAGTTTTCGGGACGCCTCCGCCGGCGGGCGCGATAGACCTGCGGGTCGCCAAGGACGCTCGGACGAACAGAGTCTTGGCCGGCGACGGCGGACAGGACGCCCTCACGAGATACAGAGTATTGCGGAGCGGAAAAAAATTTTCACTCGTCGAACTCGATCTGGTGACGGGACGCCCGCATCAGGCGAGAATTCATCTTTCCTCGATAGGGCATCCGATAGCCGGAGACTTCAAGTACGGCGGCGGCAAGGGCGCCCGGATATTCCTCCACGCGTGCTCTCTCTCCCTGCCGGAAGGCCTGCCGCACTATCTCCGCGGCCTCACGATCGTCTCGCCCCCGCCCGACGAATTCGAATCGATGCTTTAGCCCCTTGTACGCTCATCCAATAATGCGGGCCGGTATCCCCGCCTATATTTCCTCAGATACCATATCCCATGGGTCAGAGCCGCGGGAGGCGGCAAAATTTACTGGTATACGCGGTTGATCGACGAAATTTTGAAGCCTGCCGAGGCGTTTGGCCTGGGGATAATGGACGTTGAAACTACTGGCGACGCGCTGTCTTTATTTGCCTGGCACGAGCGCGAGTATTTTATTGGCCAACCCCGCCACGGACATCGACTGAAGCCAGATTTTCCCCGGGCCGGTCGCTGTCGTCAGGAACAAGCCCTCGCCGCCGAACAGGATGTTCTTGAAGCCCTTCACCATCTGGATATCGAGGTCGACAGTCGGCTCGCACATCGCGAGGCTTCCCGTGTCTATAAGCATCTTCTGGCCTGGTTTCAGTCCGTACTCCACCACAGTGCCGTCAAGCTCGACAAACGCTGTGCCGGGGCCTGTCAGCTTCTGCATCACGAAACCTTCGCCGCCGAAGAAACCAAATCCGATCTTTTTTTTGAAGTGGGCAGCGAGCGTGACCGAGCGCTCCGCAGCCATGAACGCGTCCTTCTGGCAGATGACGCTCTCCCCGTCGCGCAGATTCAAGGCCTTTATCTCTCCCGGATACTCCGACGCGAAGGCGATCTCACCGCTTGCCTTTGCCGTGTATGTCGTCATGAAAAACGACTCGCCGGACATTTTTCTGGTCAGCCCGCTGAAAAGGCCGCCGTCCATGTTCGTGGACATGTCGAAGCCCTCCGTCATCCACGACATGCCGCCTTTTTCGGTGAAAACGGCCTCACCCTTGTTTAGCGAACAGATGGCTACCGGCAGAGGACTGCCGGCTATTTTATATTCCATAAAATGCCCTCCCAATTTTTAGTGATTGTCAATATAATTTTTCCAAGCGTCGAATTCATTCTAGTTATTATTTTACACTAAATGTGAAAGCTACACTAGGCTGTTTAAGAAGTTGCTGATAAAATGGACTCGATAAAAATTCAGTATTTTATTTTTTCTCGGGGTGAATTGTGAATGGCGCTGCTTGAGGTTCTTGCTTATCCAAATCCCGTGCTTCGTGTCACAGCGGATAGTGTTACGGTTTTTGACGACAAGCTCAGAAAATTGATTTCAGATATGTGGGAGACCATGTATTTTTCAAAAGGGGTCGGACTCGCCGCCCCACAGATAGGTCTCTCCATGAGGGTTGTGGTGATTGACTGGGAGGGAGAGAGGTACGCGCTCGTCAACCCGAGAATAGTCGAAGAGGAAGGGGAGGAGCGCTGTGAGGAGGGATGTCTCAGCTTCCCGGGCATCTACGAGGAAATAACGAGGTCGACTAAAATAAAGGTTTTATACCAGGACGAGAACAGTATCGAGCACGACGACGTCATAGAGGGATTTCTCGCGCGCGTGTTCAGCCACGAGATAGACCACCTGGACGCGAAGCTTTTGATAGACCATCTTTCGCCGCTCAAAAAAACATTCCTGAAAAAAAAGATGGAGAGGAAGGCAAAAGAGCAGGAATGAGCGGGAATGAGGGTTCGGCTTTCACCGGCTCGTTCGGTTTTTTCGGCGCTGGGAGGTTTGCGGCTCGATGCCTCGAGCTGCTTTTGAAGTGGCGCCCGCCGTCGTGGATAGTAACGTCGCCTCCAAGTCGCGCCGGGCGTGGCAATGGGCTGTTGCCGACGCCTGTAGAGGTCTTCGCGAGGTTCTCGCTTCCAGGCATACCGATCGTGAACTCGTCTTTTGTGTCGCGTGACGTTTCGGTGATCGACCTCGCGGAACGATACCAGGCGAGTTTTTGTTTTGTGATAGATTTTGGGCAGAGGATAGAGGCGCCGTTTCTCTCGCTAGGGCAGGCCGGGTGCCTCAACATACACCCCTCGCTTTTGCCGCGCTACAGGGGCGCGGCGCCGGTTCAGCGGGCGTTGATGGATTGCGCCGGGGAGACGGGCGTGACTGTCTTCAGGCTGTCCGAGGGGATGGACGCGGGGCCGGTTTTGCTGCGCGAAACGATACAGATAGGCGAGGATGACGACGCGGGGACGCTTCTGGAGCGTGCCGCGCTTGCGGCGACATCGGCGTTTATAAAGCACGCCCAGCGCCTGCCGATTGGCGTGTGGACGTTCGAGCCGCAGAATGACGCTCTCGCGACAGACGCCCCAAAGATACGCCCCGAGGAGGAGCGTATAGATTGGGGAAAAAGCGCCGAAAAGATATGCGGCGTCGTTCGCGCCCTCGCCCCGAAGCCAGGCGCGTGGACCACGTCGCGCGGCAGACGTCTTAAAGTGCTGAAGGCAGCGCGCGCGCGCCTGAGTTCGTTCGGGGAGAGCGCCTCGACGGGCGGGTTGCTTGGGCTGGCCGAGGGCGGCGTTGGCGTCGCCTCTGGAGAGGGGAACGTGATTTTGAAGGAAGTGCAACTGGATGGCAAAAAAATTCAAGCGGCCGCAGAGTGGTGGAATGGACTCCGCGCAGCCTCAGGGGAGCGTCTTTTATGACATTTGATATTGGCCGCAAGGCAGACTTCAGCGAGACTCGCGTGGAGAGCAAAAGCGTATATGACGGAAAAATTCTCAACCTTAGAGTCGACCGTGTGCGCCTGACGGATGGACGGCTGGTTTCAAGGGAGGTAGTGGAGCACAGACCCGCTGTCGTTATCCTCGCGGAGAACGACGATGAGAGCGTGGCGCTCGTGCGGCAGTACAGGTACGCCGCCGGCGAGACTCTTTTTGAGCTGCCGGCCGGACTGGCCGAACCTAGCGAGGATATCGCGGAGAGCGCCGTGCGCGAGTTGAGGGAGGAGGTGGGCCTTCGGCCCTCGCGTGTCGAAAAGGTCGCCGAATTCTATACGTCGCCCGGTTTCACGGACGAGATCATCTCGATGTTTTACGCCACAGGCCTCTCCCCAGACAGGCTTCCGCTCGACGACGACGAGCTCCTCGTCGCGGGTTTCGCTTCGCGCGGAGAGATCGAGGATTTGCTGCGCGCCGGTTCAATAAAGGATTGCAAGACTCTGTTCGGCCTCCACTGGTGGCTCAACAAGCTGAACGCGAGGTCGTGATCCCGTGAAGGCCCGAGTGGCCGCTCCCTACATGGATGGCGATGTTTGCGAGCTCATAACAGGTTTTTTGGACTACATGCGCTTTGAGCGGGACGCGAGCCCGCATACTGTCAGCGCCTACAGGAGCGACCTCCTGAACTGGCGCGGTTTTTGCGCGGAGCAGGGCAAGCCGCATTATCCGGTGGCGCCCGAGATGCTTTCGAGGTACCTGCGGCACATGGAGAAGACGGGCATGGCCTCTGGAACGAGGGCGCGAAGGGCATCAACTCTCTCCGCATTTTCGAAGTACCTTCTGTACGACGGCAGGGTAGACTCCGTGATTCCGCTCGGGCCTCTGCCAAAACGCGAGAGGTCGCTGCCGCACGTCATGACGGAGGGCGAGATACAGCGGCTTCTGGAGAGCTGCGAAAACCCGCTCTCACTCGGCATTTCAGGCGCGCTGGGCATCAGGAAGCGGCGAAACAGGAAAAAAGGGCAAAAAATTTCCGAGATGAAGGCCGTGCTTGGCCTGAGGGATCGGACTATGATCGAGATGGCGTATGACTGCGGGCTTCGGGCGAGTGAACTCTGTTCGCTCAAGTTGTCCGACATGGACGAGACGGGCGGCGTGATGTACGTCAGGGGCAAGGGGGACAAGGAGAGGATAGTGCCATACGTAGGCGCTCTGCGCGGAGTTGTCAGGAGGTATCTCGACGAGTCGCGCCCCGTGCTTTTGCGGCGGGCGGATGACGACGGCAGTTTTCTTTTCCTATCGTCTCGCGGACGGAGAATGTCGCGGCAGGAATTGTGGAATATTGTTCAAAAAAGGGGGAGGAGCGCTGGAATATCCTCAAAGTCGCGCCTCCATCCTCATGTATTGAGGCACTCTTTCGCGACGCACCTGCAGCGAAGGGGGATGGACCTGCGTACTTTGCAGGAGTTGCTGGGGCACTCCTCCATAGCGACCACCGAGAAGTACGTTCATCTTGACACGGATTTGAGGGATCTTTATGACAGTTTTCACCCACGCGCAAGGCATAATCAAGACGCTAAAGGAGGTTACTGAGGAAGGCATTGGAATGCTTAACTCCGAGAAAACGGCGGAGACTTTGGCGGCGATTAACCGCAGGACGACGCTTCGCCCGAAGGTCGGTATAATACTCGGCTCCGGCCTAGGTGACATAGCCGACTCCATAGAGAACTCCGTCGCTATAGTTTACGACGAGATACCGTACTGGCCTCGCACAACAGCCATAGGACACGCGGGACGCCTCGTAATCGGCACGCTCGAGGGGGCGCCGGTCGTGGCTATGCAGGGACGAGTGCACTATTACGAGGGTTATACGATGGAGGAGATAACGTTCCCGGTGCGAATCTTCGGGGAGATGGGCATTCGGTCGATCATTGCGACTAACGCGGCTGGCGGCGTGAACCTGGACTACGCCCCCGGAGACCTCGTGGCGATCCGCGACCACATCAACTTCATGGGCACGAACCCGCTCATCGGGGCCAACAACAACAAATGGGGGCAGCGCTTCCCGGACATGACGTATGCCTACGACCCGGACTACATCGAAAAAGCGGCTCAGGTCGCGCGAGATAACAACATAAGGTTTCACAATGGCGTGTACATAGCGTTTTCTGGGCCTTCGTACGAGACGCCGGCCGAGATACTCATGAGCAGGGCGCTAGGGGCCGATGTCGTCGGCATGTCCACTGTGCCGGAGGTAATAGTGGCGAACCATATGGGCATGAGGGTGCTCGCTATTTCGTGCGTGTCGAATTACGCCGCCGGCGTGAGACCGGTAAGGCTGCTGCACAACGAGGTTCTTGAGGGGATGTCGCGCGCGGTCGGTTCGCTTGCCGCGGTGATAAAGGGTTTCTTGAGGGTTATCGCCGGCGATGTCCTGGGCGCTTGAGTTTATAGAGCGCAAGCGGGACGGCCTGTCTCACTCCGACGAGGAGATCCGGAAGTTCGTCGAGGCAGTCCGGGACGGAGATATGCCGGATTACCAGATATCGGCGTGGCTCATGGCGGCGTTCCTGCGCGGGTTTGACGGGGACGAGTTGAGGGCGTTCACTGCGGCCCTGGCGTCGTCCGGCGACGTCGTGAGTTTGCCAGGCGGCGCGGTTGTCGACAAACACAGCACTGGCGGCGTCGGCGACAAGACGACCCTCGTTGTCGCCCCGCTCGTCGCGGCATGCGGCCTCAGGGTCGCCAAGCTCAGCGGGCGCGGCCTCGGTTTCACCGGAGGCACAGTAGACAAGCTCGAGTCAATTCCTGGCATGGATCTCCACCTGACGACCGAACGCTTTATGAGGCAGGCTGACGAGCTGGGGATCGCGCTAAGCGGGCACTCGCTCGCGCTCGCCCCGGCGGAGGGAAAGTTCTACGCAATGAGGGACGTCACGGGCACAGTTCCGTCAATACCGCTCATAGCGAGCAGCATAGTTTCAAAAAAAATTGCCGGCGGCGCGAGCGCGTTTGTCTTCGACGTGAAGTGCGGGGCAGGCGCGTTTATGCGAACAAAGGGCGAAGCCGAAAAGCTTGCTCGCGCGCTTGTGGATCTCTCCGCGTCCCTTGACAGAAAAAGCTCGTGCCTGATCTCCGACATGGAGAATCCCCTTGGCGAGTGGGTCGGGAACTCAGCGGAGGTCGTAGAGGCGGTGGATGTGCTGTCTGGAAATGGCCCTGACGACACGAGGGAGTTGTGCCTCGCGCTCGCCTCGGAGATGCTGCTTCAGGGCGGGGCCGTGAGCGACGCCGAGTCCGCCGTCGCGATGGCGACGGGCGCGCTTGACTGCGGCGCGGGGCTGAGTAAATTCGAGGCGCTGATAAGAGCGCAGGGCGGAGACGGAGACGTGTGCGCCGCGCCGAAAAAGATTCTTCCTCTAGCGTCGCGCAAAAAAGTGATCGAGTCGGCGCGCGCCGGGCGCGTGGAGCGGATGGACGCGCGGAGCGCCGGGGAAGCTGTGCGCGCTTTAGGCGGCGGCAGGTCGCGAAAAGAGGACGCCGTCGACCCGTCCGTGGCTCTCAGGATACTGAAAAAGACCGGGGACGCCGTCGACAGGGGTGAACCTCTAGCCGAGGCCTTCTTCAACGATGAGAGCAAGCTTGAATCGGCGTTGCGGTATCTGGATTCGATGTACTCGGTCGGTTCGGAGAGCGTAAAGCGCCGCAAACTGATACTCGGCCGGGTGGGCTGATCCAAACTGAGGGCGGGTCATGGTCGAGCGTGATTGCGGCATCGCGAGGATAGCCTCTGAGATGGGATCGTTCCTGCCCGTCGTGATGAGCGAAGCGAGGAAGTTGTCTGGGGGCGACCTTTTCACGAGGGAGGATCTGGTTCAGGAGGGTTTCATAGCCGCGCTTCACGCCCTGGACACATACGACCCGAAGCGAGGAAGCATCGAGGGCTACGTTAGAACATGCGCGCGCAACAGAATGATATCGTACCTTCGGCGAAGCTGGCATGAATCCCTGATCGATTCGGACGCGCTGAACGAGCGGGCGCCTGTGCCGCCGCCAATCGGCGGCGGCTCGCAGGAGAGGATAGAGATAGGCGAAGCGCTCTCTAACCTCCTGAAGAGCCTGAGCCAGTTTGAGGCGATAGTGCTTCACGCCTACCTTAGGGGCGGAAGCGTCTCCAGCGCGGCGCTTTTGCTGCAATGCGACAGAAAGAGGGTCGACAACGCCCTTCAGAGGATCCGCAACAAGGCGAGGGCTATGCAGGACGAAGACGAGAATGTGGATGGCGAAACCGCGTCCCGGTGCGCCTCCGAGTCCCGGCAGCAGACGTAATTTTATCGAGGTGAGGAGACATGCGAAAAAATCTTCCGTCAGCGATTCTGGTTTTTATGTTTATTTTCATCTCATTCCGATGCGAGGCGGCTCAGCTTTACGGCGACCGGGCTGGCAAGGATGACCCGGTCAGAATCGCCGAGTTTTTAAATTCTCCGGCGATTCAACTGTTGCTCGTCAGCATTAACACTGTCATTGAGGATGCGGTCGATTCGCCGCCGGCATGGCAAACTCTTTCGGCTCGGACAGAGGAAGAACGGGCCGCGCTGGCAGCACAGGGAGCTATGATCCCATTCGACCTCGTCCTGACAAGCGACGAGCTCGTCGTCGGCGAGCTTTTCGCGCAGGGCGAGCTGCGGAGCGCATTCCCCATTTTCAGCGAGGAGTTGATTTTGGTCGGTCCCTCAGGCGACGTATCCGGTTTGAACGCCGAGGGCATAATGGGAAAAATTTTTTCAGAGGAACTTCATTTCGTGAACCTCATGTATAACGCGTGGGTTTGGGAGTCCGAGCGGCGTCTCTGGAGCGCGGCCGGCGTCGAGCGCCCTGGCGATAACAAGAACTATATAGAGTCGAGCCGAAACGACGTCACCGCTCTCTTCCAGGCTGGTGACGAGGGAGCTTACGCGTTGGTCGGCGAGGGGTCGTTCGCGCAGTACTCCGACGCGCAAGGTGAGGACGCGGCGCTTGTTAAGATAGTTGGCACAGGGATATACAGGAAGTGTTATCTCTGCGTCACGAAAAGCCCCGCTTCCAGACTTCAGCGGGCAGCTGCCGCAGAAAGCCTCGGCGTCTGGTTCAGGAGCGAGGGCTTCCGCGAGGCGATAGACAACTTCGAAATTGGCGGCGTTAAGGCGTTCAAGTCGGCGCCGCCGCTCTATTAAAAAAATTAAAAAATCTAAAGCAGGGTTTCCCTGTATATTGGGTGGAATGCAGATGAGGATTGACAAAAAAATAGCAGACGCGCGAACGCTCTCCTTCGAGGTATTTCCGCCGAAGCCGGAGGCCGACGACGACCTCTCGGGGATAAAAAGGACAATCGCGGAGCTGTCGTCGTCGTCGCCGGATTTTGTCTCGGTTACGTTTGGCGCTGGCGGAAACAACAGGCCGCGCGCGCTCGATATCGCAAAGATAGTGACGTCGCATGGAATGGTTCCTCTGTCGCACATCACGGCGGCCGGTTACACGAGGGAGGACGCCTCGCGTCTGCTTGGCTTGCTCAGGGATCTGGGTGTCGAGAACATCCTTGCTCTACGCGGGGACGTCCCGAAGGATGTCTCAGAGGAGACCTGCTGGAGGGATTACAGGCGCGCGAGCGAACTGTCGGCGCACGTATCCGAGTTTGGAGCGTTTTGCATAGGCGGGGCCGCCTATCCAGAGGGTCATCAGCATAGCGTCTCCACTGAGATGGATATCAGGTTCATGAAGGAGAAGGTAGAATCTGGCGTATCTTTTTTCATCACACAGTTGTTTTTCGACAACGACGCGTTCTTTCGTTTCGCTGAAAGGGTGGCCGGCGTCCTGGACACGCCGGTTATAGCCGGGATAATGCCGGTTTTTAGGGCGTCGCAGATAACGCGCGTCATCGAGATATCGGGGTGCCGGGCGCCTGAAAAATTATCCAGCCTTCTCGATAAGTACATGGATGACGACGACTCGATGAGAGAGGCCGGGATCGACTATGCGGTAGAGCAGATAAACGGACTGTGGAGCGCCGGGACGAGGGGCGTGCATATTTATACCATGAACAGGTCGCGGGAGATTCTCGAGATATTGAAACGCTGTGATTTGCCCGGCAGGGGCGAATCTGTCCAACGATAAATCATGCTCTTTTTGTCCAGAAAATTGCCGCTGTTTAAAAAGTCCGGAGGGGTTATTATATTGCTTGCCGCGGACGGGGAGATCGAGGGCTGCGGCGTGACGTGACCGAGGGGCGCCGGACGCGCGCTCCCGCCTTTTTAGCTCGCGGAGGGGCTTTGAGATGACGATCAGCATCGTTATAGCGGACGACCACCCGCTCACGAGATCTGGACTCGCAGAGTGGATAAAAAAGAACGCGAATTTCACGCTAGCCGCCGAGGTGGAGGACGGGATCTCGGCGTGGGCCGTTATAGAGGCGCAGCGTCCGGATATCGCTCTGCTCGACATCCAGATGCCAGGCGAGAATGGTATAGCTGTAGCCCAGAGGATAAAGGATCTCGGATTCGCGACAAGGCCGATAATGCTCACATCCTTCAACGCCCAGCCCTACGTGATGGCGTCGCTGCGCGCAGGGGCGATGGGTTTCGTACTGAAGACGACGGCCGTTCGAGAGCTGGAGGTCGCAATAAAACAGGTCATGAGCGGCGGGTTTTACCTCGATTCGCAGGTAGCGGGAATACTCGGCGACAGGGGAGTGGTTCCGGAGTCTCTCTCCGTTCGCGAGAGAGAGGTGCTCCTCGTAACGTCGAAGGGCTTCTCCATCAAGGAGATAGCGGCCAAACTATGCATAACGGAGAGGACGGTTCAGGCGCATCTGACGTCCGTTTACTCGAAGTTCGGGTGCAGGGGCAAGGGCGAAGCGCTGCTCGTGGCGCTGAAGCACGGCATTATCACTATAGATGAGCTTCTTGAAGGCACGTCTCTCGACGAGGCGCCGGCCCAGTGATTCGCAGAAAGCTTTTGACTATATTGTTCATCTGCATCCTTCTGCCGGTCGTAATAACCCTCGTCGAGTCGACGAGGGCGATAATATCGCAAAAAAACGCAATGACCAGCATATCTGGCGCTTACGTCAGGAATCTCTCCAACTTCGCAGCCGACAGGTGGAACGAGGGCAACGCCGAGCGGATAACCTCCTTTTTGTCGCTCGTTGCCGACAACGGCTACGATACACTTGTGTCCGTCAGGAACACTCCGGAGGCGCCGCCTGGGCCGCTGAGCCTGAACGCCAGGACGATGCGCGAGAAGCTCATCCCTGGTCTTGTCGCCTATGTGAGCGGGAGCGGGCGGCTCATATCCTGCTCCCAGAACGCGGCCATACTTCTCAATATTTTCCCTCGCGCCCCGCTTGTTGCGTCAGGGAACAGGTTTTCGCGGGGAGGCGGCATCATAAGCAAGTTCAGGGTGGGCAAGGAGGATATAACCTACGTCGCGCATGTCACGCCGACAAAGGATCCGAGTGTCTACGCGGTCGCTGCAGTTACGATGCTGAGCTGGATGGGGCGCAACGACTTCAACCTCATCAGACTCGCTACGGCGGGAACGCTCTCGATGATAATGTGCCTCCTCGGACTGCTGCTTCTGCGACGGTCAGTCATTATTCCTCTTCAGGCTCTTTCGGCGCAGGTGGAGACACTAGAATGGGGCAGACAGTCGCCGCCTGACGAGGGCAAAGCCAGGACCGCGATGCAGGTGGAGGAGATATCCTCGCTTAAAAAGGCAATATTCGACCTTGCCTTGAGGATGATAGAGAAGGGGGAGCTGGAGAAACGATATATGCGCGACATCATGAAGGCCCAAGAGCATGAGCGCGGAAGAATCGCGCAGGATATTCACGACGGCCCCATACAAGTTGCCTCCGCTCTGATACAGAGGATACAGATGGCTAATTTAGGGGCAGGCGACATGGAGGACGAAACGCGTCGGCAACTCGTCACGGCAGAGAGCGTGGCACAGGATCTCGTGAAGGATCTCCGCGACGTCTGCGACTCGCTCGTGCCTCCCTGGGTGTCGCTGGGCATCGTCTCGTGCATGGAGGAGTCGGCGAGCCGTTTTGAGCGGCTGTACTCCATTGAGATAAACCTGAACATCGACCAGTCTATAGACATTCCTCTGGAGCAGACGCTGGCGTTCTTCAGGGTTTTTCAGGAGGCTGTCTCGAACGCCGTCCGTCACGGCGGTGCGACAGAGGTGGAAATGGAACTGCTCCGGCGTGAAGACGGGGATGGCGTGATATTTCAGGTGAGCGACAACGGCAGAGGTTTTGACCTTTTTGACCTTGTCGGGAGGATGGAGGCGCTTCGTCTCGAGGGGAAAAGGGGTCTGAACGGAATGAGGCAGCGTGCGGAGCTGCTCGGGGGTAAGTTTGGGCTCGTCTCAAGCACGGGGAAAGGAACTTCGATTACCATAACAATCTGACAGGCGCTCTCGCATTCATGGGGCGCACCCGGATATCCCGGAGTGAAAGGACGACGCGCATGATATTCATCAGCCATGCCGAGAGAGACGCGCCTCTGGCGGCAGCTCTCAAAAATTTTTTTGCGGAATGTATCGATGTTGCGCCGAAAAAAATATTTTGCACATGCATTCATGATCCGGAGCAGACGGACAACGAGTTGCCTTATGGGCGGTTGAAGGAGGAAATCTCCGAGAGCAGCATCGTCTTCGCCATAGTGACGCAGGATGGAGTCTCGTCCGGCAGCGTCCTTTTCGAGCTAGGCGCGGCGTGGATACTCGCAAATGGCATTTTTTTAATCTGTCTCGACGGTTCTGACTTTCGTGATCTTCCGGGGCCGCTCAGCGCTTTCCCTTGCGTAGACGTCGAGGACAAGGACGCCGCGATCCGCATTATGGGCATGTGTCGTGACGCGGCCGCCGCCCTTGGAGTTGGGATAAAAAGAGGACCTAAAGTCGTCTCTTCGCTGACGGATGTTCTTGACTCGATCGCAAACCGCAAGAAGGATGACGACGCCGAATACGAATACGAAGACGAAGACGAAGACGAAGACGAAGACGAAGACGAAGAGAGGGACGGCTCTGACGAAGAAACTGGCGAGCGGTATGAAGTTGCCGAGTGGAGGGGCAGCGACTATTGCGAGATAAGTTTCATGGTCGACGGAATAGGAAGGAAAGATGTCGCGACGGTGCGGATTTTCTGGGACGACGTCTTCATGACGATTGCGCAGAACACAAGGAAGTCTCAGGACGAGCCGTTTGTGGCAAGCGTGCTGTTGGAGCTGTGCAGAGAGAGAGACCCGGATTTTTCGAAAGCCCTCAGCTATAGGCTTATGCTGAATCCCGAGATATCTCCGGAGAGCTTCGCCCTTATCATGTCGCGGCTCTCGTCCATGGGTTTCATAGGCCCGTCCCAGCCGCCCCACACCGTATTCCAAAAGCAAGCTCGCGGGACGTTCTGGAAATTGACCCATGTCGGCGAGGAACACCTGCGTAGCGTGATTGCCGGACGGAGAAAGCTTCAAATGTGAGTGCCGGACGAACATCCTGCTTACGTCCTAAACGCGAAAAATCGGCGAATGCAATCGGCGGCATAACTATTGACTTATATCCTGTTTGGCGTAGAATAATCGCTTGTGATGTTTGAGCCGTTAGCTCAGTCGGTAGAGCACCGGATTTTTAATCCGGGTGTCCCGGGTTCAACCCCCGGACGGCTCACCAAACATCCTTCTAAATCCCTTCAGCGGTCCCATCGTCCAGTGGTCTAGGACACCGCCCTTTCAAGGCGGCGACACGGGTTCAAACCCCGTTGGGACCGCCAGGTAAAGCCAAGGTCTCACCGCGATTCAGCGTGAGGCCTTTTTCGTGGTGCGTTGCCCACGGGGGTTCCAGCAGGCAAAAATTGTAAGTACAACGATCACCCTTTAAGACAATATCAAGAGCAGAGCCGTTTACCTTCGACTCTGAATTTTTAGAAGAAACCGCCGATGACATAAGACCTTTTACATTTTCCATGATAAAAAAACGGGGCCGCATGTAATCTATCATTCGTATAAAATCCATAAACAAACTGCCGCAGGGGTCGGCGATACCCTTCCTCTTGCCAGCCGTCGAAAACGGCTGGCACGGTGGACCACCGCACACTAAAAACGGCTCTCCTTGTGACAAATTTGCCGCTTCTAATAACTGCTGAGGCTGTAATTTCCTAATGTCACCCTCTAAAACCTGATGGTTATTAGCTCTCATTGTCGTAACACAAGAATTATCTATATCCTGTCCCACTTTCACTAATAAACCCGCCTGAGATAAGCCAATATCAAGCCCCATAGCGCCGGAAAAAAGAGAAATAACGTCACGATTCGACGAAATATTATCACGTTGTAAAAACAAGATTTGATACCCCCTTTCCAAGGGTCTGCATAAAAAATTATAGCATTAATCAATAAAGTTTGCCGGAAATGTGCGCGCTATTTTATGGCTTGACGAATTTCCCAAAGTCGGTAAATATTGATGGACGAGGTTCATGAGAACAGGAGGGATTCGTATGTCGACGCAGACCGTGACGGCAGAGCAGCAGGAGTTACTCGAGATTATAGAGGAGGTGGCATACTATGTCCGACATCATTAAGGATGTTGAACGCACCTGTGCTTATTGCGGCAGGCCCTTGAATAGCCTCGAAATCGGCCATGATTATCTGAACGGCCTTTGCGAGAAGTGTCATGGCGTTGGAGTATCCGTAAATGCTGCGGCAGATTGGGTGCCTTACGATGGGAATTAACGATTCGAGCAATCGAGAGTAAATCGGCGTTCCGCGTTTCTTCACGTCACACTACGTCACCTTCTGGAATTACGAATTATATCGCGGTGGCGCCAGAGAAAAAAGCGCCCCCGCGCTCTTCTCCTAATCGCTTGCGGGTATCTGACTTTAGTAACAAAAACGGTCTTTTATTTTTAGGGATGTCTGTTACAATATTCTTACATTGGCGTCGATAGTGCGAGGTGGGGTTTTTCATGAAAAAAAATCTCAGCAATCATTTGGTCATACTTTCATTTTTCGTCTCTGCCATAACCGTGCTTATCATATCAGTATACGCCAGTCTCATGATGAACTCCACATCGGACTTCCTGAAGTCGAATATCGAATCGCGCCTGCTCTCCATCAGCCGCTACGCGGCTCAGTTGATTTCAGCGGACGAGCTGGAACAGCTCGTCACGCCGGAGGACATGCAAAAGCCGATTTACGCCGAGATCAAGGAACGGCTGATTGCCTTTGGCGAGGAAGCGGACATACTCTTCGTCTATTATTTGCGAGACGCCGGCAACGACGAGATGCAGTTCATCGTCGACAACGACACGACCGAGGACGCGGTTGACCTCGAAACTCCGCCGATACCTTATGAGGAGAGCCCGAAATTAGCGCAGAGCGGCACGGCGTCCACCGCTGGGCTGGGGAATTACTCCGTCGGTTATACAGGGCTCCTCTCGGCGTTCGCGCCGGTGTTCGATTCGGAGGGGAACGTCATTGCGATAGTGGGGGTCGACATCACGGACGAGCATGTCCTGCTGATGAAGAGGCGCATAAACACGCTCTCTCTTTTGCTGATCGTCTCCATGACCGTCGCCATATCGAGCGGTTACATCGGTTTTTCGCTCTACAAAAAGAAGGCGGCGCAGTCCGAGGTCGCCAACATATCGAAGAGCCTCTTCCTCGCCAACATAAGCCACGAGATGCGCACGCCCCTCAACGCCATCATCGGCCTCTCAGAGCTGACCCTCGACTCGGACGACGTGCGCGGCGAGGCCAGAGAGAACATGGAGAAGGTCTACAACTCAGGCATGACTCTGCTTAGTCTCATCAACGACATTCTCGACATCTCAAAAATCGAGGCGGGAAGGTTCGATCTGATTCCGGCCGAGTACGACACGCCGAGCCTCATCAACGACGCTGTCACGCTCAATATAATCCGCATTGGCTCAAAACCCATTACGTTCAGCCTGTCGATCGACCCGGCTCTGCCGGGCAGCCTCTTAGGGGATGAGGTGAGGATCAAGCAGATTCTGAACAACCTCCTCTCCAACGCTTTTAAATACACGAAGGAGGGCAAAATCGATCTTGGCATCTCGTTCGAGCGAGAAGGGGAAAGCGTCTGGATCACCTTTAGTGTCAGCGACACCGGCATTGGCATACACCGGGAGGACATGGAGAAGCTGTTCGTCGACTACAGCCAGCTCGACTCGAAAAGCAACCGTAAAATCGAGGGCACTGGGCTCGGCCTCGCCATCACGAAAAGGCTCGTGGATATGATGGACGGCGCCATCACGGTCGAGAGCGAGTACGGCAGGGGCAGCGTCTTTACAGCGCGCCTCAGACAGGGCGCCGCCGGTGATACCCCTATAGGCGAGGATGTCGTGGAGAATCTCAAGCGCTTTCACTACTCCGACAACAAGCGCGACCGAAACGCGCGGCTCGTGCGCGTCCAGATACCGTACGCGAATGTGCTCGTGGTCGACGACATCGCGACAAATCTTGACGTCGCGAGGGGGATGCTGAAGCCATATGGTATGCAGATCGACTGCGCTACGAGCGGGGCCGCCGCCATCGAGCTCGTGAGGGCCGGGACGAAGTACAGCGCGATATTCATGGATCATATGATGCCCGGTATGGATGGGATCGAGGCCCTGCGTCTGATTCGGGAGGATATAGGCACGGAGTACGCCAGGACTGTCCCCATAATCGCGCTCACGGCCAACGCGGTCGTCGGCAACAAGGAGATGTTCCTCAAGAGTGGCTTCCAGGACTTCCTTACGAAGCCTATCGACATCATGAGAATGGATGCCGTCATAAACCGCTGGGTGCGCGACATGGAGATGGAGATGGCCCCTGCGGAAGCCCCGGCAGGGGAGGACTCCGCCAACGGAGGACTGGCGGGGAAGCCGGACAGGAGGAAGCTCCGAGAGAGGAGGGTTAACGGAGTCGATTTAGAGATTGGACTGAGGCGTTTCGGCGGCGACGAGGACGTTTATTATGACGTGTTGAAGTCATACGTGCGCAACACGCCTTCCCTGATCGACGAGATTCGGGACTGCCGGGAGGATGGCTTGGCCGCTTACGCCGTGGTAGTTCACGGCATAAAGGGCAGCAGCCGAGGCATCGGGGCTGAGATGATGGGCCTGAGGGCCGAGTCGCTCGAGTTCGCGGCGAAGGACGGCGATTTCGCGTTCGTCGAGGCGAACAACGGTATTTTCATTGCTGAGACTGAAAAGTTGATCGGCGAGCTCTCCGCCATACTGCAAAGCGTTGACGCCGAGACGGAAAGACCGATGAGGCCTGCGCCGGATGAGGCGGCGCTGGACTCCCTGATGGAGGCCTGCGCCGGATTCGACATCGACGGCGTGGATAGGGCAATGGAGGAGTTGGAGAGCTTCGATTACGAATCCGGCTTCGAGCTTGTAGTTTGGCTGAGAAATCAGGTGAGCCTCATGGGCTTCAAGGGGATCAAGGAACGTCTCGAGAGCAGAAAAAAATCTCGGGCGCAATCCTGAAACGGCGCGGGCATAAGCGCTCGCCCAAGGCTCTGGCAAGAGCCGTGCGGTTCGGCTATTCCGGGCTTATCCGAGGAGGTTTTAAGAGAGATGGACAAAGCGCGCAGGACGATTTTGCTCGTGGACGACAACGCCACTAACCTCACGATGGGGAAGGAAATCCTGAAGGAGAATTATAAAGTTTACCCGATTCCCTCGGCTGAGATCATGTTCGATTTGATAGAGAACGTCACGCCCGACATGATCCTCCTCGATATAGAGATGCCTGAGATGGATGGATACGAGGCCATAAAAAAATTGAAGGCCAACCCGGCATTGGCGGAGATTCCAGTCATATTTCTGACCTCGAAGATAGATGAGGGCAGCGAGCTGGAGGGTCTGAGCCTCGGCGCCATAGACTACGTCGCGAAGCCTTTTTCAGCCCCGCTCCTGCTCAAACGGATAGAAAACCATCTTTTTACCGAGCTGCAGAAAAAGCAGCTGAAGGAGTTCAACAACAACCTCGAGGAGATGGTGAACCTGAAGACGGCACAGGTGCTGAATCTGCAAAACGCCGTTTTGAGCACGGTGGCGGATCTTGTCGAGTTTCGCGACGACGTCACGGGAGGGCATATAGCGCGGACGCAGAGGTACCTGAAGATTTTGCTAGACGAGATTCTCGCCGGGGACATCTACGCCGATGAGAGGGCAAACTGGGAAATGAACTACCTGCTTCCCTCGGCACAGCTCCACGACGTTGGGAAAATAGCGATCAGCGACTTGATATTGAACAAGCCCGGGAAGCTCACGCCCGAGGAGTTCGAGATAATGAAGACGCACGTGGTGATTGGCGTCAAGGCAATAAGGAAAATCGAACAAAACGCTGAGGAGCACTCTTTTTTGAGGCACGCGCGGCTCATCGCCGGGGGCCACCATGAAAAATGGGACGGCAGCGGATATCCAGCAGGGCTCCGGGGGCGCGACATCCCGCTCGAGGGGCGCCTCATGGCGATCGCGGACGTTTACGACGCGCTGGTATCGACGCGCCCATACAAACGACCAATGAGCATCGACGAGGCGCGTGCGATCATAGAGGCTGGCAGTGGGGCTCACTTCGACCCCATACTGACCGACGTCTTCTCGAAGACGGCCGACAAATTCGCCGAGGTGGTGAAGGACTCGATAATATAATATCTTTATTATAGAAACGAGCGCGGTTATCCGCGCGAATTTGACTGGGGGAGAATGCATGAACAACTTCGAGTTTTTCGCGCCGACGCGCATCATTTATGGCCGGGGCACTCACAGGGAGATAGGCGAGCTTTTGAAGCCGATCGCGAAAAAAGTTCTGCTGCACTACGGCGGCGGCAGCGTAAAAAAAAGCGGCGTCTACGACGCAGTGGTAGCGTCGCTCGAGGCGAGCGGGATTGAATTCGTCGAGCTTGGCGGGGTAGCGCCCAACCCAAAACTATCGCTCGTCCTGGAGGGCGTTGCGCTTTCTCGGAGGGAGAACGTGGACGCCGTTCTCGCCGTTGGCGGCGGAAGCGCGATCGACTCGTCGAAGGCAATCGCGCTTGGCGTCTGCCTCGACGGCGACCTATGGGACATCTATGAGAGCAAGGCCAGTGTTGAACGCGCCCTGCCGGTCGTGGTCATATTGACGATACCGGCTGCCGGCAGCGAGTCGAGCGAGGTCTCTGTCATCACGAACGAGAAAAAAGAGCTCAAGATCGGCTACCATAGTCCTCTTATCCGTCCGAAACTCAGCGTGATAAACCCGGAGCTTTTTTTCACGCTCCCGAAAAACCAGATTGCGAACGGCATAGCGGACATGATGAGCCATATTTTCGAGCGTTATTTCACGAACACGCTTCACGTCGACCTGACGGACTCTCTCTGCGAGGCTACGCTCAGGACGATAATAAAAAATGGGCCGGCGCTTGTCGAAAACCCGCGCGACTACGACGCGTGGGCAGAGATAGGTTTTTCCGCGACCATCGCTCATAACGACATTTTAGGTGTCGGGCGTGAGCAGGACTGGGCGTCGCACCGCATACAACACCAACTGTCCGCACTGTACGACATCGCGCACGGCGCCGGGCTCGCCGTACTCACGCCCTTCTGGATGAAATACGTTTACAAGGACAACGTCAACATGTTCGCGCAGTTTGCCGTAAAGGTCATGGGCGTGGACGCGAGCTTCCGCGACCCGGAGGCCGTCGCCCTGGCGGGAATCGACAGATTGAGCGCGCTTTTCAGGGGGATGAACCTCCCCGTCACGCTCCGGGATCTCGGTATAGGCGAGGAGAATCTGGAGCGCATGGCGAAAGGCGCGACCGGCGAGTCATCAGGCAAGGAAAAACCGATAGGCGGTCTGAAAAAACTGTACTGGCAGGACGCGCTCGCGATATACAAAATGGCGCTGTGATGCGGCGTTCGGCGCGGATGATATAATAAATCATGTTCGAGTTCAAGATAATCGCGGCGTGTCCCGTGACCGGGGCGAGGGCGGGGGAGTTTGTCACTCGGCACGGCACGGTCGAAACTCCTCTTTTTATGCCTGTCGGCACTCAGGCGACCGTGAAGGCCATGTCGCCGCGAGAACTGGAGGAGATAGGCGCTTCTATCGTCCTCGGCAACACATACCACCTTTACCTTCGGCCCGGCGCGGCCGTAATCGCCGAAGCGGGCGGGCTTCACGGCTTCATGAACTGGAACGGAGGAATACTCACCGACAGCGGCGGATTTCAGGTATTTTCGTTATCGCAGCTTCGTAAAATAACGGAGGACGGCGTCGAGTTTCGCTCGCACATCGACGGGAGCGCTCACTTCATGACGCCGGAGCTTTCGATCGACGTCCAGCAAAAGCTGGGCAGTGATATAGCCATGTGTTTCGACGAGTGCGTGAAACTGCCGACGACGGAGGATACGTCGCGCGAGGCGGTCGGGCGCACCTTAAGATGGGCAGAGCGGTGTAAAAATTTTCACAAGCGGGACGACCAGGCGCTTTTTGGCATAGTGCAGGGGGGGCTTTTTGAGGATCAGAGGCTCCTTTGCGCCAGCAGCCTCGTCGACATCGACTTCCCTGGCTACGCGATCGGCGGGCTATCTGTGGGCGAACCTCGCGAGGAGATGTATCGAATCCTCGACGTCCTGGGCCCTGCGCTTCCGAAGAACCGGCCGAGATATCTCATGGGCGTCGGGATGCCGGACAACCTCGTAGAGGGGGTCGCTCGCGGCGTCGATATGTTCGACTGCGTCCTGCCGACCCGCAACGGGCGCAATGGCAACCTGCTCACCCACGTCGGCAGGATAAATATAAAAAACGCGGCATACGCGCGGGACTTCAGGCCGATCGACGAAAAGTGCGGCTGTTATGCCTGCTCCAACTTCACGAGGGCTTACGTAAGGCACCTTTATAAATGCGGAGAGATACTCGCGGCTCGCCTTTGCACCTGGCACAACCTTCATTTTCTCGTGGGGTTGATGAAAGAGGCGCGAAGGGCGATAATAAACGGAAGTTATCCTGACTTTTACAACGGTTTTTTGCGCAGCTGGTTTGCGGAGGACGTGGGCAATGATTTATGAAACGAGCGAAACGAAAATAGTCCCGGCGACACGGGAGTGGATTGCGAGTGCCGCGGAGATAATAAAATCCGGCGGGCTCGTCGCGTTTCCGACAGAGACTGTATATGGGCTGGGGGCGAACGCTCTCGACGGCGGGGCTGTGGGAAAAATTTTCAAGGCGAAGGGGCGTCCGCAGGACAACCCGCTGATCCTTCACGTCTCAGGCATACGAGACGCCATGAAATACGCTGAGGTAAACGAAAGCGCGGAGGCCATGATGCACGCCTTCTGGCCAGGTCCGCTCACGATAGTGATGTTTTCGACCGCCTCGGCGGACACAGACTGCCAGGTTCCATCTGTGACGAGAGCAAACCTCGGCACAGTGGCGTTGCGGGCGCCGCTTCACCCTGTCGCGATATCCCTGATAGAGTCGACCGGTTTCCCAATTGCGGCCCCGTCGGCGAACAGAAGCGGGCGTCCAAGCCCAACGACGGCACAGGCCGTCGCCGACGACCTCGGGGACGCGGTCGACCTGATACTCGACGGCGGCCCGACAAAAATCGGGGTGGAGTCGACAGTCGTCGACGCGACGCGCGGTTCTGTAGCGATCCTGAGGCCTGGCGGAGTGACTGAAGAGATGCTCGGGAAGGTCGTCGACCTGTTCGAAGGTGACGAGGGCGATATCGCGCACAGGTCGCCTGGCACGAGACACAGGCATTACGCACCCGATATTCCCCTGTTTCTTTGGGATGGAGAGGAGCGCGATTCGTTCGTGAGGGTGCTCGGCGTCAGGTGGTGTTATATGGGGCTCAGGGAGCCCCCGAGCGACCTGGATACGTCGCACCGCAAGGCAATATTCAGCTCGGTCGACGAATACGCGAGGGAGCTTTTTACGAAACTGCGCGAGTTCGAGTCCTGCGGCGGGGAGATAATAATAGCGGAGCTCCCGGACGGGCGTAACATTGGCGGCGCGGTTCGCAACCGGCTTATGCGGGCCGCCGGCTCATAAAAAAGGGGAACGAATATTATGAAGATTTACATAAGCGCGGATATGGAGGGCGCGACTGGCGTTGTCCATAGTCGCCAGACGGATCACAGGGAACCGGAGTACGCCTTTGGACGCAAAATGCAGCTGCACGATGTCAGGGTCGTCGTCAAAGGCGCGCTCGACGCAGGCGCGGACGAGATATTGATAAACGACTCCCACTGGCGCATGATCAACCTCGACATCTCCGAGCTAGGTTTTGATTCGAGGGTGCGCCTTATCTCGGGCGCGTCCAAAACGCTCTGCATGGTCGAAGGGCTGCAGGGGTATGACGCGGCGTTTTTTGTGGGTTATCACGCCAAGGCCGGGACGCCGAGGGCGATCATCGACCATACGATGAGCGACGCGATATACTCCATATCCCTGAACGGTCGCGAGGTGGGGGAGACGGGCCTAAACGCGGCGGTTTGCGCGGCTTGCGGCGTTCCCGTAGCTCTCGTGACCGGCGACACCGCGCTCTGCGCCGAGGCTGTGGAGCTTTTGGGCGATGGGCTTGTGGCCGCGGGGGTGAAAGAGGCTCGAGGCTGTCAGGCGGCTACTTGCCTGCTCCCTGAGGAGAGCGGCCCCCTGCTGAAAGAGGCCGCTTCCAAGGCGACAGAGCGCGCGCGCTCCGGAGGCGCGCCCGTTATGGACATCGGCGACGGTTCGTTCGACCTCCGCCTCACGTTCCGCAGCGCGGCTCAGTGTGACAACGCCGCTGTAGCGCCAGGTTCCGAGAGAATTGACGGACGAACCCTGCGCATAACCGGCAGCGGCATGACGGATATGATGCGCTGGACTCTGGCGCTTATTTCGCTTTCCTCATGAGCGGGAAAATATAATCAATCGAGAAATAGGAGGAGTGACTTAATATGGAAAAAATGAATAAAAACCTGATATGTAGAATTTCGCTCGCGGCAGCCCTCTGTCTTTGCCTCTCTTTGCCGCTTTTCGCGGCGGAGGCGGACAAAAAAATCCTGCGCTACGGCGCGGTGAACCAGAAATCGACGCTCGACATGCAGTTGAACACTTACAGCCGCGTGATGGACATATCCGACGCCATCGTGGAGCCGCTCCTGCGGATCGATGAGGAGAACAGGTTGATTCCGGTTCTCCTGGACGAGACGCCGAAGCCGTCGAAGGACGGACGGACATATCGCTTCAAGCTCAAACCAGGTATAAAGTTCCACGACGGCACGACGCTAAAAGCGTCCGACGTGCAGTACACGTTCGAGCGTATGTTCAAACCCTCCACGGAGGCCGTGGCGACGTATATATGCGACATGATCGTCGGCGCTCAGGATATGCTCGAGGGCAACTCCGAGGATCTGAAGGGCTTCAAGGTAATAGACGACCTCACGTTCGAGATAACGCTCGACTTCCCGTACTCGCCGTTTTTAAATGCGATCGCGACGTCGTACGCTGGGATATACTCGCGGAAAGCTTGCGAGGCCGCCGGAAAAGATTGGGGGCTTGTGACATACATCGGCACAGGGCCGTTCAAGGTGACGAAAATGGATCTCGACAACGGCGTCGTCACTGAACGCTTTGAGGATTATCACGGCGACAAACAGCCCCTCGACGGCATAGAGTTTATTTTCATCGAGGATCCGAACACGAGGCGCATGGAGTACGAGAGCGGCAATATAGACATCATGACGCTCGACGCCATGCTGTACCCCGAGTACTCGAAGAGCCGCCTTGCGCCCGAGATAGGCAGCTACGCTCCTATAGGAATTATATTCGTGGATCCGAACGTGAAAAGCGAGTTCCTGGGCGACGTCAGGGTGCGCGAAGCAGTCAGTCTCGCTATCGACAGGCGTGCTCTCGCCGATGACCTGATGAAAGGAACGGCGATAGAGGCCCGGTCATTCCTGCCAAAAGGGATGGTTGGTTATGACGACAAAGTCGCTCCGTACAAGCGCGACGTCGAGCGGGCCAGGAAGCTGCTGGCGGACGCCGGCTATCCAAATGGCATCGAGGTCGAGAGCTATATCCGCAACACGGCGATGAACGAGATGACCGGGCGCATCCTGCTTGCCGTCCAAAACCAGCTCGCGGAGGCCGGGATAAACATCCGCGTCATACAGGTCGACCCGGCGACGATGAGCGACATGAGAAGCAACGGCGCCGTGCCATTTGAGGTTTTTGACTGGTATGCCGACTTCCCCGACCCTGACGGGTTTTTATACTCCATGCTTTACTCCGTAAACGCCGAGCAGTTGACGAGCAACTACAGAAGCGCCGAGTTCGATAAGCTGCTCGACGACGCGCGCGCGACAGCCGACGCGGAGAAGAGGGCGGAGCTTTACAAAAAGGCCGACAATATGGCAACGAGGGTCGACTACGCGGCCATCCCCCTGTTTCACGAGAAGCTATACTTCCTCGCGAAGCCGTATGTGAAAAATTTCAAAATGGTCTACAACGACGTGTTCCACTTCTACGGAGTCGACATAGACCTCGCGGCCAGGAAGAAAAAATAAGGATGACTAGATAAATTGATTGCGTTATTTCTCACGTCGGGGGACAGTTTGGCGGCATGATTGTTTATATCCTGAAGCGTCTGCTCCAGACGATATTTGTCCTGTGGGGCGCCTCGCTAGTGACATTTATACTGATGAACGTTCTGCCGGGCGACCCGGTTCGCCTCATGCTCGAAAAACGCGCGACGCCGCAGGCCGTTGAACGAATACGGCACGAGATGGGCCTCGACAAACCAAAGATCACGCAATACCTGGATTTTGTCAAAAACGCGCTAAAGCTGGATCTCGGGCGCTCCTACTTCACAAGGGAGCCGGTGATGACCGCGCTGTCGAGGCGGTTTGGGGTTACGCTACGGCTGGCGTCGTCCGCTTACGCAATAGCGCTTGTTCTCGGGATATCCATAGGAGTCCTGTCCGCGCTCCAGAGGGGGCGTGCGCTAGATTCGGCCGTCAGGGGCGTTGCGGTGCTCGGCATTTCGGCGCCGGTCTTCTGGGTCGCCATCATTTTACAGATGGTCTTCGGGCTCCGGCTCGGCTGGTTTCCCATCAGCGGCATCCGGTCGGCCGGCAGTTTCGTGCTGCCGGCCGCCGCGCTTGGGCTTCGCCACATGGCCTCTATTTCGCGCGTCACGCGAACGAGCATGCTCGAAGTCATAAGTCAGGATTATATCAGAACCGCGCGGGCGAAGGGCCTTGCGGAGAACGCCGTAATCCTGAAGCACGCGCTCAAAAACGCCCTCATCCCGATAATAACGCTCGCCGGAACGGAGCTTGGCGACCTGTTGACCGGCTCGATGCTCACCGAGTGGGTATTCGCGATTCCAGGGATAGGCAAGCTGATGGTTGACAGCATACTTATGCGAGACCTGCCGATGCTTCAGGGAACCGTGCTTTATGTGGCCGTGGTTTTTGTCCTCTCGAACCTTGCCGTAGACATATCTTACGCGTTTATCGATCCCCGAATACGCTATGCGAAGTCGGACTGAGACGATGGCGCCCGTAGATAAAGACAGCGCGGGTCTCTTTGGCCCGGATGGCTTGGCGGTGGAGAGCCGCGGTTTTTTCGCGGACAGCGTTTTGCGGCTGTGCGCGAATCGTCTCGTTATCCTCGCCGCTGTCGTTCTTGCGATCTTGGCGGCGCTGGCACTGTTCGCGCCGTTCATATCGCCTTACGACCCAATGAAGCAGACTCTGGCGGACAGCCTTCATGGGCCGGGCGCGAAGCATCTTCTCGGGACGGACGAGCTCGGGCGCGACATCCTGTCCAGAATTATTTACGGCGCGAGAATATCCCTCAGCGTCGGCCTCGTCTCACAGTTGATAGCCTGTAGCATTGGTGTTCTGCTGGGCGCGATCGCTGGCTTTTACGGCGGTTTCGCCGACACGCTGATCTCGCGTACGATGGAGATATTCGCCGCATTCCCAGAGCTTTTGTTCGCCATAGCTATAATGTTCGTACTCGGGCCTGGGGTGATAAATGTTTTTATCGCGCTCGGGCTTTTGTCGTGGACGCACTACGCCAGGCTTGTTCGCGGGCAAGTCATGCTGCTGCGCGAGATGGAGTACGCTCAGGCGTGCCGCGTCTGCGGCGGTTCGAACGCCCGAGTGATAATCCGCCACCTTCTGCCTAACTGCTTCTCGACGATCATAGTCCTCGTCACTCTCGGCATCCCTGGCGCGATACTCACGGAGGCCTCGCTCAGCTACATCGGGCTAGGCGTACAGCCGCCGATGGCGAGCTGGGGCCAGATGATAAGCACAGCGCAGCAATACGTCAGCTTCTACCCGTACTACAGCGTCGCACCGGGGCTCGCTATCGTCATAACCGTGCTCGCGTTCAATATTTTCGGCGATGGGCTGCGCGACGCTCTCGACCCGCGTCTGCGCAGATAGCGAGACTCGTCTTGGGTGATTCGGGAACGGTCGTTCTTTCGGTGAAAAACCTGCAGACGAGCTTTCCGTCAAGGAATGGCAAGGCGCGGGCAGTCGACGGCGTCAGCTTCGACGTAGGGAGAGGCGAGACGCTCGGGATAGTGGGAGAGTCCGGCTGCGGCAAGAGCGTAACCGCGCTTTCGATAATACGCCTCGTCGGCGAACCGGGGCGCGTCGAGGGCGGCGAGATACTTTACGGCGGCAGGGACTTGCTCGAGCTTCCGCTCGGGGAGATGCGCCGGATTCGCGGCAACAAGATCGCGATGATTTTTCAGGAGCCTATGACGTCGCTCAACCCGGTCTTGACAGTAGGCGCGCAGATTTCCGAGGCGCTGAGGCTTCACGAGGGCCTCGGGAAGCGCGAGGCGATGGCGAGGACGAGAGAGATGCTGGCGATGGTGAACTTTCCCGCGCCGGAAAAGCGGGCGAAGGAGTATCCGCATCAGTTATCCGGGGGGATGCGGCAGCGTGTGATGATAGCGATGGCGTTGTGTTGTACTCCCGACGTACTCATCTGCGATGAGCCGACTACAGCGCTCGACGTGACGATCCAGGCGCAGATAATATCGCTGATAGAGGAGCAAAAGAGCAGAACCGGCGCGGCGGTTTTGATGATAACACACGATCTTGGCCTCATTTCGGAGATGGCCGACAGGGTGATAGTCATGTACGCGGGAAAGATCGTAGAGGAGGGGACGAAGATGAATGTTCTTACGAACCCGCTTCACCCGTACACGGAGGGACTTTTGAACGCCGTGCCGCGCATAGACAGGGACAGCGGGACGCTCGATGTGATCCCAGGCATGGTTCCGAACCTCGCCTGTCTGCCCGAGGGCTGCGCTTTCAGGCCGCGCTGTTCCAGAGCATCGGAGGCCTGCCTGATGTCGCCGCCGCGTTTCGAGACATTGGGCAGCGACAGTTCCTTTCACGGCGTGAACTGTTGGCTTGCGGAGTCCGCGTCATGAGTTCGAAGTTCGCGGATTCCGCGATTTTCAGGAGAAACGTGCCTGAGGAGAAAATCCCGATAGAGGACATGGCGTTCATAGTGGAGGGGAATTCGGCGCCTCTGCTTGAGGTGAAGGATCTGAAAAAATGGTTCCGAGTCTCGAAAGGCGCGTTTTCTAGCGGCGGCGCCGTGCGAGCGCTTGACGGCGTCGACCTCGACGTGCGGGTGGGCGAGACGGTCGCGTTGGTGGGGGAGTCCGGATGCGGAAAGTCGACGCTGGGCCGCGCGATTGTCCGGCTGCTCGTTCCGACGTCCGGCAGCGTCCGTTTCGAGGGGGAGAACCTCGCGAGCTTGAGAAGCGAGACGCTGCAAAAAAAACGCCGCGACATGCAGTTTATCTTTCAGGATCCGTACGCGTCCCTTGACCCTCGGATGACCATAGGGGACGTGATAGCCGAGCCGCTCGATATCCACAGGATATGTGCATCCCGGGCGGAACGCTCGTCGCGGGTGGGCGAGATAATGGAGACTGTGGGCCTCAACCCGTCGTACGCGTCCCGATACGCCCACGAGCTTTCTGGCGGCCAGCGCCAGAGGATAGGCATAGCGCGCGCCATAGCGCTTCACCCAAAACTAGTGATCTGCGACGAACCAGTCTCGGCCCTCGACGTATCCATACAGGCCCAGATCATCAATCTGTTGAAGGATCTCCAGACGCGCTTTGGGATGGCGTATATTTTCATATCGCACGACCTCAACGTCGTTCGGCACATAGCGGATCGCGTATGTGTCATGTATCTGGGAAAGTTCGTTGAGACTGCCGACAAGCGCGACATCTTCGGTTCTCCGCGCCACCCGTACACGCAGGCGCTCCTTTCGGCCATACCTGTCTCGAACCCGAGGGTGAAGCGCGAAAAAATAGTGCTGAAAGGGGATATACCGAGTCCGGCGAACCCTCCGTCAGGCTGCCGTTTTCACACGAGATGCCCGGCGGCAACGGAAGTCTGCCGACAGGTATCCCCGGAACTGAAGGAGGTAGCTCCAGGGCATCGATGCGCCTGTTCGCGGATGATGTGAAGCGCCTCGCTCTGTCGCATGTTCCAAATCATTCACTTTCACGACGCCTGAATGGATATTGTGTATGAAGGGCGCTCTTCGACCGCTTTCTTAAACTTTATTTATAGGCTTCGCCGCAACGACCTTCGATGAAAATTTCATAAAATACTGATAAATTATCGGCTAAATTACTGGTTGACAGCAAAACCGACGAAGCGTAATATGATGGCGCAGTAAACGAGAACATTTGCCACATTTTGAGGTTCCGGTGAAGCTGGCAAGACATAATTACGCCACAGGCAGGTCTATTGATAGAGCCTGAAATCCCATCATAAATCCGCACAAATATCCACGTACCAAGTTCCTTTCTCGGAGGCCCCGATGAGTCGGGGTCTCTGATTTTGGCGCCCCAGGCATGAGCCCGGCCCGCCGCCCATGCGCGCCAACGAATCAGCCCGACGGCCAAGGACGGCGGCTGTCGCACTCTTTCTGAAACTTTTACCGGAGGATGATTATCATGTCCCGCGTGAACTTGTTGAGCGGCTCCGCTGTCCCGTCATCCCGTACTGCGACTAAGTTTTCGATTCTGACGCCGAATTTCCCCTCCAAGTAAATCCCGGGCTCCACGCTGAAGACGTTGCCGGGCTGTAACGGGATGTCGTTGCCCTCGATTATGTACGGCGATTCATGTATCGCGATCCCGACCCCGTGGCCGACCCTGTTGATGAAATGGGCCCCGTACCCGGCGCTGTTTATGACGGCCCGCGCGGCCCTGTCGACATCCTGACCGGTTGCGCCTGGGCGGACGGCGGCTTCGCCCGCCTTCTGCGCCTCGAGGACGATGTCGTATACTTTTCGCTGTTCGTCGTCCGGCTCGCCAATGCAGAACGTCCGCGTCATGTCGGAGCAGTAGCCGCGGTACTTGCATCCCATGTCGACGACAAGGAAATCCCCGGGTCGAAGCCTGCGATCGTTTCTGGAGTAGTGGGGCATAGATCCGCCGGGCCCGGACGCGGCGATCGGGCTGAAGGAGAGCTTCGGAGCGCCGCGTTCGGCGCAGAGACGCGCTATTTCGTCCTGCACCTCCTTTTCGGAGACGCCGGCTCGGATGAAACGAGATAGCTCGTCCATCACTTCGTCCGCGATGCCGCCGGCCCGCCTGAGATAATCCAACTCCGTCGAGTCCTTCACCATACGGAACGGCGCAAGGGCGTCGCTCCCGTTCGCCCATTCGAAATCGAGGACGGCCCTCATATCAATCAAGTCTACGGCGCGTACCCCGTCGTTGAAGGCGATTACGCTCCTTTTGCCATTTTTGTCAGAGCCCAGCCCCATTTCAGAGCATCCTGCGGCAAACGCGCCGGCAAACCCCTCGTGGTCGGCCCACTCTTTGTAGATAACGTCGGGGCCAAGAGCGGCGCGCATCTCCTCGCGGTAAATGAGCGGGGTCATAGCGAAAAGTCCGCCGGTTGTCACCATAAGCCCCTTCACTCGCTCATCCTGAAAGAGCCTCAGCTCGGCCAGATATTCCATGTCCGTAGATGGGCCAAAATAAATGGCGTCCACTTCCATTGAAACGAGATGCCGTTTTAGTTTATTAACCCTATCAGTGTTAAGAATGATAACGCCCCCTTATATGATATACTATAAATAAATTATAGGATATTAATGACGAAAACTTCGTTGAATTCTGCTAAATCACGCGTAATTTCTTGTTTATCGAAACACACTAAGCAATTAGTATTACCAAAATTAGCATAAATCAAGTATTTATGGAAATTATTTTATATTTATTGCGCCTTTCCCCTTCCCAATTTCAATATTCGTTGATATCATCAAATTACGGGGATAATTTATTTTACTCGAGGTGATCTCACATGAAACCTATTCATTTGTTAATAGTCGAATCAGATCCGCTAGTCCTATTCTCCATCAGCCAGGTAATCAGGTATTTTGACAATTATCTGGTGGTGGATAAAGTGGACAACGCCGAAGATGCCCTCGAGAGAATGAGGGTCGTGCCTGTAGACCTCATTATATTGGGGGGGCAGGAGAACATTGGCAAGTGGCACATTTTTGTCGAGTCTGGGCTCAAAACCAAGCTCCTGATGCTGGTGACAAATCCAGCGAAGGAGATGGTTCAGGACGCGATATCCTATGGGGTATGGGATATGGTCATCAGGCCCATATCCACGGAGAGGCTGAGGTTCTCCCTCGAAATGTTCAGGTATCGCCATATATACGGCGAGTCGCTTGAGTATCCGGTACAGCAGGAGAGGCTCGACTCTATATTTTTCCCGCGCGAGCGTCATCAGCACATCATCGCTGGAACGATAAAAAACAGCGAGATGCTTGAAAAAGTCCTGCAGCTTATCGAAAACGGCGACGAACCGCAGTCGGCGGGCGAGATAGCCGGCGTACTGAGCGTGTCGAGGATAACAGTCCGCAAATACTGCGAGGCACTCGTAAACACTGGCAAACTCCACGTGAAGAACAAATACCAGGCGAAGGGACGGCCGATAAAACAGTACTATATGGCCTGATCGGTTACGCAAGGCCAGTCGCAAGCAGAAGCCTCTCAATCGAGACAGAGCCGCCCCATTCGCCGGGATATTCGTGCGACCCGTCACGGTCTCGGAACGACAGACGCCGTTCCGAGACGTGAGCGGCGCCTGTTCTTATCTCACCGGATTCTCGAAAGCTCGCCGATTCGAAAGCCCCTCCACAGGGGCAGGGAGTTCCGGGGGCGCAGGCGGCTATGTCGGCCATGGGAGGGTCGAAGTCCCTTCCGTGACAGCAGCCGGTTCTGTGGAAGCCGGGACGGTTGGCGCCGGCCACGATGTTTTTGGCGCCGGCCACGCTGTTGTCGCACACGGCGATCACATTATCTGGAAGGCCAACGGGGCCGCAGTAACCGGCAACATCCCCGACAAGCTCGTAAAGCTCCGGTTTCTCGGCGATCCTGAGGCCGCCTAGTCCAAAAGTCGCATTCAAGTAACGCGCCAGTTTGTTCATGCTGACGTTGAAGTCGCCCCTGACAAAGGAGGCAACAGCGCGTCGCGCCGATGGCTTCCCGGCCTCGGGTTTTTCCATGGCAACGTACAGCATCGCCTTCACTGTGCGCTCAACTCGTATATCCAATAGCGAACAGAGCGCGGCGATAGTGTTCGCGCCAGGCGTTTCGATATCGCTCATACTCTCCTCCGGCTCTTTCACGCCCGGCTGGCGTACGGGAAAGTCAATCGGCGAGTCCGGCAGGAGCAATTTACCGCAGGCCGTGCAGACAAAACCTAGCCTCGCGTCGATTGTGCCTGGGCCAGACTGACAAAGCAGCGAAAAAAAACGGCTGTCCTCAGAGCGGATCTCCTCGACGAAATTGAAGTTCACGCGACTTTCGCGAAGCACAGAGATTATTGCGGACATAGCCAACTCGGCAGCGCTAAACGCGAGATATTCATCCTCTCGCCAGCCCAAAAGCCGGAGCTCCCTGTGCCTTGTGTCGCAATACGAGAGAGCCTGATCCTTCCACTCCCTCACGTACCTCTCCGCAAGCGAGAAGATCGCTTCGTCGCTTCCGCAGTCGACCGATTGCAGCCCGCTATCTTGAAAAAGCGCGCGTTCGATATTTTCGCAAAGCGCGCGAGCCGCGGCGAGGCCGGTTGGCAGAAGCAGAAGCTCGCCGGATTTAGCGTTGTAAGCGGCCGCTCCGGCCTTGACGAGGGCTATTACGCCGTCGTCCTTCTGCTTCGCCGGCGCGTTTTGCGTCGCCGGTTTGAATATCTCTCGTTTCATTTCCCAAATATTCCCGCAGAGATTATCTCCTTCAACGCCGCGATAAGTTTCTCGTTCTCCTCCGTCGTCCCTATCGAAAACCTCAGCCCGCTGGGAGCTTTATCATGCTTGAGGGCGCGGACAAGTATTCCGCGTTTGGCAAGTTCATTCGCTGCTTTTACGTGCTCCTCGTAAGGTTTGTCGTAAAACGCGAAAACAAAGTTCGCCTTAGATGGGACGTACGTTATGCCGGAGTCCTTGAGGAAGTCCTCAAGGCGCTCCCTGCCGGCGATTATTATCCCGCGCGCGTTATCCTTGAACAGTTTAACGGACTCGTCCGTGAGGTCGATCAGCGCAGATTCCTGCGCGATGGAGTTCACTGTGTACGGCGGCCTTACCCTGTAGATGTACGAGAGCATGCTCGGCCGCGCTATGATATAACCAGCCCGAAGGCCGGCAAGGCCGGAGAGTTTCGAGAACGTCCGTAAAACCGCGAGATTCGTGAAACCATTCATGTATTTTATCGCGTTTACGGAGTCGCCAGCCGGTCTGTCGAAGTCGACGTAAGCGTGGTCGACTAACAGAATAGGCTGTGCCGGCATGTGCGCTAGTTTTTCGAGGAACGAGTCGAACTCGTTCCTCTTTATCGTAGTCCCCGTCGGGTTGTTCGGGCTGCACAGAAAAATTATCTTTGTATTGCTTTTTATAGCGTCGGCTGTCGCGTCGAGGTCAATGGACATGTCGGGCCTCATCGGTATTATTATAGGCGACGCGCCCATCATCCGGGAGGCGTTCGTATACGCCGAAAATGTGGCGGCCGGTATTATGACGCTGTCGTTTGGGCTCAAAAACGAGAGAGCGATCATGTTTATCACGTCGTCGAGCCCGTTTCCCAGAAGGAACCAGTCCGGCGGGAAGCGGTATTTTTCGGACAAGGCCTCTCGTATTCTTGTGCAGGTGATGTCCGGGTATCTGTGCAGCCTCGCGTCCCCCATCATGCGGGATTTGAGCGCTTCGATCACGGCGGGTGGCGCACCGAATCCATTTTCGTTCGCCGATATTCGCACAGTTTCAGCGTCCTCGTGAACCATTCCAGGGGAGTATGGTTCCAGCGCGAGTATATGCGACCTCGCTAACCTCTTGAAATAGAAGTCCGTAGTATCCCTCTTGGCGTTTTTTTTCATGACTTTTCTCTCCTCCATCCGAGAATACAAAAAAGCGCATCCTCAACGTTCGCGAAGTTAGGCTTGTCGTCTCGCAGTATATCCCCAATGGCCACAAAATGTCCCTTTCCGAAGGCCTCCCACGCTTTCCTGTCGCTCGCGGTGTCGCCAAAAAACATTGGCCGCTCGTGACCAAAAGCGTCGCACAGCGAAAAAAGACCTCGCGGGGACGGCTTGCGGATGCCGCTGTCGAAACCGATGACTCGTTCGTCGGGGAAGTCCTCCCATGAGAGTATCTCCTTGGCGAGGCCCCATTCGGCGCCGTTGCGCCCCGTGTATATGTAGGCAGGAAGCGGAAGAGATCTCCAGTGGGAGCGGAGAAGCGGCGTCTCTATAGCGTACATTCCCTTTTGTTCCTCCAGGCCGAAGTACGTTCTAACGCACATCTCACGAACATGTTCGCGTCCGAACCTCTCGGGGAAAGCCGACCGCATCCACTCTACGCAGTCGCCGGCGCAGCGCGAGATAATGTCCCCCAACTCCTCGGGTGACAGCGGGAATTCGGGCGATCTTTTGCCGTTTTCGCCGCGTCGGTTCGTCCCGGATCGAAACGCCATTATGTTGAGAAGAGACCACGCTATGTCATAGTCGTCGTTAAAAGAGCCGTGGCGTTTGAAGACATAGTTCAGTTCCGCCGAGTAGCCTGGCGATTCCGCGACAAAACCAGCGCCGTGCCATAAATCCTCAACGACAGCCCGAATCATCTCCGGGAATGATTTATCGGCCTCGATAAGGACGCCGTCAACGTCGAAGATCAGGCAATCCGGCGAAAAATCGCTGTCATTCCCAAACTCGACGCCGCCAGGGGGAAAAACCATTTTACCACCTCCATGTCACAAATCGGGATTCATGATATCATCAAAAAGAAGCGCTTGCGACATATTTTTTTCGAAGGGAGCCTCAGACTTATGAACATTACCCCGCGCGGGTGCGTCAGCATAGGCGGGGAGCTTGCGCATGGTATGGAGGAGTGCCGCGCCAGGACGCTCGGGCTTTTTACGTCCTACGGGTACAACCCCTTTAATCCTGCGGAGTTCCAGCTTATCGAGGGCACGATGAAAAACCTCCACCGACGGAGGAGCGGGCGTATCATCGCCGTCAACAGTCCTTTTGGCGAGCCCTGCTGCCTGAGGGCGGATATAACGCTGTCCGCGTTATCATACATGGCGCTTCACCACGCTCCGGAGGAGTTCCCGCTCCGGCTCTGTTACGCGGAGCGCGTTTTTGCGTCCCCGAAGGCGCCGAAAGAAAATCTGGAGGACACGCAGGTGGGGGTCGAACTTCTTGGCTGGGAGGGTCTCGGCGCGGACGTCGAAGTAATCACGCTTCTGTTGCGCGCCCTCGACTCCCTCGGGCTGAGCGGCTCCGTCGTCGTTCTCGGCGACGCGTCCATCGCCCCCGCGCTTTTCTCAGGCCTGCCGGGAAATCTCGCGGACGTTCTCGTCGACTATCTCCAGGAGGGCGCATACTACGACTTCGAGCGGACTCTGGCAAGCGCGGACGCGCTCTCCGATCATGACAAAAAAATCCTGAGCGAGCTTCCGTCGCTCAAGGGAACGATAGACGTGCTGGATTACGCGGAGGATCTGTTTGGGGCGCGACGCCTCATGAAACCGCTCAGCGAAATTTGCGGCGCGCTCGGCAGGCTCGGCCTCGGAAGCAGGGTCAGGATAGACCTTGGGTTCATCAGGGATCTTGGCTACTACAATGGCCCAATGTTCAACGTCTATTCGTCTCCGGACGGCGTCCTGCTCGGCGGCGGCGGCAGGTACGACGGGTCGCTCGCGGACACGCGTTTTTATTGTCAGGCCGTCGGTTTCGGTGTCAGCCTGCGCGAGCTCGCCCTCGCGCGCAAACCAACCGCAAGGGCGGAGCGACTCATGATATGGTCGGGCGGAGCATATCCAGACCGCGCTCTTTCTTACGCGTCGTTGCTCGCGGACAGAGGCGTCTCCTTTGAAATTAGCTGGAACCCGGATATGGAGGCATCGAAAAAATTTGCCCTCTTGCGCGGATGCAGTTGGTGGGTGGACGTAGAGTCGGACGTCGCGCACGAGCTGCCGTCGGGCAGGCGTCTTGCGGCGCGAGAGATACGGGGGACTGCGTAATGCCCATAATGGCCCTTCCCACAGGACGTTCGCTGGACTCCTGTATAGAGGTAATAGAGGGCGCCGGCCTTCCTTCGAAAAACCTGAGGAGCGTCGGACGAAATCTTGTTGTGGACGAGGGGGGTTACAGATACCTCCTCGGGAAACCGTCGGACATACCGACGCTCGTTTCGCAGGGGCTGGCGGAGCTCGCGCTTGTCGGCAACGACGTGACCGACGAGTCGGAAGTCGAGTTGACCGAACTGCTCGACACTGGCAGGGGTCGCTGTTTCATGGCGATAGCCGGTCCTCCGGAGCTTACGCTTCGCTTTGACGGACACGCCAGCAGCCTCATGGGACTCAGAGTCGCGAGCAAGTACCAGCACAGCGCGCGCCGCACGTTCGAGTCGTGGGGCGTCCAGGTGAAGATACTCCACCTGAACGGCTCCGTCGAGCTCGCCCCGGCACTCGGTTTCGCGGACTGCATCTTCGACATCGTCCAGACTGGTGGAACGCTAAAGGCGAACGGGCTCGCCGTCATAAAACGCGCGCAGGACGTCTCGCTGCGTCTCGTTGCTAATCCAGGGATCCTTCAGCTCCGCTGGGAGACGCTTCGCGGCACGGTGGAAGCCATGAAAAAATTTGTAAACGCGCGACAAACGGAGGTCTGAGTCGTATGTATACTGTCAACAGGAACACGAGGGAGACCAAAGTGGCCCTTTCCGTCTCGCATCCCGCTCCCTCGGGGAGCAGCCATGTTAGCGTGGGCTGCGGTTTTTTGGCCCACATGCTTGAACTTATGGCTCACCGCGCGAAACTTTGCCTGGAAGTCGAGGCTTCCGGCGATGCGCACGTCGACGCTCACCACATCACAGAGGACGTGGGCATCGTTTTCGGCATGGCGCTCAAGAAGATGCTCTCCTCGACAGAGTCGCCGCGCAGCAGGTACGGCTGGTGCCTCTTGCCGATGGACGGCTCGCTCGCCCGAGTCGCGCTCGACCTGAGCGGCAGAGGGGGGCTTTATTGGGAGGGAAACTTCCCGACGCACAGGTGCGGCGACTTCGACCTCGAACTCGTCCCGGAGTTCTTCCGCGCGTTCTGCCGTGAGTCGTGCTCGACGCTGCACATAGCCCTGATAACCGCCGACAACTCGCACCACGCTGCGGAGGCCGTCTTCAAGGGCTTTGGGATAGCGCTCGACATGGGGCTCGCGCCCTCACAAATCGATCCAAGCACAAAGGGGGAGTGGATATGATAGTCCTCCCCGCCATAGACCTCTACGACGGGAAAGTCGTGCGCCTCAGCAAAGGAGATTTTTCCAAAAAAACGGAGTATGGCACGGACGCCCTGGAGGCAGCGCGCGCTTATGCCGGGCTCGGCTGTACAAACCTCCACGTCGTCGACTTGGAGGGGGCAGAGTCAGGCTCGCCGAAACACTTGCGCGTCCTTCGGAAAATAGTGAACCTGGGGCTCGAAATAGAGTACGGCGGCGGCCTCCGGGAGCGAAGCGCGATACGAGACGTCCTGTCGGCCGGTGCGGCGCGCGCCATACTCGGCAGCCTTCTATTTAAATCGGAGGACGCGGCCGGCGCAATATTCGAGGAGTTCGGGAACTCCGTCCTGCCGGCGATAGACGTGCGAGACGGCAAAGTAGCGGTCTTTGGCTGGGCGGAGAGCACGGGCTATGCGCCAGAGTCATGCCTCGACCGTCTGTCCGCTGTAGGTTTCAAAAGGTTCCTGGTGACTTCCGCGGACAGGGACGGCATGCTAGCTGGCCCCGACATGGAGCTTATAGGAAGTCTTATCCGCGCCCCCCTGGAGATAATCGCGGCGGGCGGCGTCACGACGTTGGACGACATAAAAAAACTCAAGGCTGCCGGCGCTTTCGGCGCCGTCGTGGGCAAGGCTCTATACGAAAGCGGTTTTGACCTCGCGGCCGCTCTCGAAATAGCGGAGGATGCCCGATGATGGACGTTTCACCGGATTTTTCGGAGGCGATAAAAAAAACAAAGTTCGACCGTGACGGCCTGGTGACGGTTGTAGTCCAGGATTCCGACACTGCCGAGGTTCTCATGGTCGCGTGGGCGAACGAGGAGGCGCTGCGCCTCACTGCGGAGCGCGGCGAGATGGTCTTCTGGAGTCGTTCGCGCAACGAGATATGGCACAAGGGCCTCACAAGCGGCAACAGGCTGAAGGTTCGCGAGATCAGGCTTGACTGCGACGGGGACGCCCTGCTGGCCTTGGTCGAACCCACAGGCCCCGCCTGCCACACCGGCGAGAGGAGCTGTTTTTTCAAGAGAGTCCTCGAGGTTGGCGACTCGGACGCTGGGACATTCCTCGGCAAACTCTTCAGATATCTAGAGACACGCTCAAAGGATTCCCCGGAGGAGAGCTACACGGCACGGCTTCTTGGCATGGGTATGTCGAGGGTCGCCCAGAAAGTGGGGGAGGAGGGCGTAGAGACGGCGCTGGCCGTAGCGACAGGCGACGCCGCAGGCTTCCGCTACGAAGCCGCCGACCTGCTCTACCACCTGCAAGTAGCCTGCATCGCAGCCGGCGTCCCATTCGCCGATATTCTGAAGGAGCTGAAGTCGCGGCATAAGGCGTAATCGGGGATATACGCCGTGACTGCCGGCGCCGAAAACCCTCATGCGCAACGGAGGATTCTATGTCTTCACGATCTGCTTCCTGTGTTCAGTCGTCTTCGAAATTATCTCGTCCCTGTCCATTGTGAGATATCTGCCGTCTTTGTACAGGATTTTGCCGCCGACTATCGTCGCGCGGACGTCGCGGGACGATCCGGCGTAGACGAGGAACTCCGGCAGATTCGTCACGTCGGCGCCGACGTATGCCGGGCCGGCGATGTTGACTAGGGCGAGGTCGGCATGCCAGCCTTTTTTGATCAAGCCGACGCGCTCGAAGCCCATGCCGGACGCGCCCGCCACAGTCGCCATCTTCAGAACCTGCCGGGCGGAGAGAAGCGTCGGATCCTTGTGGTATCCCTTGTGCATCAGGGCGGCCGTGCGCATCTCGTCCCAGACGTCGAGTCTGTTGTTGCTCGCCGCGCCGTCCGTGCCCAACGCCACGTTCACGCCTTTCTCCAGCATCTGTTTAATTGGGGCGTAACCGCTGCCCAGCTTCAGGTTGCTCTTTGGGTTGTGCACGAGCGTCACGTTGTCACGCTTAACCCTGTCGAGCTCGTCGACCGGGTGCCAGACACAGTGGGCAAGCAGAAGTTTTGGAACGGCTAGCAACCCTGTCCCCTCGAGGTAGTCTGACGGCGAAATTTTATATTCGTCGCGGAACGTTTCGAGTTCGCCCTCCGTTTCGAGCCAGTGGAAGTGGACGCCGAGTTTTTTGTCTCTGGCGATCGAAGCTATTTTTTCTATAGCGTCGCGCGGGACAGTGTAGGGAGCGTGGGGGCCAAGCTGAACGATGATCCTTCCGTCGCGGCCGTTAAACTCGTCGGCCAGCGCCAGATTTTCGTTGAGTTTTTTCGAGTCGTCGCCGGTGATTCCGCGGCAAAGAGCGGCCCTCATGCCGGCGCCGACCGTCGCGGCCGCTACCTCCCTCATGAAGTAGTACATGTCGGCGAAGCACGTCACGCCGCCGGAGATCATCTCGAGCAGAGCAAGTTCACCGCCGGATCTTATATGCTGGGGCAAAAGCCTGTTCTCGACTGGGAAAATCTTCGTCTGGAGCCACCGCATTAGGGGCAACTCCTCGGCGAGCCCGCGCAACAGCGTCATCGAAACGTGCGTGTGAGAGTTCACGAGCCCGGGAATTGCCGCCGTGTAGCCGCCTCCATCGAAGAGGCGCTCGCCCTTTGCGCTTTTTGGCGGCAAAATCTCCGAAACAAGACCGCTGTCATTTATGACTATATCGCCGGCCTCGGCGTTTTGCCGTTCGCTGTCCCAGATGAGCACGTCACGTATTATGGACACTCTCAAGCCCTCCAGTCGTTGAGGTATTTTTCCTGCTCGGCCGTCAATTTCTCAAGCTTCAGTCCAAGCGACTCCACCTTGTAATTCGCGACTATTTCGTCCAGGAAAGCCGGAACCGGCTGTAAGCCTTTTTTCAGGTCGGCCCCCTTCGCGATGTAAAGCGCGGAGAGGAGTTGGGTCGCGAAGCTCGTGTCCATGATTTCGACAGGGTGGCCGTCGCCGGACGCGAGGTTCACCAGCCGCCCTTCGCCCAGAAGATGCAGCCTCCTGCCGTCCCGAGCCTCATATGTGCGGATGCCCTCGCGGGACTCGTACACTTTCGCGGCCATCGTCTCGAGATCGGGGATACTGACCTCGACGTCGAAGTGCCCGGCGTTCGCCAGGAAAACTCCGTCCTTCATGCGAGCGAAGTGCTCGCCTCGGATGACCCGCGAGTTGCCTGTGACTGTCACGAAAACGTCGCCGACCTCGGAGGCCTGCGCGATGTCCATGACTCGGAAGCCGTCCATGTGGGCTTCGAGCGCCCTGTGCGCGTTTATCTCCGCGACGACGACGCTCGCACCGAGGCCGTCGGCCCGCTTCGCCACGCCCTTGCCGCACCAGCCGTAGCCGATGACCACGGAGGTTCTGCCTGCTATGACGCAGTTTGTAGTGTTCATTATGGCCTCCCAGACGGATTGTCCGGTACCATATCGATTGTCGAACAGGTACTTGCTCAGCGCGTCGTTCACGGCGAGCATTGGGAACTCGAGAAGCCCCTCGGCGTCCATGGCGCGAAGGCGCTTTATGCCGGTCGTAGTCTCCTCGCAGCCGCCGAGTATTTTGGGGGCGAGGCCGCGGTGCTTGTTGTGAATTAGCGCCACGGCGTCCGCCCCGTCATCGATCAAAACGTCCGGTTCCCATGCCAGCATTTTGGCGAGGTTCTCCTCGTACTCCTCCGCGCTCATGCCGTGCCTGCTGAATACGTGGACGCCGTACTCGGCGAGGGCCGCGCAGATCGGATCCTGAGTGGAGAGCGGGTTGCTCCCGGCCGCCGAGACCGTCGCGCCGAGATCCTTCAACACCTTCAGGAGACACGCCGTCTTCGCTTCAAGGTGGAGACATGCGGCCACAGTGCGCCCCTCGAGCGGTTTTTTGCCGCCGGCGAGCTCTTTCTCCTTGATGAGCCTTATGACTGGCATATATTGCCACGCCCAGTCGATCCTCGCTCTCCCTGCCGGGGCGAGTCTTATATCGGCGACACCGTATTCCTCTCTTTTTAGACCTTTTTGCTCCACGTCCGAGTCCTCCCTAAAAATGAATGGCGTGCATTTTCATATTGCTATATTACCACTTTAGCCATCTGATATAATTGGCTTGCATAACGAATTTGCGCGTGGAGGGACGAATTTATGCGTTCAATAAAATGGAGGAGCTCGAAGGAGCTTCGCGAGCTGTTTTTATCATACTTCGAGGGACATGGATGCAGGCGATACCCGAGCTTTCCGCTCGTCCCGGATGATCCTACGCTTCTTTTCACGGTCGCCGGCATGGTTCCTTTCAAGCCTTATTTTCTCGGGTTGAGGACGCCCGAGGTAACGCGAGCGACCACGTCGCAGAAGTGCATTCGCACGAACGACATTGACAACGTCGGGCACACCGCGAGGCACCATACGTTTTTCGAGATGCTAGGGAACTTCAGCTTCGGCGACTACTTCAAAAAAGAGATAATCCCCTGGGCGTGGGAATTTATCACAAGCCAGATCGGGCTCGACCCTGGTCGCCTGTACGCGACGATATACCTCGACGACGACGAGGCGCGCGATTTCTGGCGCGACCTTGTCGGTCTGCCTGAGGACAGGATAATTCGCCTCGGCGAGGACGACAACTTCTGGGCGGCCGGCCCGACGGGGCCTTGCGGCCCATGCTCCGAGATATTGTACGATCAAGGGCCGTCGTATTCCTGCGGCAAGCCCGGCTGCGGCGTCGGGTGCGGTTGCGACAGGTACCTCGAGATATGGAACCTCGTTTTTATGCAGTACTCGCGCGACGAGGCCGGCGTTCTCTCGCCGCTGCCGAAAAAAAATATCGATACCGGCATGGGCCTCGAACGCCTGGCGAGCATCGTGCAGGGCGTGAGGGGAGACTTCGAGACCGACCTGTTCAAGCCTATAATGGACAAGGCCTGTTCCGTGGCCGGCGTAAAATATGGCGACTCGCCGAAATATGACCTCGCGATGCGGGTCATCTCCGACCACTTGAGGGCGTCGGCCTTTATGATCGCGGACGGGATTCTCCCGTCGAACGAGGGCCCAGGCTACGTCCTGCGCAGACTGATCAGGCGCGGAGTCCGTTATGGGCGTCTCACCGGCGTCGACCGCCCGTTCCTGCTCGAGCTGCTGCCGGCGGTAAACGAAATAATGAGCGACCCATACGGCGAGCTGATCGAATATTCGTCCACGATAAAACAGGTGCTCGAGCTGGAGGAGTCCAGATTCGGCAAAACCCTTGCGCAGGGCATGGAGCTTTTGGAGAACGAGCTCGGAAAGTTAGCTCGCGAAGCGGGCAGAAGCAGCCTCCCGGGCGAGCTCGCCTTCACCCTGTACGACACGTTCGGTTTTCCGCTGGAACTGACGGAGGAGATAGCGTCGGAGGCCGGCGTCGACGTCGACAAAAACGGCTTCGACGTCGAGATGGAGCGGCAGAGGGATCGCGCCCGCGCGTCGAGCAAGCAGAGCGCCGCGGTCATATCGGCAAATGTTTACACAAGGCTCGCGGACAGGCTGGGCCCGACGAGGTTCGACGGCTACGAGACGACGAGCGGCAGCGCCGTCGTGTCTGCAATAGTGTCGGATGAGCGCGTGGTGGAGTCGATAACCGCGGGCGAGTCCGCGACGGTTTTTCTGTCGAACACGCCCTTTTACGCGGAGCGCGGAGGTCAGGTGGGGGACAAGGGAGTTTTGGGGATTTTCGGCGGCGACCCCGCGAAGGACGTGCGCTTCGAGGTGGATGACGCGGTATACTCGAGCGGCGAGACGATAGGGCACTCAGGCAGGCTCGCGGCGGGCGAGATTCGCCTCGGCATGACCCTCGACGCGCTGGTCGACGAGGATAGGCGCAACGCGATCAGGCAGCATCACACGGCGACACACTTGCTGCACGAGGCGCTCTCCCGGGTGCTCGGCAGCCACGTTCGCCAGGCCGGCTCTCTAGTCACGCCGGCATTCCTGAGGTTCGACTTCAACCACTTCGCGCCTCTTTCGACGGACGAGATTCGCGACGTGGAACGCTTGGTTTACGAGCAGGTGCTGCGAGCCATCCCTGTGACAACGAGCGTCATGAACTATGACGAGTCGAGGAAAAGCGGCGTGAAGGCACTGTTCGAGGAAAAATACGGCGACGTCGTCCGTGTTCTGGATATCCCGGGTTTTTCGACGGAACTTTGCGGCGGTACGCACGTCGGCAACACAGGTGAAATAGGCGTCGTCAAGATCATAAGGGACGAGGGCATAGGATCCGGCATCAGGCGCATAAACGCCGTCGCCGGCTTGATATCGCTGCGCCTTTTGCAGGAAGCGCTTTACACGATGAGGCAGCTCTCTGAGCTTTTGGGCGGCGACGTAGACTCGCTCGCGTCGAAGGCAGAGGATCTGTTGGAGGAGAAGAAGGTTCTCGAGCGAAGGAACAGAGAGCTTCTTCTGCGCGGCGCGTCGGAGGACATAGAAGCCCGCCTGAGAAGGGCCGTAAGGATAGGGGATCTCGCGCTCGTCGTCGATAAATTCGACGGCATCCCGAGGGACATGCTGCGACAGATCGGCGACAGGATAAAGCAGGTCGAGCAGAACTCGGTCGCGCTGCTGGCGGGCTTGGAGGACGGCGCCGTATCCCTCGTCGGGATGGCCTCGGATAACGCGGTGAAAAAAGGAGTTCACGCCGGCAACCTCGTGAAGGAGGTCTCGGCGATTATTGGCGGAAGCGGGGGAGGCAAGCCGGCCACAGGCCAGGGCGGCGGCAAGGACGCGGCCAAGCTGAAAGAGGCCCTCGACGCGGCGGAGGATATAGTGAGGGCTCAACTGTCGAAATAATTAAAAAACTTTACTAAATAAAGGGGATAGATGATTATGTCAATCTTAACAGTATTTATCGCTTTACTCGTTCTTTTTGTGTTCATGACGTTCATAGCGCTCTTGAGGCGCTACAGGCGCTGCCCGTCGGACAAGATTCTCGTCATATTCGGAAAAACTGGCGAGGGCTCCGCTAGGTGTATTCATGGAGGCGCTGCGTTCGTCTGGCCGCTCTTTCAGGATTATTCTTATCTCGACCTCACGCCAATATCCATAGATATCCCGCTCCAGGGGGCGCTCTCGCAGGAAAACATTCGAATCGCGGCCCCGTCGACGTTCACCGTCGGCATCAGCACGGAGCCAGTCGTCATGAAAAACGCCGCCGAGAGGCTGCTCGAACTGAACCAGGCCGACGTCAGGAAAGTGGCCGAGGACATAATATTCGGCCAGTTTCGCGCCACGATAGCCACGATGAAAATCGAGGAGATAAACATGGACAGGGAGAAATTCCAGTCCGCAGTCATGGGCTCCGTCGAGGTAGAGCTCGCGAAGGTCGGCCTTCGCGTCATCAACGTCAACATAAAGGACATAGACGACGAGTCCGGTTACATAAAGGCCCTCGGCCAGAAGGCGGCGAGCGAGGCGATAAACCAAGCGAGGATCGATGTCGCGGAGCAGGAGAAAACGGGGCAGATAGGCGTCGCCGAGGCCGACAAGGAGAAGGAAATAGGCGTCGCCGAAGCCGCGAAAGAGCGGGAGATAGGCGTCGCCGGCGCGAGCAAGGAACGCGAAATCGGGCTCGCTCAGGCCGCCAAAGAGCGCGAGATAGGCATAGCCGGCGCGAACCGCGACAGGGATATAGGCATCGCCGACGCCGACAAGGACAAGGAGATCGGGCTCGCCGAGGCGGAGAAGGAGCGGGAGATAGGTATTGCGCTCGCCGCGAAGGTACGGGAAATAGCGCTCGCCGACGCGACGAAGGAACAGCGCATAGGTGTCTCCTCCGCCGACGCCCAGGCCGTAAAGGGCGAAAACATAGCGCGCCAGATAAAGGCCGACTCGGACGCGGAGCTGCGTGAGAAAGTGGCCGAGGCGAACAGGCGGGGCACGGTGGCCGAGAAGACAAAAGAGGCCGAGGCGAAACGCCTCGCGTACCAGGCCGAGATGGAGGCCGAAAAAGCGCGCGCCGAGCGCGACAAAGCGTCGAGGATCGCCGACACGATCCCTGTGGCCGAGGCTGAAAAACAGCGCATGATAATAGAAGCGGACGCCCAGATGGAGCGCCAGAGCCGCGAGGGCCGAGGCGAGGGCGAGCGCGTCAAAAACGAGATGCTCGGCCGCGCCGAGGGCATGAAGGCCGTTTTCGACGCGAACTCCGAAGGTATAAAAAAGCTCGTCGCGGCCGCCTCCGGCGACGCAAACGCCGCCTTCCTCCTCATGATGGCCGACCGCGTCCCCGAGATGATGGGCATACAGGCCACAGCGATCTCGAACTTCAAAGTCGACAAGGTCACTGTCTGGGACTCCGGCGCGTCCGGCGGCAAGTCGATTTCGAACCTCGTCAAAGACTACGCCACAAGCCTGCCGCCGCTTCACGACCTGTTGAAGATGACGGGCGTGATGCCGCCCGGGATAATGGGCGGCGACGATAAAGCGGGTAAAGAGGCAAAAGCGGCGGAGCCTGTGGAATAAAGGAGGCCGGCGAATAAATTCACTATGCACAGGAGAGCGCGCGGCGATGCCATCGAAAAAAATATCGACGGACAATTTCGCGGGACAAGTCAAACGAGAATCATCGCTCTCGATATCGGAACGGTTCGGATAGGAGTCGCGGCGAGCGACCCGCTAGGTACGTTCGCGCAGGGGATCGCCGTGCTCCAGATGTCGGGCGAGTGGATGGACGAGTTGTCGGTCATAATGAACGAGTACAGGGCGGGGAAACTCGTCGTTGGGATGCCCCGGCGAACCGACGGCTCGGACGGGCCGGAGGCTGTCAGGATGAGGAGCGTTATCGAAAGCCTGTCGGAGCGTTTTACGGGTATCGAGATTATTCCGTGGGACGAACGCTTCACGACGACGATCGCAAATCAGGCTCTTATAGGGGCGGACGTCTCGCGCAAAAATCGCAGAGGACAGGTCGACAAAGTCGCGGCGGCGCTCATCCTCCAGAACTACCTCGACTCGCTTTGCGGAGCTTCGCGGTTGGTTGGCCCGCCGGCCGAGTTCGCCGAACCAGTTTTGGATTCGAGGGACGCGGGACGAAACAAACGCAAGAAAAAAAGGGCCTATGACTAGAAAAATTCGTTCAACAACAAAAGAGGTCGAGTCGTGAAACTGCCGGACGGGATCAAAATAACCCCGATGCTGAAACAGTACTCCGAGTGGAAGGATAAATACCCGGACTGCTTGTTGCTTTTTCGCATGGGAGACTTCTTCGAGATGTTCTTCGAGGATGCCGTGACCGCCTCCGAGGTGCTGGATATCGCGCTCACGGCGCGAGACCAGGACAAGGCCATACCGATGGCCGGCGTCCCGCACCACGCGCTCGACGCCTATATGGGGAGGCTGATTGCCGCCGGTTTCAGGGTGGCTGTCTGCGACCAGATGACGGCGCCCGACGGCAAGACGCTCGTCGAACGAAGCGTCGTCCGTGTGGTGACGCCCGGCACTTACGTGCCGCAGGACTTGGAGGGCGACGGCAGGCTCGCTTCGATTTTTTTCGCGGGGGAGTCGGCCGCAGTGGCGCTTCTCACGGCTGGGACAGGGCTTTTGGAGGCTGGGACATTTCCGTGCGACGAGGCATTATCGCTCGTTTTTGCGTACCGCCCCGGCGAGCTGCTTTTGGCGAAGGGGCAGGAAGTGGAGTTCGAGAGACGTCTCGAAGCCGCCCTCTCGCTCGCTGGCGAACGGCCCGTCACTGTAACGCGGGAGCGAGGCGAGTTCGCGCCAGTCGCCGCGTCCGACTGGCTCTGCCGTCGGTGGGGGGTGTCGAGCCTCATGGCGATGGGGATCGAAGACGCGGATCCCGCGGCTGGCGCGGCGGCAGCCGCTCTGAGATATCTCGAGGAGACGCAGTTCGGCGGGGCCGGCCACATCCACGGGGTGAGGCCGCTTCTGCAGGAGGGCATGCTCATACTCGACCACGCTACGCAGTCGAACCTCGAGCTTCTTGACGGAGAAACGTCGCTCTACTCCGTGCTCAACAGGTGCAAAACTCCCATGGGGAAAAGGCTCCTGCGCGAGTGGATAATCCACCCGCTCATAAACCTCGATACTATAGCGTTTCGCCACGATTGCGTCGGATTCTTCGCCGGAGAACCGTCATTAATGAAAAAATTATCCAGCGCGCTCTCCCTCTGTCGCGACATGGAGCGCGCGCTTGGCAGACTCAGCATGAAGGTCGGAAACCCGAGGGATCTCGGGGTCGTCCGCGACACGCTTGCCGCGATTCCTCCAATTCGCGGGATACTGGAGGAATCCGGAGCGTTTCTCCCAGACTCAATTTTTGACGAAGCGCCGGACATGTCCGAGTTGGAACTATTGCTCTGCCGCGCGCTCTCCGACGAACTGCCGAGGGCGCTTTCGGCCGGCGGGGTCATTCGCGACGGCTTCGACGAAAACCTGGATGACGCGCGCGACGCCATAACCCACGCAGAGGAGAACCTGAAGGTCTTCGAGCAAAACGAGCGGGAGAGAACCGGAATTAAAATCAGGGTTGGCATAAACAAGGTCTTCGGCTATTACATCGAGGTGAGCCGGAACCAGGCGGATAAAGTCCCCGACGACTACGTGAGGCGGCAGACAGTTGTGAACGGCGAGCGTTTTATCAACGAGGCGCTGAAGGATATAGAGCGCCGCGCGTTTCGCGCAGAGCACGAAAGCGGCGCGCGCGAGGAGGAGCTTTATAAAAAAGTTCTCGCGTCGGCGCTCGCGGAGAGCAGGGCGTGCCAGACGCTCTCACGCGCCGTCGCTGAACTTGACGTCCTGCGTTCGCTCGCGGAGGTCGCGCGCGACAATGCCTACACGAGGCCTGAGATGGACGGCAGCAGAAAATTCGTCGCGAAAGGCGCGCGCCACCCCGTAGTCGAAAAATTTCTCGGCAACCTGCCATTCACTCCAAACGACATCGAGCTCGACCCTGACTCGCCGGATAAAGGCTGCATCGCCATAATCACCGGCCCAAATATGGCGGGCAAGTCGACGTATCTGCGCACGGCCGCATTAATCGCTCTCATGGCGCATACTGGCTCGTTCGTCCCGGCCCAGAGCGCTTGTATAGGCCTTCTCGACAGAATATTTACGAGGATCGGGGCGCGCGACGAGCTCGCGAAGGGACGCAGCACATTTATGGTCGAGATGGTTGAAACCGCCAACATACTCAGGCACGTCACGCGCCGGAGCCTCGTGATTCTCGACGAGATAGGGCGGGGGACGTCGACGTTCGACGGCATGAGCATAGCCTGGGCCGTCGTCGAGTTTCTCTCGCTCAACATAGACGGCCGCACAAAAGCGCTTTTTGCCACGCACTATCACGAGCTGACAAACCTGGCCCTGCCGCAGCTCGTGAACCTGAGCATGGCGGTGGACGAGTCCTCGGCCGGGATAAGATTCCTCCACAAAGTCGTCCCTTGCCCCGCGAACAGATCCTATGGCATTGAGGTAGCCAGGCTCGCCGGAGTACCGAGCATCGTCATCCGCAGGTCTCAAGAGCTGCTGGATGAGTTCGAGAGGGATCCGGCCAAATCGAGGGAGGATCTTCAGGGCATATCGAAAAAACACGTTCAAAAGGAGATATTTTTCGACGTCGAGCGCGAGGGCGTGATTGAGCAGCTTGCGCAGACCGACCCGAACGCCATGACCCCTATGGAGGCGCTCGACCTCATATTTCGCCTCAGGGAGAAGAGCAGAAAGATCCTGGGCCTGAAATGACTGAAATCGACAATAATCGTATCAAAAAGCTCGGGCCGAGCATCGCGAGCAGGATAGCGGCGGGAGAGGTCATCGAGCGGCCAGTTTCGGCCGCGAAGGAGCTTCTCGAGAACTCCATCGACGCGGGGGCGACCGACGTCAGGATCAGCCTGGAGCAGGGGGGGAAGGTCTCTCTTGTCGTCGAGGACGACGGGCGAGGCATTTTCGGTGACGACTTGCTTTTAGCCTTAGAGCGATACGCGACGAGCAAAATAAGGCGCCTCGACGACCTGGAGCGCGTCCGCACCCTTGGTTATAGGGGCGAAGCGCTTTCGAGCATCGCGGCTGTGAGCAGACTCGAACTGCGCAGCCGCGCGCGTGGGGCGGAGTCGGGCGGTTTGATCCGCTGCGAGGGCGGCGAGATTCTCTCCAACGTCGAGATACCGCTCTCGCCCGGCACGAGGGTTCAGGTGGACGACCTGTTCTACAATCTGCCGGCAAGGAAAAAGTTCATGAAAAGCGCTACGGCAGAGCTGAAGCGCATTATTCAGGTTGTGCAGGACTACGCGCTCGTCCACCCGAACGTCCGCTTCAGGGTGACGAACGACGGGAAGCAGCTCCTCGACCTCGGCGACGCGGAGACGACTGACGATGTGCTCCGGGAGCTGTGGGGCGACGAACACCGCACCGTTTCCGCGACGGTTCGCCGCGAAAGCGCGTCGGCATCGCTCTGGTGGAACAAACTGCCGGGTTCGAGGCGCGTCAACGTGACGACGTTCGTGAACGGCCGGCGGGTGCAGGACGCGACAGTGCGATCGGCCCTGAACTCGACCGGCGCGTCCATGTACGGCGAGTGGATAGTGATGATCGACATATCACCGGAGGAGGTCGACGTAAACATCCACCCTGCAAAGGCTGAGATTCGCTTCCGAAAGACCGGCCCGATATTCGAGCTCGTCCGAAGGGGAGCGCAGGAGCTGTTGCTGTCCGCCGGCGGTTTTGCGGACGGCGCCGATAAAGGATCGCCAGCGCGGATCGACCCGTGGGAGAACTACGTGCCGCAAGTGGATCCGATACGGCAGAGCGCAAAAAGCGAGGATTTTTTTTCGCCAACGCCCCCAACGACGTTCGAAGCTAAACAAGAGACGCGAGAGCGGATGCTCAAATTTCCCGGCGAGACGCCAGATACTCTCCGCAAATTTCTAGGGCAGGCTCAGGGCGGTTATCTCGTTTTCGACGACAATCGCGGGCTTTGCCTCGTAGACGCCCACGCCGCTCACGAGAGGATTCTATATGAGGAGATTGAGGACGCGTGCGCCGGGCGGGACGCGCCACGCCAGCAGCTTGTCATCGAGCAGGAGATCCCTTCGGCGATAGCGGCCGGAGTCGCGTTGCACAGGGACGAACTCGGGAGCATGGGTTTTGTGTTCAGGCTGCCGGGCGACGACGACATCGACCAGAAAGAGGCCGCAATGACCGCGGTGCCGTCTGTGAGAGGTCTTGGCAGACTCTCGCCAGTAGAGCTGCTGCGCTCGGCCCTGCGAGGAATTGAGGAGGAGGACGACCCATCGAAGCGCGACAGGGAAGTCTGGTGGAGGTGGGCGAGGACGGCCTGCCGCGACGCCATAAAACACGGCGCGTCGATCGGCCGCGACGAGGCTCTCGCTCTTTTCGACAGGCTGGAGCGCTGCCGCTCTCCTTATAGCTGCCCGCACGGCCGCCCCACAACAATTTTCCTCGCCGGCGACAGGCTCAAGAGCTGGTTCGAGAGATGACCCGCGAGGCTGGGGACGAGGCTCGTCGAACCATATACGCGATTATAGGCCCGACGGCGGTCGGCAAGACCAGAGCCGGCTTCGAGCTCGCCAAACGTCTGGGGGCGGAGATAATCTCCGTCGACTCGAGGCAGGTTTACCGCTATCTCGACGTCGGCACGGACAAGATCTCTATCGAGGATAGGAAAATCGTCCCTCACTACCTGATCGACGTAGCGGATCCCGACGAGGTTTTTACTGCGGCCGACTTCGTGATGCAGGCAGAGGCCGCCATAAGGCGCGTATATGCCAGAGGCAGGATACCGATTCTGGTCGGCGGCACGCCGTTTTATTACAAGGCGCTCGCGGGCGGCGTGTTGTCCAAGTCGCTGCCGAGGGACGAATCGATACGCGTGGAGCTCGAGGAGGAGGGGGATCTCCGGGGGACTTCCACGCTTCACGAGCGCCTTTCCATAATCGACCCGGCGAGCGCGGCACGGATACACCCGAACGACCGGGTCAGGATCGTGAGGGCGCTTGAAATTCACGCGCTCACCGGACAGAGCGCCACAGAGCTCTATGCGGCGAGCGAAAAAATGGGCTCGTCCAGAATTTTTTACTTCGGCTTCAACTCGCCGAGGACGTTATTATATGAAAGAATCAGCCGCAGGGTCTCCGAACAGTTTTCGTCCGGCTATCCGGAGGAGGTGATGCGGCTCCTCGACAACGGATACTCGCGCGATCTTCCGGCGCTCTCTGGGTTCGGATACAGGGAGCTCGTTCTTTTTTTGGACGGCCAGATGACATTCGATGAGGCGCTTCAGGGCGATATAAAGTCGACCAAGGCATTTGCCCGAAGACAAATGACGTGGTTTAAACAATTTTCCCCTGTTATATGGTATGATCTATCGGCAAATTCTTTCGAAAGCACAGTAGGGGATATGGAGAAAATTATCACAGACGAAAAAAACAATTTGAAAACGAAGTCGGACTGGGCATGAATCTTGTGGTGGCTAGCCCGACTGGTTTGTGTTTCGGAGTCAGGCGGGCCATTGAGCAGCTTGAAAAAGCGCTTGGTCAGTATGGGACGGTTTATTCGCTCGGCAGTCCTATACACAACCCGCAGGAGGTCGGACGCCTCGCCGGACTCGGCCTGAAGCTAGTGGAAAACGCGTCCGATGTGCCAACGGAGTCTATTTCCTTTGTAAGGGCGCATGGCGTCGCAAGGGACGAGCTAGTCGACCTCTCGGAGCGCTCGCGAGTCGTTGTGGACGGCACGTGCCCATTTGTCAGAACGGCCCACGAGCGGGCGGAAACCCTCTCGAGCGAGGGATACAGGATCGTGGTAGTCGGCGACTCGAACCACCCGGAGGTTCGCGGAATACTCGGCTACATAGACGGCGAGTCGCTAGTAATAGCGGGGGCGGAGGAGATAGACTCCGGGGCGAGGTACGGACGCCTCGGCATATTGAGCCAAACGACGCAAAAAGAGTCGTCCCTTGCGGCAGTTGTCGCAAAATTAGTACTTATTACTGGGGAGGTTAAAGTATATAATACCATTTGTCGTGCTACTATAGAAAGGCAGGAGTCGATTCAAAGGCTTGCACCCCAAGTCGACGGCATAGTGGTCATTGGGGGAAAAAACAGCGCCAATACGCGCAAATTGGTGGAGATCGCGGAATCGCTGAGCGTTTCCACCCTTTGGATAGAACACTCGGGGGAACTCGACCGGAGGTGGTTGGAGGGGAAGCGATCGATAGGTGTAGCCGCCGGGGGGAGTACTCCCGACTGGCTCATAAAAGATTTAAAGGAAAAATTACAGACGCTGTAGGTTCGAGGAGGCTGTGACGAGATGGTGGATGATGTCCGCAACGAAGAATTGACAACGCAGGATACAAACGAAGAAACGATGGAAAGCATCATGGAGCAGATGGGAGGCGGCTTCGGGGATATCCATCGCGGCAAGGTGGTCGAGGGCGTGGTTGTGGACGCTCGGGACGATGGTTGGCTCGTGGACGTGGGCTACAAATGCGAGGGTTTTCTTCCGCAGAAGGAGTGGTCTCACCGCGTTCTAGTGGAGTCCATTAAAGAACCGGCTGTGGGGGATAAGGTTCGCGTGCAGGTGACCAATATCAGCCAGGGCGAGGAGGCCCAGCTGACGCTAAGCCGCTGGCGTTGTGAATTCGACGAGAGGTGGAACCGGCTCGAAGAGGAACTCGAAAAGAGCGAAATCATCGAAGTTAGAGGCCTGCGCAAGGTAAAAGGCGGACTTATAGTAGACTGTTTCGGCATAGAGGGCTTCATTCCAATATCCCACCTCGCTGAAGAGGGCCGCGGGGTCAACCCTGGCCGCTTAGTGGACCAGACATTCACAGTCAAGGTGATAGAGCGCGACCGCCGCAAAAGGCGTTTCGTACTTTCACGCCGCTCCATCCTCGAAGAAGAACTCAATGTCGAGCGAGAGAAATTCTACGAGACTGTGCATGAAGGTGACCTGGTCGAGGGCGAAGTAAGCAGCATCACCAGTTTTGGTGTCTTCGTGAACCTCGGGGTCATAGAAGGGCTCGTCCATGTGACAGAGCTCGCGTGGCAGCGCAACGCCAAGGCTAAGGATATCGTCTCAAAGGGAGACAAAATCCAGGTCAAGGTGATTGGAATAGACAGGGAGAAGAACAGAATATCGCTTTCAATCCGTCAGAACCTCCCGGACCCGTGGGAGACGGTCTCAGAACGGTGGCCCAAGGATACTGAGACGGAGGGCGCAGTCACCAACATGACCGACTTCGGCGCTTTCGTGGAGATAGAGCCCGGCGTCGAGGGTCTCATACACATCGGCGACTTGAGTTGGAGCCGCATA
>JAITOY010000022.1 GCA_031289775.1 Synergistaceae bacterium
AGTATGCGGACACAGAGAATTTTACCCGGTGAGAAAGCGTCATCAGTATCACTGTCGAAAATGCGCACATCAGGAATCAGTCACGGCCCATACCATTTTTCATGGAAGCCACACACCCCGCAACCTTATGCGCTCATTTTATGACTTTTCCCTGTTAAACTCGGGGGAGTACAGAAATCGCCAAGAAGTATGTTATAATCCGTAAAAGCAAGACCCCCGCCGGAGAGGTAGCAGGGGAAATCATCTTGCTGGCCGTGCCCGACTGAGCTCCTAACTCAGCCAGGGGGTCTTACAGGCTAAGTCAGTGGTTAAGCACTTCTACTATGAGTCTAGCAATGACCCCAAGAAGTGTGGAAGCGAGAGCTACTAGGGCGGCTACCCAGTAGCTCTTTTTTGTGCCTTCCTTCTCTCAGACAAATTCATTGTGGGCCACCTCCTGAAAAATGAGGGCCTTTTTGTGGGCCATTTATCGGGCATAGCATAGCATATCAAGGCATTTTAAAACATAATAAAAATGGCGCGAGGGGCGATTGTGAGCGCCTTGCGCCATGCTGGGACATTTGGGGGCATTTTATTGTGGTGCGAGAGAGGGGACTCGAACCCCCAAGCCACATGGCACATGATCCTAAGTCATGCGAGTCTACCAATTCCTCCACTCTCGCGTAATGCCAACGTGGAGGAGTTTATACCGTTTTCCGGGGAGAGTCAACGAAAAAAATTCGTTCATCGTAACGTCTTTATCTTTCCCAGAATCTCGCGGAGTTCCAGCTCCACGCTTTTATTGATTGGGATGTCGCGGTAATAAAACGACTCGAATCTAAGGACGAAGGCGCTGGCCAGTCGTGCGAGATAATTTACGCGCCCCTCCTCCTGAGACAGACTTGGTATGGACGCTGCGAACTCCTCTAAGCCCTCGCTTCTTTTTTTCTCATAACCGCTCCGTTTCATAACGAGGAGAAAATCGCGCAGCAGCGTCTCGTCCCTGTTTCGCCGCCTCAGGTTTATTCTTTTGGACGCTGCAAAAAGGACAGAGAGTGCGGCTGCGCAGGCCGCGATAACCGCTCCGGCGCGCGCAGCCGCTATCAGGCTATCTGTGTTTCTGGAGAGGACATCGCCCGGATTGGATAACAGGTCGCGCAACAGCCCCAGAATCTCCGACTGCGATTCTCTGTCATAAAGCAGGAATAGCCTTGAGACATGGTAATTCAGCGTATCCAGATACAACGACAGCATTGCGAAGCCCTGATCGAGGTCTGCGGCGCCAGTGGCTGCGGTAATGGGGGTTGGGTCGCGCCTCTCCCACTCGCCAGATTCTTCGTTCCACGCCTCAACCCAGACGTGGGCGTTCGATTGGCGCACTATGTAATATCCCCCGCTCTGGTTGTACATGCCGCCCTGATACCCGGCTACGAGGCGCGATGGAACGCCGGCCATCCTCAGCATCACTGCCATTGCGGAGGCGAAGAACTCGCAGTTGCCTTGTTTTGAGGAAAATATAAAATCCTCCAGGGGATTTTCAGAGACCGGTAGATCCTCCAGAGTGTACTGGTAATTCGGCGGAGCGAGAAATGCTGCCACAGCGTCAATTTTTTCGCTCCCGCTTAAGCCGCGCGAGATCTCCCCGACTATATCGAAAAGGCGCGGCGAGTAATCGGGCGGCAGGGCGAGGTACGACCTTCTGCTTGCGTCGGTGTTCGAGGGCTTCATCGACATCGATGCTACCGACATCGCGGTATATTCGAACCTCGTGGCGCCCCTCGAGTCCATTCTCGCGAAAATCCCATTCCCAAGCGGCATTATGTTATCGCCCAGGATGAAGACCGTTTTGTCGAGTGCGAAAAGGATCTGTTGACGGCCTGGCTCTATAAGTATTTTTTGGGAAATTTGTTCTCCATCGGCGGTGAAAGCCCCCTTTTCGGCGTTTCCTCGCGCTGGGAACCATGTCTTGCCGTTGAAGAAACTGAGAATCATTCCCCGCCAATAGAGCGATTCCGGGGGTATCAGCCGCATTTCCGCCCTGAAAGCTAATTCCTCGCTCGCCTGTATGTCCCTGACAGTGCCGAGAGTGACTTGGTCGGAAAAACCGCTGAATGTTCGCTGTTGGCCGGTTGGCTGGAATTGAGCCATTGTAGTTCTGGCGCGGGGGGCCAGGAAAAAAAGCGCAAGACAAATAGGGAGCATCGTCCCCCAGATCGCAAGGGACGCCCCGGCAGTGCGGAGGAGTGCGGCAGAGGATAGAGTTGCCCCGGGCTCTCTGCCGAACCATGTTGTGAGCACCAGCTCGAATCCTGCGGCGATGCTTGCCAGAAAACAGAAAAAGAGCACGGTCTGGTCGACCGAAAGCACGGCCGAGCTCAGCAGGGCGAGAACGGAAAGCCCGAGAACCTGAATATAGTCCCTCGCGCGCTTCTCCTCGAGCATCTTGACGGAGATCAAAAGCAGAACCGCGCCGGTGAATGTCTCTATCACAATATTATATCGCAGCGTCATAAAGGCAAAAACGAGTATGCACACTGATACGATGTTGAGCGCGAACCTCGGGGGGCGCTTCAGTCCGAGCGTGTCAATGACGAACGCGGTTATGAAAAGCGCACAGAATACGCCTGCGTGAAGCAGGCTTATGATGTCCAGACAAGCGGCGAATGCTATGAGGACGCAGATGGTTGTGTTGGCGTAAAGCAACGATTTCAGGGAGAATTGCCTGATGGTGGCGTAGGTATTATTCATAGAGCGCGAGCGCCTTGAGCATGGAGAGCTTGTCCGATCTCGCCAGGGATGGGGCGTGTATGACTCCTCGGCTCGATAGCCCGATCGCCTCGCCAGACCCTATTGTATTCCGTATTTCGTGGCAGGCGGCGGAGAGACCCCTCTCGAGCTCTGTTATTATGAGGCGGTCGAGGTCAATAATCTTGCCTCCGCCTTGGTTTTCGAACAGCCTCGACTTCAATGCCCCGGTTCTCGCGCTTGATTTCCAGTGGATAATCCTCATGGAGTCGCCCTCTACGTAGGGTCGGACGCCTGTAATGTCGGAGTTGGCGATCGACTCCTGTTTCTGGTTCTTTACTATCGCTACCTTCGAGCGATCGAGTTCCTCGGCGTTTATGTATGCGATACTTGGATCCCGTATTGGCTGGGGGTATACGACGAACCTCTCGCGACATGGTAGGGAGAGACCGCACGTGAAAAGGTTGAACGGATAGATCGACGAGATTTTTACTTCATCCACGAGACCGAGACCCCTCGAAGCGAGTGATACTGTGAGGGACGCCCTTTCACTCTTGCCTGGCTGGATCATAGGGAAAAATACGGATTTTCCACAAACATTGACGTCGAGGAACGTGACTGCGGAGCGTTTTTTTGAGTTGCGGGCCTCCACCGTCAGCGAAAACGGCGTACGCGCGTATATTTCGTCCGGAAAGGACAGCGCGATGGATACGCCCCTTATGTTGCGCTTCGCGGACTCTCCGGCAGCGGTCGTATACCCGAGCACGAGCGCGGCGGCGAGATAGTGGAAGTTGTTTCCGCTGTTTAGCGCCAGTATGCCCAGGACTATTGATATTAGTATAAAAACCGTGCCGGACATGTGAACCTTGAAAGTTACCTTCTGGGTGCGCTTCACGACAAGACTGGCGTCTCGTTTAAAATAGAGGTCAGCGCGTCGTCGATCTCAGGCGCGCCAGGTTTGGAGCCTCCCTTCAACTGCATCCTGTGCGAGAGCACCTCCTGCGCGAAGATTTTTACGTCCTCCGGTATCACGAAAGCCCGTCCCTGCATCCATGCGGCGCACCTCGCGCAGTTGAGCATAACTATTGCGCCGCGCGTGGAGACGCCGGTAGCTATCCTCGGATGTTTCCTCGTCCTGTCCGCTATCCCGAGGATGTAGTCCAGAACCTTATCCGAGACGACGATGTCCCTCTCTATCGACGCCTGGAGCGAAATAATCTTTTCCGGCGAGAGCAAAGCGGGAATGTTGTCGATGAATTGGCGCTGGCTGCCGGAGCGCAGGATGTCGCGCTCAGCGTCCCTGTCAGGGTAGCCGATCGATATCTTCATCATGAAACGATCCATCTGCGACTCCGGCAGCGGAAAGGTGCCGGAGTGCTCTATCGGATTTTGGGTGGCTATCACGAGAAACGGGCGCGCCAGTCTGTGCGTCGTTCCGTCGATAGTGGCCTGTTCCTCGCCCATAGCCTCCAGCAGCGCGCTCTGCGTTTTTGGCGTCGCCCTGTTGATCTCGTCCACAAGCACGAGGTTGTTGAAGATCGGTCCTGGGTGGAACTCGAACTGTCCACTGTCCGCCTTGAAGATGTTGAGCCCGGTGACGTCCGTCGGAAGCAGGTCGTTTGTGCACTGGATACGGCCGAAATCGAGCCCCATCGCGTGGGCAACGGCTATCGCCATAGTGGTCTTGCCCAACCCGGGGAGATCCTCGAGCAGAAGATGCCCTCCGGAGAAGACGCACGCGAGTATTCTGAGCAGAGCGTCGCGCTTGCCGTGCAGAGAGGCCGACAAGTGTTCGATCAGCGCCAGCACGGTTTCATTTTTTACTTCAAGCAAATACACTCAACCACATCCGTTCGCTAAATAATTATGTATGAAATAATACCGCCAATGATACGGTAAAACCACCCCCCAAGCCTGATGTTTTTGCGACCGCTTATCTTGACAGTGGCGAACGTCATGGCATAATGCTCAAGGAGGCGCTGGTTAAGCTGTTCGGACGGTTCCTTTTCGTTTGGGCGGTATGAGGGTTGTTTGTCATGTTCTCGATAAATGGAGGCTAAAGTAAATGAAGAAGGCACTGGCAATTATTATTGTATGCACCCTGTTTTTCGCGTATGCCGGCGCGGCTCTCGCGTCTCCTAAGTCCATAGGCTTAAACACGACGGACAGGGCGCCGGTGAGAACCGGAATAGCGATGATGATGCAGGTACAGGGCTATAAACTCGTCGGTTCCGACGCCTACCGGCTTGTTTTTGAAAAGCGAATGGGCAACTCGTACGAGGATTTCGTGTATCGCGATTTAATCATTATGAAAAGACCCGTGCTGAGAAAGCTATGGAGCGTCTTGCCAGGCCCTGGAGGCGTCGAGGCGATCGTGGACATTTTCCTGGTCTCGAGTCCAGGCACCGATATGGAGAAAATCTATGACACGGTCGAGATCCCGTCATTTCAGGGCAGCGAAAAGTTTGACAAGGAGAAGCTGTACGACCTCTTCAATCTGAAAGCGTCCGTCGAAGGTCTGGATCCTTATTTCATAATGCGTGCCTCTGGGTTTTTCCCAGAGCTGAAAACCGAGATTCCAAAAGCAGATATGCTCGTGGATGACAACCGCATAATCGCGGTTCTCCCGGACGGCGTAGCCGGCAAGTCTGGGTTGATGCCTGGCGACTACATTCTCGAGGTGAACGGAAGCGCGGTCGAGGGCGATATAGTGGACTTGATCGACTCGAGGCTCGCGCAGGGCAACAGGGTCATGCTCCTAGTGCAGAGGGGGAATCTCCGCGAGGTTATCACGTTTATGGAGATGGATTGATGCGGGCCTGACGTTTTTGTGACGGCGCCCTACAGCAGGCGGAGGAGCGCCACGCAGCCGGCGAAGACAAGAAAGCTCAACAACGTGACCGTGAAAACAGTGTGCTGTTTGTGTTCCCGGCTCGCCCTCTCCATTCGCCTCTCCTTTATGTTTTGCCAATAGCGTTCACGCAACGTCGCGAAATAATCGCCGGCGAGCGCGTCCTCGTTTCCGACGCACGGCTTTTCCTCGTCGTCGTCTGGCTCACGCTCTTTTTCAGCCCCATAACGTCTGCCTCTGCTCCACGCTTCCCACTTTACGAGATTAATCCTGTCTATGTGTTCCTCGACGGTTCTGAACTTCCTTAGCCAGTCGTAAGCCTCGTTGAGCTCACGCAACATGTCGTTCGCGACCTTCCAGTCGGTCGAGCCCTGCTCGAAGCGATCGGGGTGCACGATACGGACGCGCATAGTATATGCGTGTTTTATCTCCTCGAGGGAGGCGTTATTGGAAACTCCCAGAATAACATTTGCGTCTTTCATCTTTAGATTTTTTTCATAGCCAGCTCCGTCCGAATTTGATCCGGGTACTTCCCCGGGGCGTCCGTACGTCCATCCACAGGACACTGTATAATTTTACACCGTATCTCCAAAAAATAATATTGGATCATAAGATCCTCACACCACAGGTTCGTTTCCATATATCCATATCCTATACGCAGGCCCGGAAAAAAGTCGCTTAAAATGGCCCTGCGAAATGCCAGGACGAATATTTTTGAGCCGTTTTGGGCTCGTAATCCCGTTGAGAACAAAATTAAATTATTATATAGGCTAAAAATAATATTTAAGCGCATTAAACTAGTGTGTTTTGGCATAAAAAGTTTATGAATCATTGTGTTTAGAGTTTTTTGCGGCGTCAGATGCGCCTTTTCCTTTCATCGAGGTATAATTGTCGCATATACGGCTAGCATCGAAAACGAGGAGTGGTGCGATTGCCTGTCTATTTGCATTTTTTAGGCGAACCCTTCGTGGAGATGGAGGGTTCGCGAGTCGAGATACCTCTGAAAAAGGCCGAGGCCGCGTTGTTTTATATGGCTTTCGAGGGGAGCGCAAACAGGAATCGCCTCAAAACGCTCCTTTGGGGCGACAGGGGAGAGGAGCTGGCGGCCGGCAATCTCAGGAACGCTGTCTACATTCTTCGCAGGATTTTGCCGGATAACTTCGTGGCGGATCGCAAAAAATTATTTCTCGAACGCTGCGAGAGGGACATAGACGGAATCCCTGACCTCGCTGACCCATTGAAGCCGGTTGCCCCGCTCTTCTTCGAGGAGCCGTTGCGCGGTTTCGATATGCTTGGCATCAGCGAGTTCGACGAGTGGATATCGCTCGCGAGGAATTCCATCAGGGCGCTTATAGCGGACAGGCTGAGGGAGAGGGTTTTGGCCTGCTACGAGATGGAGCTTCGGGACGAGCTGAAAAACGCGCTCTCCGCGTTGCTCTCCTTCGAGCCCTACGACGAGGACTCTGTGCTCGAGCTGATGGAGGCCTGGAGCTCGGATGGCTGTGTCGCGAAAGCGGTTTCGATTTTCAACGCGTTCAGAGAGAAGATAGAATCCGAGATAGGGGTCTCCCCGAGCGAACGCGCGCAAGAGTTTTTCAAGAGGCTTCTCGCGTCGCAAGCGCCAGCCGACGCGAGAAGCCCTGGGGAGTTTTTCTGCGGCAGGAAGCGCGAGATAGAGGAGATATCGGAGGCTCTATCAGGCAAGAGGGACGACCTGCTCATATTTTTTATACACGGGGAGGCTGGCGTGGGAAAAACCGCGCTCGTTTCCAGGGCGCTCGAGCTCCACGCTCTTGAAAACAACGACGTATACGCTGCGCGTCCGTATCAGGTCGGAGAGAAGTACCCCTACTCGTCATGGAGCGGTATGGTTCTCGAAATGGGGAAAAAACTCGACGAACGCGGGATATCGGTCGATTCTACTACCGCGTCGGTGCTGTCGAGCGTTTTTTACGACTTCGTGAACGAGAGCGGCGCCTCTGGCGCGCAGGACATAGCGCTCGCGTCGGAGCGCAATCCGGTGATGCTCGGGCGAATGCTCGCCGGCGTCGTCGAAAAGTTGTCGCGCGGGGCGAGGCCTGTTTTGATATTGGAGGATCTTCACTGGTTCGACCAAAGATCCCTGTTTCTTCTCAGGGCGTTTCTGTCGGAGGTCGCCATTCCACTTTCGATATTTCTCACGAGCCGTCCGGAGGGTGTCCCGACCGTAACCGATCTGCTGTATGGCCTGAAGACGGCCACCAAGCGAAGGTTCCTCCAGATCGACCTTGCCCCGTTCGACGCGGCGGAGACGATGAAGTTCTGTCGCGCCTTCCTGCCTGAGGACGTTATAAGTCTCAAGGGGGATGACTACTTTCAAAACAAAAGCGCGGGGCTTCCTCTCTTGCTCGTCGAGATGCTCCGCGTCATCTCCGGCAACCCGGACGCCGACCCGTCATCCGGCCTCAATGGAGTCATAATGGGGCGCATGGAGGATCTTTCTCCCCTCCAGAGCGAGATCCTGTCAGTTCTGTCGGTGTTCGGCGTCGGCGCGTCGGTCGACGACTTGGCGTCTGTGCTGCGTCTGGAGCGGCGCGATATAGACGGTTCTATAGAGGAACTGCTCGGCAAGAAACTCGTGCGCGAGACACAGGGCGCCGGCGCCTTGCTTCTCGATTTCCTCCACCCCAACGTGCGCGAGTGCGTTTATAACGCCACCCCAGGCTTTAAAAAACGCGACATCCACAGCAGGATAGCCGACGTGCAGGGGGCGCGCTATTCTCCTCACGTCTGGAACCCGGCGCTCGGTGCGATACTTCGCCACCATTACGCCATGGCCGGCCAGACGGTTCAGGTGCTCAGACAGCACTTAGGGGAGATGAGCTTTTATATAACGCTCAACCATGATCTCTTCCCACTCGTGGAGGATCGAGCGCTGCTCTCATGTAGTGTTCCGTTCAGCAACAGAGAGGACACAGAGTATAAGATAGAGCAGGCTAGCGACCTGCTCCACGAGATAAATGCGGCATCACCCGACACGCGCGGCACAAATATCGCCGAGAACAGGAGAATGGAGGCTTCGTACCTCGAGATACGTAGCGGATATCTCATAAGCTGGGGGGAGTATAGGGAGGGCCGGGTTTTCCTGAATAGGGCGATGAAGATAGCGAAGGAGTATGGGTTCGACGAAATAGGTATGTACTGTCTCGAACACGTCTGTCATCACTTCCTCCAGACGGACGACGGGGCGAGGCTCCTTGGGGTCGGGCGCGACCTTCTCAGGCTCTCGAAGAGGATCGGCAGGGAGAACCACATGGGGATGGCTCTGCGCTTCATAGGCATGTCGATGCTTCTTGGCGGCGATTTCAGGAGGGCCGAGTCCGTTTTTCGCCGCTCGATGGATCTTTTCGAGGAGCTTGGCCTCACTGGCAGGAGATATACCCTCAATCTTCTGGCTTCGCTCTGCTACATAGGTGAGATGCGCCAATGGGTCGGGGATCTCGACGTGGCGATGGAACATTTCGAGCGATGTATCGGGAGATGCGGTGACGCCGGGCTTTTCTGGGGCCGCAGTCACTTCCACGCGCACGCGGCCGACACGGCGCTCGATATGGGCGACTGGCGTCTCGTGAATAGCCACATAGAGGCTGGCGAGGCTTTTTTCGACATAAGGAGGGGTGGGAGGTGCAGCTCTCTTTTTTACAGTCTGAAGTCGATATGCGACGCCCGCGCGGGCCGGATTGGCGATGCTCTGGAGTCGCTCCGGCTTGGGGACTCGCTTTCGTCCATCGGGAAAAGGACGTGGCGCGCGCCACAGCTAATGGCGTGTGCCTGGATCGCCCGCATGAGAGAGTCCGGAGATGTCAATCTCGGTGGCGGCTTCCCGGAACACGAATCCGGGTTTTACGCGGCGGCCGCTGAAAAACTATACCGCGAAACCGGCGCGTCGCGAAGGGCCAATTTCATAAGGGACAGTTTTTTGCGGGAGGCGTCTCGCATTTCGGGGATGACGAAAACTTGACGAAACAAAAATATAATGAAAATTAACATACGGTACACGATGCCGAATAGGGAGGGTTTATGATTGTCCGGAAAAGCTGAGGTTCTTTACAGCGTAAAGGCGCAGAGGGGCGGGACGCTCAGGTGTAAGGGGTGGAGACAGGAGACCATCCTTCGGATGCTCGAGAACAACATGGAGAACGCCGAGCACCCGGAGAGGCTTGTCATCTACGGGGGTAATGGAAAGTGCGCCCGAAACTGGGAGTCGTATCACGCGATAGTAAAAAGCCTCAAAGAGCTGGCAGACGACGAGACGCTGGTCGTACAGTCGGGTATGCCAGTCGCGATCTTCAAAACGCACAAGTACGCGCCGGTCGTAGTGATGGCGACCACGAACTTCATGCGCCCGACGTGGGAGACGTTTTACGACCTCGAGGCGAAAAATCTGACGATATTCGCCCAGTACACCGCCGCGCCGTGGGAGTACATAGGCACGCAGGGCGTCATAGAGGGGACGTTCGAGACGCTGGCGGCCGTCGGCATCAAGCACTACAAGGGCGACATGAAAAACAGGATATTGCTCACGGCCGGCGCTGGAGGAATGGGCGGCAACCAGACATGGGCGATGAAGATGCACGGCGGCGTCGCGATAGTTGTCGACGCTGACAGGAACATCCTCGAACGCAGGATAGAGAAAAAATACCTCGACGAGATCGTCGACTCCATAGACACCGCGATGAAGCTTGCCAAAGAGCGCGCCGCGGCGGGGAAACCTCGCTCGTTTGGCGTCGTCGGCAACGCGGCCGACTGCTTCGAGGAGGCCTACGAAAAGGGCTTTATGCCGGATGTGCTGACTGAGATGTGTCCCTGCCACGACCCAGGTTCGTACATACCGTCAGGTTATACGCCGGAGCAGGCGAGGGAGCTCCATGAAAAGGACATAGACGTCTACATGGAGAAGGCGCGTACTACAATGAAGCGTCAGCTCGCGGTCATGCTCAAATATCTCGACAAGGGCGTTCCTGTCTTCGAATACGGCACAAGCATACGTAAAGAATGCCGCGATGCCGGGTTCCCCGAGTCAGAGGCTATGCGCCTTCCAGCGTTTGTGGCCGATTACATCAGGCCGCTTTTCTGCGAAGGTCGCGGGCCGTTCCGTTGGACTTGTGTCTCCGGCGAGGCGAGTGACCTGAAGAGGACGGACGAGCTGGCCATGGAGCTTTTCGGAGACGACCCGATAGTTGGCCGCTGGATACCGCTCGCGAGCAAATTCCTTCCTATAGAGGCGCTCCCGGCTCGAGTCTGCTACATGGGTTTCGGCCAGCGCAAGAAGTTCGCGCTCGCTGTCAACGAGCTGATCCGCAAGGGCGAGATAAAGGGGCCCGTCGCTTTTTCGCGCGACAACCTCGACTCCGGCTCCATCGTGAACCCGACGTTCGAGTCCGAGAGGATGCCGGACGGCGGAGACCTCATATCCGACTGGCCAATGCTGAATGGGTTGTTGAACGCCTGCGGCATGTGCGACCTCATTGCGATTCAGGCGAACTACTCGATGGGCGAGGCTGTGCATACCGGCGTTACGCAGATCGCCGACGGCACGGAAGACGCTAAGATCCGCCTCGAGGTGGCCATGACGGTCGACGCCGGCATAGGGGTTGTGCGCCACGCCCAGGCCGGGTATGACAGCGCGAAGACTGTGGCGAATGGCAAGGGGCCGCTCACGGACGAGTCGATAAACGTCCCGCTCTGGTGGCAGCCCGCCGAGTTCGTGACGTTTGGCCCCGACGAGAGAGCCAAAAACTGATATGCGGATAGAGGAAATTTTTGGCAAGGTGACGGACAGTGGCGACGCCACAGTAGGCGGCGGAGCCGCTTCCGCCATTGCCGGGGCGATGGCCGCCGGGCTCGTGAGCATGGTGTCGCTTCTTTCGAGGGGCAGGGAACTGGGTCTCGACGACGCGGCTTACGTTGGTTTTGCCGAGGAACTGAAAGCCATCTCCGAGGAATTCAGGGCGGGAGCGTACGCTGACGAGGTTGCGTTCCTCGGGATAAAGGCCGCGCTTGCCCTGCCGAAAGCGACGGACGAGGAAAAGTCGACAAGGCGAGGAGCGCTCTCTGCGGCGGCCATAACCGCCGCGGACGTGCCGCTTGAAAACGCTGGAAGAACTGTGCGGGTTCTGGAGATAGTCGCTGCCCTTGAAGGAAAATACAACACGTCCGCCGCGTCTGACATGGAGTGCGGCAGGATGTTAGCGAGGAGCGCGCTCTCGGGTTGTCTGCTCAACGTGGAAGCGAACCTGCCCATGATAAAGGATCCTGGCGCGAAGGAAAGGCTTGAAAAAGCGTCGGAGGAACTCAAGCGCCTGCTGTAAAGGCATTTTTTCAAATGGAATTGATTATTTTTTCGATACTTGATTTTGTTAAACTGTTGTGATAACCTGCTTCGATTGCTCGAAAGAACAGGTAGTATCATCGAAGTAAATGCTGATTTATTGATAGAGGCCTGTCTCTGTACTCCAGGGGCGAGGGAGGATCATTCGAAGCCTGAGATATTTCTCGGGAATCTGAAGGGCGTGGTCAGTTGCAGTTATTTTTCGAGCAGTTGCTGAACGGGCTTGCAATAGGTTCCATATACGCGCTTATAACGCTCGGGCTCGCGCTCGTATACGGAATCCTTCGTATCCTGCACGTTGCGCACGCCGCCGTCTACACTGTCGGGGCGTATGTGGGACTCGCGATATACAGCCACACGTCGACTCTGCTGCTTGCCATTCCAGGCAGCATGGTGGTCTGCGCGCTCATCGGAGTGGCGATAGAGCGGTTAGTCTACTTCCCTCTCCTCAAGTACCCTCCGTATGTTCCGCTGATAAGCAGCATAGCGTTGTTTCTAAGTCTGGAGGAGCTGTGCCGGATCATCGCCGGTCCAGAGCTCCTCACATTTCCGGCCGCTCTTCCGTTTCCGTCATTTTCGGCCGGTGGGGTGAGGGTGTCGGGCACGCTTGTCGCTGTGTATGTCGTGACAGCCCTCGTGCTAGCGATCCTCTGGTTCATCACGTCCAAGACAGAGTTCGGCCTCGCGATGCGCGCCGCCTCCCAGGACATGGACGTGGCCTCCTCCCTCGGCGTGGACAGCCGCAGGGTCGTGGACGCGATGTTTGCGATAGGATCCGCCATAGCGTCCATAGCCGGGATTCTCGTCGCGATATATTACAATCAGGTTTATTCGACCATGGGCACGATGCCGGCGTACAAAACGCTCGCGCTTATCGTCGTGGGTGGCATGGGCTCTGTTCCAGGCGCGGTGGTCGCCTCGATCCTGCTAGGCCTCGGCGAGACGCTTTTGATTGGATTTGCCAACATTCCAATGCCAAGAGACGCGCTTGCGTTTATCGCCATGATAATCGTGCTGATGTGGAAGCCTGCGGGCCTTCTTGGCAGGGGCTGAAGGCCGGGGACATGGATTATTTCGCGACCGTGGCAACGCTCATAGTCATACAGGCAATAGCGGCCTGCGGCCTCAACGTGATCGTAGGGTACGCAGGGCAGATTTCGCTCGGGCACGCCGCGTTTTTTGGCATTGGGGCATATGCGAGCGCCATGTTGACGACAAAGGCCGGGCTCACGTTCTGGCAGGCTCTGCCTGCGGCGCTCCTCATAACCATGCTCCTCGGGTTTCTTCTCGGGCTGCCGAGCCTGAGGGTGAGAGAGGATTTTCTTGCCATAACTACGATAGGGATCAATTTTATTGTCGAGGCCGTGTTTATCTACACGCCATTTTTCGGAGGCGCCCTCGGCATAGGCGGAATTCCGCGAGTCGTTGTAATGGGCGGCAGGCTCGGCAACAACCAGTTTTTAGCGCTCTGCCTCGTTTTTCTGGTTCTCTCGCTCGCGCTCTGCAGGCAGTTTGCCAGGGCTTGGGCCGGACTCGCCTGTTTCGCTGTGCGCGAGGACGAGACGGCGGCTTCGAGCATGGGCATCTCACCGGTGCGCGCCAAACTCTCGGCCTTTGTCCTCGGAACCGGCATGGCCGGGCTTGCCGGTACTCTGTATGCCCACTACGCCCGCTTCATATCGGCCGGGGACTTTGGGTTCCCTGTGTCCATTTCAATTATGTCAATGGTGGTTCTCGGAGGTATGGGCACGCTCTTCGGGCCACTGCTCGGGGCCATGATTATAGGGATACTGCCGGAGATATTCCGTCCGCTGATAGACTATCGCATGTTCATCTATTCCGTTCTTTTGCTCCTCATGATCCGATTTCAGCCCGGCGGACTCCTCGGTGATAGCAGCCTCGTCGTTGGTCTGCTGAAAAGCTTGAAAAAACTGGTAAAACCTAAAAACATCGCAAATCCTCGAGAAATAGGAGGAGATGGAGATGTCTAGGGCGCTGTTGGAGGTGCACGGCATCTCCGTAGTTTTCGGAGGTTTGAGGGCTGTGGACGACGTGAGTTTCGAGATCCATGACAGAGAGATTCTCGGGCTGCTCGGGCCAAATGGGGCCGGGAAGACGACTTGCTTCAACGCCATCTCCGGCGTCTACCCGCCGACGTTGGGAGATATACTGCTCGACGGGGCGAGGACAAACGGCGCGCCCCCGCATGGGATGGCAAGGCTCGGGGTCGGCCGCACGTTTCAGATAGTCCGTCCGTTCTCCGGCCTGTCCGTGCGCGAGAACGTGATTGTTGCCCTCGGAGGCCCCCGTTATCGTGGAAACTTACTGCGCTCGCTCACGTCGTGGAGAAAGAAGGGCATTGCTGACGAGGCTGGAGCGATACTCGACAGAGTGGGGCTTCTCGACGTCGCCGATCGCACGTCAGGCCAACTTCCGATCGGCAGTCTGCGTCGGGTGGAGATTGCGCGAGCCCTCGCTCTGAGCCCGAGGCTTCTCCTTCTCGACGAGTCATTCTCGGGTCTTCGCAGTACGGAGATAGCCCAGATAGAGGAGCTGATCCGCTCCATAAGGGAGGATGGGGTCTCAGTTCTCCTCATAGAGCACAACATGAAAGTGGCGATGGGCCTCTCTGATCGCGTGGTCGTACTTGATCACGGCAGGAAACTTGCTGAGGGAAAGCCATCGGAAGTTGCCTCGAACCAGGCTGTCATAGAGGCGTATCTCGGCAGGGGGGAGCGCGGTAATGTTGCTTGACGTCTCCGGGCTGTCCATAGCTTATAAAGGCCTCGAAGCTCTGCACGGCGTCTCTCTTCACATTGAGGAGGGCGAGCTCGTCTCTGTCATTGGGGCTAACGGGGCCGGAAAAACGACGCTTCTCCAGTCACTCATAGGTTGGCAGCAGCCGTCGGGCGGAATAGTTTCCTTCAATGGGCGGGACATCACAGGGGAGCGCTCGCATATCAGGGCGCGCCTCGGTATTCGTATTGTGCCGGAGAAGGCGAGGGTCTTCACGAGGCTTACCGTCCATGAAAATTTGATGATGGGCGCGTATGGCATGAGCGGCCGGCGCGAGAAAATGGCGGTCAGGGATAGTCTCAGGCGCCTCTACTCTCTGTTTCCCGTATTGGAAAGACGGAGCGGCCAGCTCGCGTCGACGCTCTCCGGCGGCGAACAGCAGCAGCTCTCCATAGCGCGCGCCTGCATATCGGCGCCGAAACTTCTTTTGGTTGACGAGGTCTCCATGGGGCTGATGCCCATCTTGGTCGACCAGGTGTTCGAGCTTCTCGCGCAGCTGAACAGAGAGGAGGGTCTGACTATTCTCCTTGTGGAACAAAACGCCCTTGCGTCGCTTAAAATATCGCACAGGGCATACGTTTTGGAGACAGGCGACATTGTCCTTGAGGGCGAGGCGGATCGAATGCTCAACGACGAACGGATTCGTGAAGCTTATCTCGGTATATGACGCGAAAAATATGGAGGTGTTTTGCAAATGAAGGTAAAGTCAACGTTGTGCGCGATTATTGTGCTTCTTGCCTGTTTATTCTGCGGCGCGGCGAGTGCGGCAGATACGATTAAAATCGGCGTCCTCGCTCCGATCACTGGTTTCGCGGCGTCGGATGGGTTCAGCACTATCGAGTCGATCAAGCTGGCGCAGGAGAAGGTGAACGCGGCGGGCGGCGTCCTCGGCAAGCAGATCGAGGTCGTGTACTACGACGACGCGGCGGATCCGAAACAGGCCGTGCCGCTCGCCAATAAACTCATCACACAGGACAAGGTCGTCGCGTTTGTCGCCGGCTCATACAGTATGCCGTCGCGAGCGGTGGCCCCGATATTCGACGAGGAGGAAATTCCGCTCGTGGCCGCCTACGCCCTGCACCCTGAGATAACAAATGGCGACTATACGTTCCGTAACGGTTTCCTGGGGACGACCGAGGGGCGCGTCGCGGCGTACACGGCGCTCGAGCTCTTCAAGGCTAAGACTGTAGCTCTTGTCACGAGCGACAACGACTTCGGCCAGACGCTAAAGGACGGCTTTGTTGGATATCTCAAGAGCGTGGGGCGCGAAAAAGATCTTATACTCCAGCAGACATATCCCAGCAGCGAAAAGGATTTTGCCGTCTACCTCTCTAAGATAAAGGACGCGGCGCCCGATGTTGTTTTTTTCAGCGGCTACTACTTCCAGACCGCGCCAGCACTGAAACAGGCTAAGGAGATGGGCATAGAGAACATACGCTTCATAGGCGAGCAGGGCTCCGACTCTCCGAAGATGGCGGAGATAGCGCTCGACGCCGCCGAGGGTTTCGTGATATTGACGAACCTCGACCGCGACGATAAACGTCCATTCGTCCAGGAGTTTCTCAAGTCCTACCGCGATCGCCACAATATAGAGCCTGACATGGTTGGCGCGTCCGCCTACGACGCGTTTATGATAATAGTCGACGCGATAAAGACGGCCGGCGGCACGGACGGAAAGGCAATTCGCGACGCGATAGCCGCCACGAAAAATTACGATGGTCTCACAGGGGTCATCAACGGTTTCGACGCGGCTGGCGAGGTGCTGAAACCGGTTCAGTTGCAGGAGATAAAGGAAGGCAAGTTCCGCTATTTCGGCATAGTGACGGACTCTGAGCTGATCAAGCCCTGAGGAAGGTCTGATTTATTAGAGGCCTAAGGGTAACGATTAAAAACAGGAAAAGCGCCCTGGGGTTTTGTCGCGCGCATAAGAATGGGAGGCCTACATTGAAGCTGACGCAAGAACAAAACGACATGTTAAACGGTGTCCATGGCGAAGCCGTAGCCTACTCCATGCGCATTCAGGTTGGGATGGGCAGGATATTCGGCGCGAAGAGGATGGTTCCCATCACGAGGGCTCACGTCGCATTGAGCGCGCAGGACGCCGACGTTTGGTTCGTGGAGAAGATGCTCGGTATGGGCGGGAAGTGCAAAATAGCCCCGACTGTCAACCCGAGCATAGACCTGTCATATTTAAATCAGCATCTGGCTCAGATACCGGAGGCTGGCCTCGATATCGTTTCGCGGACGAACGAGGCGTACAAAAAGATCGGCGCGGTGTTGAGCTTCAACTGCACGCCATATCTCCAGCAAAACGTCCCGGCCTTCGGAGAGGTCGTCGGTTTTTCCGAGTCGAGCGCCACGCCGTACGTCAACTCGGTTTTGGGCGCCAGAACGAACCGCGAATCCTCGCAGAGCGCGCTGTGCGCGGCTATAACAGGGCTTGTCCCGGAGTACGGTCTTTTGCTCGACGAGAACAGGCGCGCCGAGATATTGGTCGAGGTGAAGGCGAAAATAAAGGACGACTTCGACTATCAACTGCTCGGCTGGTGCTACCCGCTTGTCCACAACGGCCCGGAGGTTCCCGCGTTCCTTGGGATTGATGAGCGGGCTACGCCGGAGGGCTTCATGAACTTCGGGGCGCAGTTGAACACGTCGGGGGCGGTCGGGCTCTACCACGTCGTAGGGATCACCCCTGAGGCGCCGGACGAGCGAATCGTCTTCGGCGGGAAGCCGCCGAAGCGCAAGGTCACGATCGGCGACGAGGAACTGGATATGGTGCGCCGCAAGATATGCGGAGGGCCCGGCAAGGTAGACTTCGCTATGTTCGGCTGTCCACACCTCACAATCCGCCAGGTCGCGGACATTGCCAGGATATGCGAAGGCAAAAAATTCGCCGTCGACGTCTGGGTGCTGACGAGCTCGCTTACAAAAGAGCTGGCTCAGAGGATGGGCCTTCAGGAGATCATAAATAGGTCGGGAGGGCATGTTATCGCCGACACCTGCATCGACGTCCCGCCCTGCTGGCGCCCATATTACGGGGGCGTCGGGGTGACCGACTCGCCAAAGTGCGCTTATTACAACGAGATACGGAAGATCGACTTTAAAATAAGGCCGCTCGGCGTCGCGATAGAGTCCGCGATCGCGGGGGAGGTGCGCCTATGAGCGCGACGTTCAAGTGTTCGGCCATTGCCGGGGGAAGCGCGTCCGGACCGGCGCTCGTGAGCGACGAGCCCATCTGCTTCTATCTGGTCGAGCCAGACACTGGCATCGTGATCGAGGAAGGGCACGTCCTCAAAGGCAAAACTTTGGCCGGCACGGTCTTGGTTGCCCATGCTGGAAAAGGGAGCTCCGTAGTGCAGATGGATGGACTCTACAAAATTGCCGCGCGCCACAAGGGGCCGGTCGCCGTAATTCTCCGCAACCCGGATCCAGTCTTCGTCTCAGCGCTTCTTGTCATGGAGATATCATCCGTCTACGACGTCGACGAGAAGTTTTATGACTTCATCGCCGGCAGAGACGGCATCCATATTTCGGTAGACGCGTCTGGCGGGCTTATAACCGTGGAGGAGTGACGGGACTGACAGGTTATACGACGCGACGAAGGAGGTGATAGCCTCGGTCTGATAAATGCGGAGAAAAACGAAAATCACAAGAATAACTGTAATGGCGGATCTTGGGGGAATCTGTTTTTTATTTAATAATGAGGAGGAAATTAAAATGAGAAAAGCGGTATTTTTGGGACTTGCGCTCTCTATTCTAATGGCTCTGCTGTGTATCCCGTCGTTTGCGGCTAACCCTGAGTATACGATAAGGGTTGGCTCCATCGTCTCTGAGATCCATCCGGACATGGTAGCGATGAGGGATGTTTTTGTGCCGCAGGTGGAGAAGGAGTCAGGCGGCAGGATAAAGGTGGAGCTCTACCCGAACGCGCAGCTCGGCGGCGACAGGGAGCTGACGGAGGGAGTCCAGATGGGCACTGTGCATATCGCGATCCCCGCGAGCTCGGCCATAGCCGGTTTCGACAGGCGCATCCAAGTCCTCGACCTCCCGTACCTCTTCACGAGCAGGGAGGCAGCTTTTGAGGCGCTCGACGGAGATCTGGGCAAAAAGCTCAACGAGTACATGATAGAAAAGGGCTTCTGGAACCTCGGCTACCAGGAGAACGGTATGCGTCACGTGACGAACAACAAGAAGCCCATCAAGACCCCGGAGGATCTCAAGGGCATCAAGATTCGCACGATGGAGAACCCGATGCACATAGCTTACTTCAAGGAACTCGGCGCCAACCCGACCCCGATGAGCTGGGGCGAGCTGTACACGGCCCTCCAGCAGGGCGTCGTCGACGCTGAGGAGAACCCGTATGCCATGATCGACGATGGCAAGTTCAACGAGGTGCAGAAGTACGTCTCCGAGACAGGTCACGTCTTCTCCGTCACTCTCCTTATAGCTAACAAGAAGTTCGTCGAAGGTCTGCCCGAGGATCTCCGCAGCGTTCTTATAAAGGCGGGCCACGACTACGCGTTAGCGCAGCGCAAGCTGATTGGCGGTTTGGAGAGCGAATACAAGACAAAACTCGTCAACAGCGGAATGCAGGCGAACGAGCTGACGGCCGAAGATAAAAAGCCGTTTGTGGAAGCCACAAAAAATGTCTACGCGCAGTTCGAGGAGCAGCTCGGCAAGGAGATCATGGATATAGCTAGAAAAGCCCAGAAATAACCTGCAGCGCCGGCCGGCGAGTTTTACTGCCCTACGGCCGGCGCCTCGAAAATTCCACTGAAAGGGCTGATCTCATGTGACTTTCAAGAAATTTATCAACAATATGGAGGAGTACCTCTGCGTATGGGGCACGGTCTTCATGACCGTCGTCGTTTTTGTACAGGTCATAATGAGATACGTCTTCGCGAACTCGCTCTCCTGGAGCGAGGAGTTCGCGAGGTTTACGTTCCTCTGGATATCTTGGGTCGGCGCCAGCTACGCCGTCAAGGAAGGCAGCCACTTCAGGGTCGAGATGTTCGTCAATAATATGAAGAGGGACGCCAGGAGGTATTTCGAGCTGTTTGTCCTTGTGGCTTGGTTTCTATTCTGCTTTTTCCTGACATGGTACGGCACAAAGCTGGTGATTTTCCTGGTTGACACTGGCCAGACGTCCGCAGCCATGCAGATACCGATGTCGTGGCCCTACGCGTCCGTCCCGGTCGGCTGCGGTCTCATGTGCCTAAGGCTCATCATAGAGATGTGGAAGGTCATAAAGGGCGAGTACAAGTCAAAAGACCGCGAGAAGTCGGCGGTGGAGGGTGGGCTGTAATTGTATGAATCCATGATTCTTTTCGGTATAATGATCATATGCATAGCGCTCAGCATACCGATAGGCATCACGCTCGGCATATCGACGGCACTTTGCCTGTGGCTGTTCTCCGACGTTTCGCTGATCATGATCGCCCAGAAATCCGCCACTGGCTTGGACTCGTTCCCGCTCTTGGCCATTCCTTTCTTCATGCTAGCCGGCTCCCTCATGAGCGAGGGGGGGATAGCAAAGAGGATAGTCAATCTTGCCGACAGTCTAATAGGTTTCGTCGCTGGCGGGCTCGCAATGGTGACTGTCATGGCCTGCATGTTCTACGCAGCCATCTCAGGCTCCGGCCCGGCTACCGTCTCAGCCATAGGGTCGTTCATGATCCCGGCGATGAAGGAGCGCAACTACGACGCGCCGTTCGCGGCTGCGATAACAGCCGCAGCCGGGACTATAGGCGTCATTATACCGCCGAGCATCCCGTTCGTCATATACTGTGTCGTAGCGCAGGCGTCCATTGGGGACATGTTTCTGGGCGGCGTAATTCCCGGGATCATGATAGGCATCGCTCTGATGATCGTCTGTATGATTACGTCAAAGAAAAGGGGCTACGTCAGCTCGACGGCCCGCCCTACCGCCAGATCCATCGGCAAGGCGTTCCGCGAGGCCATTTTCGCCATCATGGTGCCGGTCATCATTCTGGGAGGCATCTACTCCGGCGTCTTCACCCCGACGGAGGCTGCCGTTGTCGCGGTCGCGTACTCGATCGTCGTAGGGAAATTTATCTACAAAGAGCTCAGCAACAAGGCTATCTACGAGTGTTTTCGCTTATGCGGGCTCATGAACGGCGCCCTCGAGTTCATGATAGGCCTCTCGATGGCGTTCGCGGCGTTTCTCGCCATGGAGCAGATTCCGGCAGCTATAGCGACTTGGCTGACGGGCCTCTCAGACAGCTGGATAGTCATAATGCTCGTTATAAATGTGATACTTCTCATCTTGGGCTGTTTCGTCGACAATATCGCCGCCGTCATAATCCTGACGCCGATACTTCTGCCTGTCGTGACAAAACTTGGAATACACCCGATCCACTTCGGGCTCATCATAACAGTCAACCTAGCCTGCGGCTTCCTCTCACCGCCGTATGGCATCAACCTGTTCGTAGCCTCCGCCGTCTCCGGCGAGAGCATAGAAAAAGTCTCCGTAGCCGTGCTCCCGTCGTTCATAGCGGTGATAATCTGTCTGATGCTCTTTACATACTTCCCGATACTGACAATGGGACTCGTAAACCTGGCGAAATAAACATAAAAGCCTCGGGAGAACGCCCCGGGGCTTCAATTATACGACATCTGGCATTTGTATGACATGTCCCAGAATAAATACTCGAACTCGACGCTTGACTTGAAAATTCCCTCGATTTGCCTAAGTTCGGCATCAGATTTGCGTTCGCAGGTTTTGTCGAGCGCCTCGTAGAACCACTCGAACGACGCGGCGAACTGCTCGCTCGCGTAGCCCTGTATCCAAGACCTGTAAAAGTTATTTTGAAGTTCGGCCGGGTAATCCGCGACGAGGCGTCTCGCGTAATCGGAGTAAGTCCAGGCGCAGGGGAAAAGCGTCGCGATTATCTCCGCTGTGCCGCCGGACTGTCCTACTGCGAGCATGTTCGCAGTGTACGTTCTGTTGAAAAGAGACGGTCTAACAGCCTCCATCTCGCTTTGTGTGACGTCGAACGAGCTCATGTATTCCCTGTGGATGTTCATCTCTCCGTTCAGCAAGGCGTTCTGCGAAGCGGAGAAGCGTGACATCATCTCCTCCGTCTCGGACTTCAGAACGCCGAGAGCGAAGACCTTAGCGTAAGACAGGAGATATTTATAATCCTGCAAAAGGTAGAATTTGAACTTTGTCCTCTCAAGCGTGCCGCGCCCCAGCTCCTGTACGAACGGATGGCGGTACCCGTCCTCCCAGACGGAGGAGGCGAGTTCTTTCAATCCTCTCGAAAATGACATATCCTTCGTTGCCCCTTTCGTTAACCTTCGAAGGCGGTCTTTAGCTCCCTCGCCGCCGATTCGATATCGGGCGCCCCTATGACGGCGGATACGACCGCAAGCCCGTCAACGCCTGTGGCCTTTAGCAGGCGCGCGTTTTGGGTGTTTATGCCGCCGATGACGACGATAGGTATAGAAATTCCATATCTAATTTTTCGGAGCTCCTCCATCGACACCAAATTCGTGTCCGTCTTTGTCCCCGTAGCGAACAGAGCCCCGGCGCCTATGTAGTCGGCGCCAGCCTCAACTGCCGCTATCGCCTCCGCGAGGTTCGATGCTGACACGCCAAGAATCATGTCGGCTCCGACTAGGTTCCTCACGATGCGTGCGGGGATGTCGCTTTGTCCGACGTGAACGCCGTCCGCGCCGACCGCGAGCGCGATGTCAAGCCTGTCGTTTATTATGAGGGGAACGCCATGATCGTCCGTGACGGTCTTGACCCTTTGCGCGATTTCGAAGAACTCGCGCAGCGAGGCGTTTTTTTCCCGAAGCTGCACGAGAGTGCAGCCGCCATTTATCGCGCTCTGTACGGCCAACTCGATCGTGGGCGCGCTCATCAAGCCCCTGTCCGTCACGAGGCATATCGAATAATCGACCTTGCGCTTCATAGCGCGAGCTTCGCCAGCAGCTTTATTGAGTTATTCATAGTCGGCATCGTCCTTTCTGAGTCCGTTCCGGTAAAGGTCGAAGAAGTGGTTCGTAGGACCGTGTCCCCGGCCTATCGGCAGAGAGTGTTGTATCGCTCCTGTGATGTAGCTTTTCGCGCGGCTCACAGCCCGCTCGACAGGCAAGCCGAGAGCAAGGTTCGAAGCTATGGCGGACGAGTATGTGCAACCAGTCCCGTGAGTGTTTTTAGTGTGGATTCTGGGCGCGGAAAAACAGTGAAACTCCGTCCCGTCGAACAGGACGTCGACCGCGTCGCCGGAGGCGTGCCCGCCCTTAACGAGCACAAAACGCGATCCCATCGCGTGGATTGCAGCAGCGGCGCTTTTCATGTCGTCAACGTTTTTTACGCACACGCGTGTTATGCGCTCGGCCTCCGGAATATTAGGGGTCAATACGTTGGCGAGCGGGAGTATCTCCTTTATGAGAACGTCAGTAGCTCCGGGATCCATGAGCGGGTCGCCGTTTTTGGCGTACATGACAGGGTCGGCCACGATCCAGGGCGGACGATACTCGCGCAGCTTTTCAGCGACGGCCTCCATCGTTTCGGCGCAGGACAACATGCCTATTTTGACAGCGTCGACCTCGATGTCCTCGAACACAGCGTCTATCTGTTTTCGTATCATGTCCGGGCTCACGTCCTGAAAGCCAATAACCCGGCTCGTGTTCTCCGCCACGACAGATACGATGACGCTCATCCCAAAAACCCCGTGCGCGGAAAACGTCTTCAAATCGGCCTGAACCCCCGCGCCGCCGCTGCAGTCCGACCCAGCTATGCTCAACACTTTTTTCATGGCTCGCCTCCTCCGCTAAAAATGGGAAAAGAACAAAAAAACCGCCCGATCCCGGGCGGCGTTTTGTTCGCTTGTGCTCCCTACGTTGGTCTTAACCGTCAGGTTCAAAGGGTCAGGTTTTACCTTCTCAACTCTTTCGAGTCCCCCCGCTCAATATTCTTTTCAACCATACTAGCCCATTGCGGTTGTTTTTGTCAACTTATCGGAGATGTTTTAGCCGCGCTTCCTCATAATAAGCTCTTTGGGTGGTATTATTTCGCCAGTCACGGGGTCGAGGAACATTATCCCCTTATCCTCAATCCTAAGCCAAACATGCATCCTGCACGTTTGGCTTAGAAAAGCCGCAATGCTACGCATAATGTCATTCGTCTGTGATAATCGTGAGACAGCAGGGCCAAAATCACGGCGCCAGCCATCTCGTTACGGTGGCGTTATCCGCTCTGTGTGGACGGTGATCTCTTTCTCCCATTCGCCCGACGCATACTCTTTTTTGTTAATCCCCTGGGGGACGATCTTCCAGATCGTCGTTGCTCCAGTCCCCGAGCCCTCGACGTTCAGGACGAAGTTTTTGTCTGTCCCGAACGTTATAATGACAAATTGTTCTGATGACGCTGATGTTTCTACAGGGATGCTTGTGATCCATTTTTTGACGCCGCTCTTTGTTATGATTAGGATGCCTGTATTCCCGTATCCTGAGAGAAAATGTCGTATGAATGGCGCAACAGAGTCGACGCCTGTTTCCGCCGCGAGAATCGCGTTCACGAACCTGGCGAACGAGGATGGGCCTGAAACGCCCGGTGCGGTTTTGAAAGTCTGCCCGAGGATAGCCGCCGCAGCGCTCTCGTCGTTTTCGCGAAGTTTCTCCCTCACATCCCGCGCTATTGTCTCGATTTCTGGGGCGCCGAGTCTGTCCAATATTTCGATCGTCGCGCGGAAAAGACCGGGCATTTCGGAGGCTATCGGCATGTCGCCGACGGCTTCGAACGTGGTTGTGAGCTCTTTTACGGCTACTCCGCCAGTGTTTGGTTTCAGCGACGCCGTCAGGCGATACGCTCCGGGCGCTGGCGCGACGACGCCTGGGGCGCGTCCGTCGACTCCCGTCCAGAAAAACTCGCCGCTTTCGCCGCTGTCACCGCCCCTAAGAATTCCTGGTTCGAATTTTTCGTCTGGATACGAAGCATCCGCGCTGGCGCGTCCGTTTTCTCCGAGGAACCCAAATACTATGCGTTCCATTGCCGGGTCGCTATTTGCGGCGGGTGAGTCCGCGACGAGAGAAAACCTCAGCTCTGGGTTGACGCCTAGCTTCTGGAGTATCGAGTCGAGCGGGGCTTCGGGGTGGAAGCGGTCGGACATCCATACCGAAACAGACGAAAAAACGCCGCTTTTAACGTCCTTCGGCAGAGACAACTCCATCAACTGCAAGTCGACTCCGACGGAGAACTCGGCGCTTGCCACGAGACCGAGATTCTGCACAAAAACGGTTATGGTCTCCGTCACGGGAGAGTCGGTTGGAAGAGCGCCGGACCAGCGGTATTGCAGCAACGTCGTCTCTCCGGCCCGAATGTCGAGGTTTCCTGCTGATGTTGGGGCGTCTTTAAGCATCAGCACCCCGTATCCGGACTCCGCAGTCACGGTCGCCTCTACCTCATCACCGCTCTTTAGTTCCGGGGAATCGAGCCTGATTCGAATCTCCTGCATGACACCGTGCGCGACCGGCAGTATCGGAGTCAGGAATTCAACGCTTATATTCACTGTTTCCGACGCCGAAGCGCGGATTGGTAAAAACGCGACAATCGCAATTACGAAAAAAAATATTTTCGAGGCTCTCATCTGCGATCCTTCTCAATCCTCGGCGATGGCTTCGAGTATCTCGCCAAGTATATCCAGTTCAATCCCGAACGTGGTCCAGTCGCCGCTTTTTATGGCCTTTTGCGCCTTGTCATAGTGTTCTTTGGCGTCCTTCGCGAGTCTCAGCAGGGCTTCGTCAAGTTCCGGCTTTTCCTGGGTGGGCGTCTCTGGAGGCGACACCGGCTCTTCGACGACGGGCGGCGGCATGACCGATACGCCGAAGAGCTCGGTCACAGCTTTGTCGAACGTCTCGCCCCAAGCTACGCGTCCTCCGGTCGAGAGTATGATTCGTTTGAGCTCCGGCAGGTCGCCGCGCTCCGCCCTCAGATAGAGGGGTTGGACGTAAAGAAGCGATTTGCCTATGGGTATCACGAGCAGGTCTCCGCGGATCACGTCCGACCCCCTCTGGCTCCACAGGGATATCTGCGACGAGATCACGGTGTTTTGGTCTATGAGCGCTTCGATCTGTGAAGGCCCGAAGACTAGTTCCTGCTTGGGAAACTGGTAGACGATCAGCTCGCCGTAATTTTCGACGTCGCAGCGCGCTGCCATCCAGCCTATCAGGTTGTTGCGCCCGAACGGCATAAATGGCGCTATGAGGGCGAACTCTGGGTCGCCCTCGTCAAGCAGTTGCATCGTGACGTAGTTCGGCCTTATGCGGCGATCCTGTCCCTGAGGCGTCGTCATCCAGACGTCCTCCCGGTTGTAGTACGTGTTTGTGTCGGTCATATGGTACGTACGGTAGATCTCGCTCTGCACCTCGAAGTACTCCTCAGGATATCTGAAGTGCGCCAGTACCTCCTCCGGCGCTTCGCTTACGGGTTTGAACAGCTCTGGGAAGACGCCGCTCCAACTCTTTAATATAGGGTCTTCCCGGTCGGCGGTGTAAAAGTTCATCGTTCCGTCGTAGGCGTCTACTGTGATTTTTACGCTGTTTCTTATATAGTTCACGTTCGAGTAAGGGGCGAGGCCGGACTGTATCGCGATCTGTCTAGACATCGGGCTCGAATAAGGGTACAGATCCGTAACTGTGTAGGCGTCCTGAATCCAAAGTATGTGTCCATCGATGATGACTGGGTAGATGTCCTCCTCGAGTATGAGGAATGGGGCGATTTCCCTTATCGACTCGCGCACGTTGCGATGGAGCAGTATCATACTCTCAGGCCTGATGGCGCCGGTGAACAGAATCTCGGAGTCGCGGAATTTTATGGCGAACAGTATTCGTCTGAGCAACGAACCTACCTCGACGCCGCCGGTTCCATCGTATGTGCTGCGCGAGTTCGAGTCGCCGGTTGGGTAGTCGAACTCGTTCACGTCCGTCTTGACGAGGGCGTATTCGTTCGGCTTCTCACCGAAGTATATCTGAGGCCTGTCGATTACGATGGGAACCGTGGTTCGCGGCGGCAGATCCTTCATAAAGAAGACAGGAAGTCCGCTCTCCTCTATCTCGTTGACTGGGTTCATGACGACGCCATAGCCGTGAGTGAACTCTAGGTGGGTGTTCACCCACGTAGGGTTCTGGAGATGTCCCAGGTCTAGTTCGCGAACGGAGAGCATGACCTGCCTGTTCTTGCCGTCCAGCTTATAGCGGTCGATGTCGATATCCGCGAAGTCATAGTATGTCCTTATCTCCTGGAGCTGTTTGTACGTGCGGAGGAGCGGGCTGTAATCCCAGAGGCGAATGTTCTCCACCGTCTCTGAGTTCACGTCCATATCCGAAATGCTCACCTCCTGCATCGGAGTCATCTGCATGGTCGTGATTTTGTCAAAGGCGAACGCGTGTCGCGTTGCGCGTATGTGGTTGTCGATAAAATGCTTCTCGCGCTCGTACTCGTTCGGTTTCACAATGTAGTTCTGGACGATGGATGGAATTAACGAATACGCTAGGAAACCGGCAACGAGGAGCAGTACGAGCAATATGGCTGAGAGCTTCCACATTGGTCTGAAAAAGTTCACGAGCAGCAGCATGGACGCGGCCACGGTCGCGAGCGATATTATCGCGAGGGCGGGAAGCCGGACGTAAAAATCTGTGTATCCCACGCCGTAGACAATGCCGGTAGGGGAGTAAAGAAGTTCGTAACGGGACAGCCAGAGGCCGATACCAACGAGGAATATGAAAAATGAAGAGAGCGCAAAGAGATGCAATCGCGCTCTCTTCACGAGAACTATCCTCGTCCCCTCGCTCCTGAGAGCTTTGCAGAGCAGGTAAATGACCGCGCTGCCCAAGAGGGAGAACAGCGCCATGTTCGCGAGCCATTTCTGAATTATATGAACGAATGGGAGCGTGAAAACGTAAAAACCGACGTCCATTCCAAAAACAGCGTCCGTTTCGCCGAAGGGAACCCTGTGCAGAAACTGCAGGACAACCGGCCAGTACAAATTGGCGCCGAAGCCTGAAAAGAGCGAAATGAGCGCCGCGAAGATCGTAACGTACAACGGACGGACTAGGATAGCATCGTAGAGCCCGGTCATGGAGCGAAATTCATCGTTGCCGATCCTGGCAGCCCTGCGCCAGTTGAAGTTGTAGACGGCGAATGTAACGGTTAGGCCGACGGCGAAAAGCGCGACCTGCGGCAGGATCCTTCGCCACAGAACTGAGCTCAACCCGTGCGAGCTGAACCAGAGGAGGTCGGTGTAGAAGTCTATAACGCCGGAGAAGCAGAGCGTGACGACCAGAACGAGGAGTAGGGCAGCTAACGCGACTCGCGGGAATTTTATCCTCCCGCGCATCATGCCGCCATTCCCAGCGCCGGAGTCCCATCCTGAGTCGTTGTCGCCATTGCCCTCACGCCACTGCTTGCCCTCTGCCTTGAACAATCTGCGCAGAAAATCATCAGTATTAATCATTATATGTGCCTCCATGTTTTCACGTTTGTCAAAAAAATTTCTGAAATTTGGCGGCGAGAAAGTTATCAAGATATTCCATTTTTCGAGTATATCATATATATTAATCAAGGTCGTCACAAAAAATGTGTATGTCGGGCGTGCGCTGTCAATTCACGTATCGCTTTGAAACGGAGGCTTTGGACCGTGATAATCACAATTGACATCCTAAAAAAAATCAACGGTTCGATTGCGTCAGGTAAGTTTCTCACCATGGGGGAAATTGCTCAGGAGTGTTGTCTTGACGAGAAGGTACTTGAAGTTGTCGCGGGTGATCTGAACAGTAACATCTCATCGATGAATAAATTCCTGAAGACAGTTGACGCATACCTTATTGAGACGCAAAAAAGGGTTAAGGTGCTGAGCGAATGTTACAACGCCATTCAAAAACTCCAGGTATCCCATGGAATCATTAAAAAAGGCGCTAGCGATCCCCCTATAATTTGGTGATATCGTGCATGATATTAGGAAATAGACCGCGATGATTGTACTAAATTATTATTATATTTTTTGGGGTTGAACACGAGTTGAATTACGCAAGGCGTATCCTCCAATGTTGGTTTAGAATCGATCGTTCCATATCAACAGAATACGCCTTTTTCTTAACTTACGTTATACGCCGGAAATGAACACTGCCTCTGCAGAGGCAACCAGGGTTTTAGTCTTTACCCTTTATGCCTCTGACAATAAATTAACGTCCGCTAGTTTATCGTCAGTTGTACCTTCTGCTTCTTGAACGGTCGGAGTCGCTCTTGCGGCTTCTTGCGCCGCCGCGCTCAGATCTGTCGGAGCGGTCGGTTCTCTCCTGGCGCTCCTGGCCCGGTCTGGAGCCTCTTCCGTATGGCCTGCCGTACGATCTTCCCTCTCCGCCGGTTTTTGGCAGCGCTCTTATCGCGCTGCAGACAAGGCCTTCCTTCGTCATTCGCGACTTGCGTGACTCGAGGAGTTCCGCCGCCTTCGCGGATAACTCTACGCTGGCTGAGTCGTCGCGGAGCCGGATGTTGCCGACGTCATCGCGGCTTATGCCCATAGAGCGGCAAATTGCGCCGAGTAGCGCGCCTACCTCCCAGCCCTCGTTACGGCCCTGTCCGAGCTGTATCTGCACGCCGCCCTCCATCGTTGGCCTGGCAGGCCTGTTGCCGCCGAAGGGCTGTCCCCGGCCCTGAAAGCCTGGTGTCAAGTCGCTTCTGTTTTTGTCGCGGTTCATCTCGGACTCGACATCGGCCCGGATGGAGTATCCCTGGGGCTGCTCGCCATAAGCTCTCGCCAGAAGCCCCGCTATCATCATGCGCGCATCCTCGCGGTTCAATAGCTCGTCCGCCCAAGTGTGATATTCGTCCGTCTCGTTCGCGTGGTCGAATAGGAGCGTCTCGAAACGAGATTTCGTGTGGCCCGATATCTCAGACGCGTCTGGGGCGGGAATTATCTGCATCTGGAGGTTCGAGCCGTGCGTCATCTGCCGAAACTGTCTCGCCTCGCGGCTCGTAAGGAGCACGAGATTCGACCCTTCGTGCCCGGCTCTGCCTGTGCGTCCGCTGCGGTGAACAAAAGCCTCCAGATTGCTCGGGAGCCCGAACTGGATAACGTGGCTTATGCCGTCTATGTCGAGGCCGCGTGCGGCCACGTCTGTGGCGACGAGTATCATGACGCGCCCGCCGCGTAGCGACGAGAGCGCCGCGTTCCTCTCCCTCTGGCTCATGTCGCCGTGAATGGCGCATGCCTTGAAGCCCTCGTCGCAGAGCCTGTCGGATATGTCCTGAGTTTCGACCTTTGTCGCGCAAAAAAGCAGAGCGCGCGACGGGTTCTCCCATAGCATGACGTTCGCCAGTCCCTCGAAGCGTTTGCGGGCTGGGATTATATACGTCTTCTGCGCTATGTCCTCGTGGTATGTGACGTCCGCGACTAGCGAAACCTTGCGCGGGGCGTCCAGGTATCTGCGGGCTAGCGACACGACATCGGGCGGCATCGTGGCGGAGAAAAGCCACGTCTTCTCAAGCTTCTCCATGCCGCTCATGATCGCCTCGAGCTCGTCTCGGAAGCCCATATCGAGCATGTGGTCACCCTCGTCGAGCACGAGCACCTTCACGCTGTCTGTCTTGAACGAACCCCTGCGGACATGATCGAGCACGCGGCCGGGCGTCCCGACGATTACAGTGGCGCCCTCCTTCAGGGAGCGAGTCTGACGCTCCATGTCGAGCCCTCCTACGAGGGTCGCGACACGGGCGCCGAGATCGGCCCCGAGCCATGCGAACTCACGCGCCGTCTGTTGCGCGAGCTCTCTCGTCGGAGAAAGGACGAGTACCTGCGGTTCTCTCGTCGAGTGTTCCATCTGGTTGAAAATTGGGATCGCGAAGGCCAAGGTCTTGCCCGAGCCCGTTTTCGCCTGAACTATGAGGTCGCCCTCCGTGAGCGTGTGATCCTCGAGAATGTGAACCTGCACCGGCATCGGGGATTCGAATCCCTTGCGCTCTATCGCCTTGAGCAGTTCCTGTCGTAAGTTGAAATCCTCAAATCGCGCGGCTATTTCCTTTACCTCTGCTGCCTCTGTTTCAATTTCCGCTGTTGCTGTTGTCATATGAACCTCCCAGTTTCGCGTCCCGAACAAAAATCTCAACCATCGGTACGGACGCTGGCGAAACGCTAGGCCGTTCATAAGGATTGCATCAGTCGGAACTGCGATGTGTACTCAAGTGAGTTTATGATATAGATAACCCATCTAAGCTAAACAATTATGATACCATAGATAATAATTACGTCAAGGACAATTTCGTGACAATTTTGTGAAGTTAACGTTGGTGAATGAAGTGCCATTCGTCTGTGATAATCAAACTTTTGTGGCGTATCCTCGAGATTTTCCACCTTGGATTGGGGAGTTCGTTCGGTTATAATTATATTTGCTTTTCTCGATGCAGCTTGATAAATATAGGGGGCTTACGTTTGAATTTTCAGGATTTGATAATGCGCCTCGAGGGTTTTTGGACGGGGCGGGGTTGTGTCTTGCAGCAGCCTTATGATATCGAGGTCGGCGCCGGTACGATGAACCCGGCGACGACGTTGCGCGTCATTGGGCCGGAGCCGTGGAAAGTGGCTTACGTCGAACCGTCTCGTCGTCCGACCGACGGCAGATATGGCGAGAACCCGAACAGGCTTCAGCACTATTACCAGTATCAGGTCATTTTGAAGCCCGCGCCGGAGGACATTCAGGATCAGTACCTCGACAGCCTTCGAGCTCTTGGGATCGACCCTGCCGACCACGACATCCGCTTCGTCGAGGACGACTGGGAGAACCCGACGACAGGGGCGTGGGGATTGGGCTGGGAGGTCTGGCTCGACGGGATGGAGATAACGCAGTTCACGTACTTCCAGCAGATGGGCGGCGTTGATATGGAGAAGGTTCCTGGAGAGCTCACATACGGGATCGAGCGAATCGCCATGTACGTTCAGAAAGTGAACAACGTCTATGACCTCGAGTGGGTCGGGAGCGTGAAGTACGGAGACATTCATCACCGCTCGGAGGTGGAGGGCTCGACTTACAATTTTGAGCTGGCTGACGTCGACATGTTGTTCAAGCTCTTTGGCATGTACGAGGCCGAGTCCGCCCGCGTCCTGAAGACCGGCATGATCCTGCCAGCTTACGACTGCGTCCTCAAGTGCTCGCACGTCTTTAACACGCTCGACGCTCGTAGCGCGATCAGCGTCACAGAGCGCACGGGGTATATAGGCCGGGTCAGGGCGCTCGCAAGCGCGTGCTGCAGGGCGTACCTGAAGCAGCGCGAGGAGATGGGTTTCCCCCTGCTAGGCAAGTTCGACGAAGCGCTGAACGGAGGTGACGCGAAATGATCCTCCGAGATCTGCTTTTTGAGATAGGAGTGGAGGAGATACCGGCTCGTTTTATGACCTGGGCGATCGCGGAGCTGGAGCGCGCCGCCATCGCGGATCTCGCGGAGCTGCGTCTCTCTTACGCGAAGTTGAGGGTCACAGGCACGCCGCGCCGAATAGTCCTCTATGTCGAGGATCTGGCAGAGCGGCAGGATGACTTCGAGGAGTCCGTGAAAGGCCCGCCGAAGACTCAGGCGCTCGACTCGGACGGTAATTATACGAAAGCGGCCATCGGGTTCGCGAAAAGTCGCGGCGTTGACGTCAGAGATCTGAAGTTCGGGACGAATAAAGGCGTCGAGTACCTTTACGCGCTTGTCAAAGAATCCGGTAAAAACGCCTCTATCCTGCTTCCCGACTTTCTCTCGGGCCTCATGAGAAAGCTTGTGTTCCCGAAGAGCATGTATTGGGACGACCCTGCGGTTCGTTTCGCGAGGCCGGTGCGCTGGATCGTGGCGCTCTCGGACGGCGAGCTGATACCAGTCGGCTTTGGCAAGGTGATGAGCGGGTACAAGAGCAGGGGACACCGTTTCATGGGCGCCTCGCGTGTAAACATACCCTTCACGAAGGACTACTTCTCGATAATGGAGCGCGAGTTCGTCATAGTGGATCACGAACGCCGCAAGGCTATGATCCTGGAGGGCATCGCGAATATTGAAAAGGAGACGGGCGGAACCGCCGATCGGGATCCCGATCTTTTGGAGGAGAACGCGCAGCTCGCGGAGTACCCGATACCATTTTTGGGTGAGTTCGAGAGAGAATTTCTCGAAATACCTGAGGAAGTTCTTATCGCCACGATGAAAAAAAACCAGCGCTACTTTCCCATGCGCGACGTGAGCGGAAAACTGACGGCGAGGTTCGTCGGGGTCTCGAACAACGCGGCGCGAGACATGGCTGTCGTGCGAGACGGAAACGAGCGCGTCCTTCGTGCGCGGCTTCATGACGCGGCGTTTTTCTGGAAGGAGGACATACAGAAACCGCTCGATTCGCTTCTCCCTCAGTTGGGCAAGGTTCTGTATCAGGAGAGGCTTGGCTCCATACTCGACAAGTCGGAGCGCGTCCGTGATCTGGCGTCGAGCCTGGTTGTCGAGATGAGGTGGGGCAGCAACGCGGCTCTGGCCGAGGCTGTGGACAGGGCAGCGAAGATCGCCAAAGCCGACCTTGTAACGAGCATGGTCTTCGAGTTTCCGGAGGTTCAGGGAGTCATTGGGCGCGAGTACGCGAAGCGGGGGGGCGAAAGCGACGCGGTCGCCAACGCCATATTCGAGCAGTACCTGCCGCGTTTTGCCGGCGACGACCTGCCGAAGGGCAGAGAGGGCGCCGTTATAGGCATATGCGACAGGGTGGACACCATAGTCGCCATAAATATGGTCGGCCTCTCGCCGACCGGCTCGCAGGATCCATACGGCCTTCGCAGGGCCGCGCGCGGGATAAATGAAATAATCTGGGGGCTCGGGATAGACGTCGACCTGTTCAAGCTGTTCGGAAAAAGCGCAAAGTCGCTCGGCGCTGGCGAGGACGTTATGACGAAGGTGAAGGACTTCTACAGGAACAGGTTGCACAACCAGCTCCGCGAACGCGGCCACGGACATGGGACGACGAGCCTGGCCGTCGCGTCTATGGGACACAGGCCGCTTCAGGCGCTCCGGATGCTCCGCGCCTTCGACGACGTGAGCGCGGCTGACTGGTTCGGCCAGCTCGTGCTTTCTGCCGTCCGGGTGGGCAACATATTGGGCAAACTTTCTGACGAGGAGTTGAATTCAGTGCGGTCGATAGATAAGAAGAAACTTAAACTGACAGAAAACGCTGAGACAAGCCTGCTTAATTCGCTCACGACACAGAGTGCGCTCGTGAAAGACGCTCTTTCTGAAAACGACTGGAAGGCCGTCTGTGAGGCCCTGTCCGCTCTCGCTCCGGCGATATCCGGTTTCTTCGACTCGGTTATGGTTATGTCCGAGAACGAGGCTGAACGAATCAACAGGCTTGCGCTGCTCGTCAGGTGCATGGCGCTGTTCGACTCGATAGGAGATTTTTCGCTGATAAAATAAACGCGCAAACGCGGCGTCGCGGAAAACAGGCGCCGCGTTTTAAACAAAAACCACAAACCGCGTGATCCAAAGTCTGCTGTTCAAAAAAACCATTTTTCGTTTTTTGCCTTGAATCCTTACCTTCGCTAAAATGACATTCTGATCTTGTCGAACTGCGGATACAGCCTTTGCGCCGCCATCTCGTTGTCCTTGTTTCCCTCGGGCGGAGAGTGGATGTCTATCATATAAGCCTTCCCGCCTCTGAATGAGACGACGGCCCATGCCATGCCGTTTTCGTTTCTGTAAGCTTTTGCCGCGCCCTGAGCCGCATAGGGACGGCCGAAAAGCGCGTCGGCCGCGTTCTCTGGCGTGCCGGGCTGGAATCCTTCCAGAAGGCCCTTGAAGTCGGTCGTGGAGTACCTCGTCACGAACTTTCTGCTCTCCTTGTTCTCACTGTCCAATATTTCGTGTACGACCAATACTCGCTTCAGCGCCCTGTAAAGCGTGTCTCGCTCCTTGCCGCCAGTCGCGATGTTCACGTAATCGACTGCGGCGACCTTCTGCCACCTGCCGCCCAGTTTTTCGTTCGAGTAGAGCTCGTCTATTTTGCCGCTCAGATCGTCGACGGCGTAAACGTCCGCTGATGCCTGTTGAGCAAAATATGTAAAACAAACCAGAAAAGCCTGAAAGAATAAACACGTCGCGAGAGTTGCCATCACGCGCTGGAAGAAAGTTTTATACATCGATATTCCTCCTTAATTGGCGCCCATATTATTTTAACGCGTTGCTGAAGAGGACGCTGGCCACGATCTCTGTGTCCACCGACTCCTCTTCTATGATATCGTCGATTATAGCGCCCGGCGTAACTTCGCGCGCTATGTACTGGAACGTGCCGCCTAGCTGTCCCAGTGCCTCAGCCACGTCAGGATCGAAGTGGCGTCCGCTTTCGCCCATTATAAACCCTATGGCCTCGTCGTGCGGCATCGGCGCCTTGTAGACCCTCGGGCTGACTATCGCGTCATACACGTCGGCAATAGCCATCAGCCGTCCGGGAATTGGTATCTCCTCGCCCTTCATGTTACGAGGATACCCCGTTCCGTCCCACTTCTCGTGGTGCGTCCAGGATATCTCGTCTGCCAGTTTGAGGAATACGTTGCCCGGCAGTCTGGAGACTAGCTTGCTCAATATCTCGTGGCCGTAGGTCGCGTGTTTTTTAATCTCCTCGTATTCGTCCGGCGTGAGCCTAGCGGGCTTCAGCAGAATGTGATCAGGAACGCCGACCTTTCCGATGTCGTGGAGCGTCGCGGCGGTTCCGAGATCTGACGAGTGGATGGACGCCAGAAAATCCCTGAATTTTGGATGGCGTTTCAGTTTTACGCACAGCGCCTCGACGTAATACCTCGTTCGCATAACGTGATCCGCAGTCTCGGAGTCCCTCGTCTCCGCGAGGCTCGCCATTGCCTCTATGATGACGCCCTGAGTGACCGCGAGCTCCTGCGTACGCTCCCTAACCTTGATCTCCAGCATCTCGTTCTGCTCTTTGAGCGCTTTTTTTGCGTTCAGCAGCGAGAGATGGACGTCAAGACGAGCCTGAACCTCAAGAATGGCGAATGGTTTCACCATGTAGTCGACGGCCCCGAGCTCGAACCCTCGTGCCTTGTCGTGTATGTCTGTCATGGCGGTGAGGAAAATCACCGGTATGTCGACAGTCTCCGGGTTCTCCTTGAGCTTGATACACACGTCATATCCGCTCATGCCGGGCATAACGACGTCGAGCAGTATTATATCGGGAGGCGACTTCGCCACCATGGCGAGCGCGGTTTCGCCGTCCATCGCGGTTGTCATGTCATACCTGTCGCCCAGCGCCGCCTCAAGGATGTCGATATTGAGTGCCGTGTCGTCCACTACGAGCACGGAGCTCCTGTTCTCGTGTGATTTTTCGCTTGAACCGTCCATTTATCTACCCTCTTTTTATGTCGTGCACCCTGAACCATTCGAACATAGCGACCGCAAGGGCGACTGAAGCGTTCAGGCTCCCTGTGCTCCCTGAAATCGGGATGCGGAGCGTCTCGTCGCAAGCGTCGGTCGTGGTTCTGCCAAGTCCCTTGCCCTCTCCTCCGACGACAAAAAGCGTTCGATCGGGAAGCGGCTGCGAGTATATCGACGTTTTCGCGCTGGAGTCCAGACCTATGACCCAGAGCCCCGCCTCTTTCAGCTCATTTGCCGCTGTCGCCACGTTGCCGACCGCCGCCAGCGGCAATCGAAGAGACGCGCCAGCGCTCGTCTTAACCACTGTTCCCGTAGGAAGCGAACTCCTTCGGAGCGGCAAAGCCACAAAAGCCGCAGAAGCCGCCTCTGCGCTCCTTATCATAGCGCCCAGATTGTGAGGATCCTGCACGTGATCCAGCAAAACTGCGAGTGTCTGGGACGGAGGTTTTGGCAAAAGCCCCGCCGCGTCCGCGAGGCTTATCATACCAGATGACGCGATAACGGCGCTCACTCCCTGATGGTTCTCACCCTGCACTATCGAGTCAATCACCTTGGGTTCCGCCATTGAAAACGGTATTCCAGAAACCCTGCACAACCCGATTATCTTCTCTTGGACGCTTCGCTGCATAGTCCTTGAAAGCGTCACTTTAAGGCATCGCGACGGATCATTTTCAAGGAGCGACAGGACGGGGTTGCGCCCCCAACAGATATTTTCCCCGACGTTTTCCTCCCTATCGAATCTATTTGCCGTGTCTTTGCTCTGGCGCGCTCTTCCAGAGCTTGCGCCCGAAAGTCGGGAGTTCGTCACGATGCCCTCTCGGCCTGTTGCGGCGATCCAAGTTCCTTCATGTACTCCCTCAGATATGCCGCAGTGTAACCGGTTTTTGCCCTGGCCACCTGCTCTGGCGTGCCTTTCGCGACGACGTTTCCGCCGCGTGTGCCGCCTTCCGGGCCGAGGTCTATCAGATAGTCCGATGAAACCAAAACGTCGAGATTGTGCTCAATCAATAACACTGAATTACCCTGATTCACCAGTTTGTGGAGGAGGATCAGGAGCTTTTTTACATCCGTATAGTGCAACCCGGTCGTAGGTTCGTCGAGCAGGTAGAGAACGCTGCCCCTGAACTTCTTGCCGAGTTCCGTGGCGAGTTTCACGCGTTGCGCCTCGCCGCCAGAGAGCGTGGTTGCCGACTGCCCGAGTTTTATATAACCTAGACCAGCCTCCTGAAGAACTCCAAGACGCGATGCTATTCTCGGAAGATCCTTGAAATGTTCGACGGCCTCATCCACTGTGAGGTCGAGCGCGTCGGCGATTGATAACCCCTTGTGCAGAACCTCAAGCGTTTCCCTATTATACCTCTTTCCCCGACAAATATCGCAATTTACATATACGTCGGGCAAAAAAAGCATCGAAACTTTGAGAACGCCGTCGCCCGAACAAGCCTCGCAACGTCCTCCCTTTACGTTGAAGCTGAAGCGGCCCGGTATGTATCCTCTCAGCTTCGACTCCGGAAGTTGGGCGAAAAACTCGCGGATTGGGGTGAAGACTCCCGTATACGTCGCGGGGTTTGACCTTGGCGTTCTGCCTATAGGGCTCTGGTCTACGAGCACGACATTTCGGAGTCCCTCGGAACCGGTGATCTTGCCGAATTTCCCCGGCCTGTCCCTGTACTCTCTGTCGATCTGCATACGTAGGCCCTTGTAGAGGATCTCGTATAAAAAAGTGCTTTTGCCGGAGCCGGAGAGACCGCAGAGGGAGACGAGGACTCCTTTGGGCACTGAGATGTCCACATCTTTTAAATTGTTCTCTCGGCAATCCGTGACCTTCACCCATCCTTGAGGCGATCTTCTGCCTCCCTCGGCCTTGATTATCCCCGTCACCTCGCCCCTGAGGAACGCTCCTGAGAGGGAGGACGAGACCTCGATCGCCTTCGGCTCGCCCTGTATGACGACGTTGCCCCCGCTTTCGCCCGCGCCGGGGCCGAGTTCCAGCACATAGTCCGCCGCCTTCAGCGCGTCCCTGTCGTGTTCGACGACTATTACGGTGTTGCCGAGGCTGCGTATCGTGCGAAGCGTGTCGAGCAGCCTGTTCGTATCCCTGGGGTGCAGCCCTATGGTTGGTTCGTCGAGGACGTAAAGCACGCCAGTCAGCTTCGAGCCAATCTGTGTCGCGAGGCGAATCCTCTGGCTCTCCCCGCCGGAGAGGGTGTCCGCCCTGCGGTCGAGCGAGAGATAACCCGCGCCGACGTCAACGAGGAACGACAGCCTCTTTTGAACCTCCGTGAACGCCTGGCCAACTATCTGCCTTTGGTTTTCGGTGAGCGTGAGCGATTCGAGGGCAGGCATCAGCTCGTCGACCGGCATCGCGGACAGCTCCGCGATGTTGTACTCGCCCAGCTTGACGGCCAGGGCCTCCGGTTTCAGCTTCCTTCCGCCGCATGTCTCACACACGTCGTCCACCCTGTAGCGAACCATGTCCTCGCGCCATATCTCGGACTCCGTCTCGTTGAAGCGTCTCGTGAGCCAGGGGATCAGACCTTCGTAATGCCCCATGTAGGGGTTTTCGCCGTCCTTGTCCACGAACATGAGCAGCAGTTTCTCCTCTGAGCCGTAGAGCAGGACGTTTTTGGCCTCCTCCGGCAGGTTGTCGAACGGTTTTCCCAAGTCCCACCCATGTCGCTCCGCGATCATCTCGGCACGCTGGAGCATGTACTTGTAGCTCTTCCATGGCAGGAAACCGCCCTCGGCTATGGGAAGCGAGCCGGTGACGGCGAGCTCCGGCGAGAAATGCTGGTGTATGCCTATCCCGGAGCAGTCCGGGCAGGCCCCGAACGGGTTGTTGAACGAAAAAAGCCTCGGCTCGATCTCCGGCAGGCTGACCTGACAGTCTGAGCAGATGTATTTTTCGGTCAGTTCGAGGTCGGCCAAATCCTCGGAGTGGAGGAGCACAAAACCATCCGAAAGGCGAAGCGCTATCTCGACTGCTTCGGCTATTCGCGATTTACTGTCCTCTTTAACCCTCAGTCTGTCGACCACCACCTCTATGGAGTGACGCTTTTTTTTGTCGAGCGGCACGTCCTCCTCCAGCCAGTAGGTCTCGCCGTCAATGCGCGCCCTCATGTATCCCTGTACGCGCAGTTGGAGGAGCATGTTCCTGTACTCGCCCTTTTTGCCCCGGATGAGGGGTGACATTATCTCAAGAGGTTTGCCGTCGTACTCGGAGAAAATCCTGTCCACTATCTCGTCGAGACTATACCGGAGAACCGGCTTGCCGCAGGAGGGGCAGTGAGGCGTCCCAGCTCTGCCGAAGAGCAGGCGGAGGTAGTCGTATATCTCCGTCACCGTGCCCACCGTCGAGCGCGGGTTGTGGTTCGTACCTTTTTGCTCTATGGATATGGCCGGCGAGAGGCCGGAAATGTCGTCGACATCTGGTTTGTCCTGTACCCCGAGAAACTGCCGCGCGTATGAGGAGAGCGACTCGACGTACCTGCGCTGTCCCTCCGCGTAAATTGTGTCGAAGGCGAGCGACGACTTGCCAGACCCCGACGGCCCTGTGAGTAGTATCAGTTTATTTTTTGGCAGCTCGACGTTTATGTTTTTTAAATTGTGCTGACGAGCGCCTGTGATTTTTATCCATTCCGACACTTGCAAATCCTCCCTCGTTGCTTTTCCGCATCGCGTTTATAGTATCACGAAACTCCGCCGCCCTTTCGAAATCCAGGCGCTCCACCGCCTCCCACATGAGGCGCTCCAGGTCGCGTTTGCTGAACTTCGCGGCGGCAGACGCCTCCTCGCCGTCAGCCGCCGCATTTATCGCGTCGTCTGGGCTGTGGTCGAGAAGTTCCGCAGGGAGCATGTCCTTCACGGGCTTGCTGATGGTCTGCGGCGTGATGCGGTTTTCCTCGTTGTACTTTATCTGAGCGTTCCTGCGGCGTAAAGTTTCGCGCAAAGCCTTGTCAATACTGTCCGTCATCTTGTCCGCGTAAAGGATAACGCGCCCGGCATCGTTGCGCGCTGCCCGCCCGATCATCTGTATCAGCGACCTGAACGATCTCAGGTAGCCCTCCCTGTCCGCCTCCGTGATGGCGACGAGCGAGACCTCCGGGAGGTCGATCCCCTCACGGAGCAGGTTTACTCCTATCAGAACGGAGTAGACGCCGAGCCTGAGATCGCGAAGTATCTCAGCGCGCTCGAACGTGTCGAGCTCCGAGTGTATGTACTGCACCTTCAGGCCAAGCTCGGCGTAGTACTTCGCAAGATCCTCGGCCGAGCGTTTTGTGAGCGTTGTGACGAGAGCTCTCTTCCCGGCGGCGACTATCTCGCGCAGCTCGGCCAGCAGGTGGTCGACCTGCCCAGTCGCCGGGTAGACCTCGACCTCCGGGTCGAGGACGCCGGTGGGGCGGATGAGTTGTTCGGCCACGACGGAGGAAATTTCGAGCTCGTAGTCGCCGGGGGTCGCGGACGCAAAAAGGACATTTTTCATGTACCTGCCGTACTCCTCCCAGCGCAGCGGCCTGTTGTCGAGGCACGACGGCAGTCTGAAGCCGTATTCGACCAGAACTTCCTTCCTCGCTCTGTCACCGTTGTACATGCCGCGTATTTGCGGTATGGACATGTGCGACTCGTCGATAAAAAGCAAAAAGTCGTCAGGGAAGAAGTCCATGAGAGTGCCTGGAGGTTCGCCGGGCGCTCTGCCGTCCAAAAATCGCGAGTAGTTCTCTATGCCGGAGCAGTAGCCGACCTCTGTGAGCATCTCGAGGTCGTACTTCGTTCTGCCGGCGAGCCTCTGCGCCTCGAGCGGCTTCAACTGTTCCGTGAAGCTCTTGACGCTCGAGGCGAGTTCATCCTCGATCATGGCCTTTGCCTTTATTATAGCGTCGTCCGTCGTGACGTAGTGCTTCGACGGAAATATCGACGCGCTACGCTTGACGAGCAGACTTTTCCCGGAGACCGGGTCTATCTCCTCTATCCGCTCTATCTCGTCGTCAAAAAAACCGATCCGCAGCGCCGTGTCGCTGTACGAAGGGTAAAGCTCTAGCACGTCGCCCCGCGATCGGAAGACGCCGGGCGCGAACGCGGAGTCGTTGCGCTCGTAGTAGTTGTCCAGCAGCCTTATCATAAAGTCGCGCTTTTGCCACTTGTCTCCTATTGCGAAACGAAACACCGCGTCCTCGTAATTTTTTTTCTTGCCCAGACCGTAGATGCAGGAGACGCTCGCGACGACGATGACGTCCCGGCGTTCGATGAGCGCTTTTGTCGTGGCGAGGCGCAGTTTTTCGATGCGCTCGTTTATGGACGCGTCCTTTTCGATGAATACGTCCTGCGCAGGGACATACGCCTCCGGCTGATAGTAGTCGTAGTAGCTGACGAAGTAGTGGACGGCGTTGTTCGGGAAAAAATCCTTGAACTCGCTGTATAGTTGGGCTGCCAGGGTTTTGTTCGGCGCCATAACGAGCGTCGGCCGCTGGAGCCGCGCGATTATGTTCGCCATCGTGAACGTCTTGCCGCTGCCGGTGACGCCTAGCAATGTCTGCATTACGCCGTCTGGAGCGTTCTCGAACCCTCGATAAAGCGCCTCTATAGCGTTCGGCTGGTCGCCGGACGCCGGCCAGGGTGATACCAGCTCAAATTTTTCATCGCCCTCGCTGCCGCTTTCCTCGAACAAAAAAACTCTCCTCTCAAAATAAAATCATTCGATTTTTCAAGGAGGATTATACTACGTAGAGCGCAAAGTCGCCTAATAAAAATCGTGCGCGGGATTTTTGACGTTTCGTCGCGCGTCGTCTATCATTCGTCTGAAGCGGACAAAAAATATAACGGCGAAAAATTACGATAAAGGGGATGACGTAATGTTAATTGAACTTACCGAAGGGCAGAGGATCGCGCAAAAGACCGCGCGCGAGTTCGCGGCGGAGGTCGCGCCGCATAATCGCGAAATGGATCTGAATGGGTTTTCTCAGACTCTGCACGACAGAATGATGGAGACCGGGCTGCCCGGCGTGCTTCTGCCGGCTGAATACGGTGGCTTAGGGGGCGACGCGCTGTCGGCGGTGATCGTGCTCTACGAGCTGGCGAAGGGGAGCGCGAGCGTCGCACTGTCGCTCGACGCCAACTGGCTGGGCGTCGAGGCGATCCTGAGGCATGGAAGCGACGAGCAAAAAAAGAAATATCTCCCGATGTCCGCAGGTAAGGGTTATTTTGCCTTCGCCCTGACGGAACCCGGCGCTGGTTCGGACGCGGCGGCGGTGAGCGCGGAGGCGAAAAAAACGGCGGATGGCTACGTCCTCGACGGCGTGAAGAGCTGGTGCACGAACGGCGGTCTCGCCGGCGTATACATCGTCATGGCGCGGACGGATTGCGAGGGCGGCCGAAAAGGCGCGAATGGAATATCGGCCTTTATAGTGGAGAGGGCGAACCCCGGGCTCGCCATAGGCCTGGATGAGGACAAGATGGGGATGAGAGGTTCGCGCACGACGAACCTTTTACTTAAAAATTGCAATGTCGGCAAGGAAGCGCTGCTCGGGAAAGAGGGCGGCGGTTTCAAAATAGCGATGGGCGCCCTCGACGGAGCGCGTGTCTGCATAGCGGCGATGGGCGCCGGCATTACCGAGGCGGCGCTCGACGTCTCGCGAGAGTTCGCGAACCGGCGCGAGGCGTTCGGGGCCCCGATCGCGAACATTCAGGCCATCCAGTTCAAGATAGCCGAAATGGCGATCGGCCTCGAAGCGGCGAAGCTTTTGACGCTCGAAGCCGCGAGGAAAAGAGCGTCTGGCGAGAGGCACACGAAAGAGGCCGCGATGGCGAAGTTTTTCAGCTCGTCCCACGCCGTAAAAAGTGCCATGGAGGCGATTCAGATCCACGGCGCGAGGGGATACAGCAAAGACGTCCTGCCAGAGCTACTGCTGCGCGACGCGAAAATGCTGGAGATAGGGGAAGGCGCTAACGAGGTGCTGCTCATGCTCATCGGCCGGGCGGAGCTGTCGGGAAAATAAGTAAGGCATGGCATATTCTCAGGGCATGGATGTTTAGCGGGGGATCTAATGTGGGAAACAAGGACGAAAATTTATTCCGAAAAAAAATCGCGAGACTGATTGGAAAGGCGGTCGCGGATTTTGAGATGATACGGCCGGGCGACAAAATCGCCGTCGGTCTGTCGGGGGGCAAGGACAGCGCTTTTTTGCTGCGCTCTCTCTGCGCGCTTCGAGATAAAAGCCCGGTTCGTTTCACCGTTGAGGCTATCACGCTCGACCCGGCCGACGGAACTCGCGACATAACGTCGCTCGAGAAGTTCACTGAATCTCTTGAGGTCAGGTACAGCGTGGTAAAATACCCAATTTTCGAAATACTCGAAAAGACCCGGACGCCTTCGCCTTGCAGCCTGTGCGCTAATCTCAGGCGCGGCATTCTCGCCTCGAGCGCCGCCGAATATGGGTGCTCGTCGCTCGCCCTCGGCCACCACCGGGACGACGTCGTAGAGACTGTTTTTTTGAACCTGATGTACGAGGGACGGTTTCGCTCCTTTCACCCGAACTTGCTGATGAGCCGCTCCGGGATACGGGTCATACGGCCACTCGTCTACGTCGCCGAGTCGGACATACAAAAGGAGGCTGACGCGCTAGGGTTTCCGATAGTCAACTTCTGTTGCGGGAACGAAGCGACCTCCATGAGGGCTTATGTTAAAGTCAGTCTCAGAAGACTGTCGAGAAAAGCGCCAAGCCTGCCGAATAATGTGCTGCACGCCCTGAAGAATATCAAGGGAAGCGACGTCTGGACGCCGATTTAAATTGCCACAAATTAGTGGAATGGAATATTCAGGAGCGGTAGTTTTTCGACCACCTGATCCACGCACTTCTTCAGGCAGTTGCCCTTTGCCTTGCCTGAGAAATAACCTATGTGAGGGGAGGTCTGCACGTTAGGCAGTCTGCATATGGAAAAATCCGTCAGCGGTTCGTCATCGAAAACGTCTATTGCCGCTCCTTTGATACTGCCTGATCGCAGAGCATCGGTCAGTGCTTCCATGTCGACAATCTCCGATCGGGAGGTGTTGATGAAGAGGGCCTCTTTTTTCATCAACTTTATTAGCTTTTCGGAGACTAAATTCTTCGTCGCGGGCAAGTATTTGACGTGAACTGATATTATATCGGATTTGCTGAAAACTTCCTCGATGGGCGCGTATTCCACTCCCACTTCGTTCTTCAGTTCCTCCGATTCGAATACGTCGTTCACTATTACGCGTGCGCCGAGCGCGCGCAGTTTTTTTGCCACGAGGCAACCGATATTGCCGGCGCCCAAGATGCCGACTGTTGAATCGCTGATTTCGATTCCCTCGAGATTTGTATAAACCCACTTGCCGTCCCTCATATAGCGATCAGCCGCGACGACATTTCTCGCCAGGGATAACATCTGCGCCAGCGCATACTCGGCGACCGCGTTGCTCCCGTAGTTGTCCACTCCCATAAATAAAATTCCGGATTTCTCGCAGAACTCTGGATCAGCGAACGTAGCATATCCCACTCCCATGAACTGAAGCATCTTCAGTTTCTCAAGCCTTTTGAGAAACTCGTTATCAAATTTATGAACGCCGAATATTATCACATCGGCATCCTTGAGGCGCTCATAGCGTTCCTCTTTTTCGCACGGAGCTTCGGAATATGCGATTATTTCCGCATTTCTCTCAAGGGGCTTCAGCGCGTCGAGATAAGGGATATACTCCTCGAATATAGCCTGATCTGGAAAAACGACCTTTATCATTGCGCGGCGCCAACTGAGGAGGGTTTGAAGAAGCTGCCGATGAATATGCACGCAGCGGAAGCCAGCATTCCGGTGTAGATCGGATCACCGCCAGGTCCCATATAATTCACCTGGTACATTATCGCCGTGATCGCCCCGCCGGCCAGCACCCCAGTGGTGACCCCGCCGACAGTGCATTTATTTGGCATGTAAAGCTGCGCCAGCATAGGAACGATGAAGGACGCCGATACAAGGGAGAATACGAAGTACATTGTGGCAAGCAGCGACGTTATGCGCAAAGCGATGAAGAGCGCGAATATGCCGAGAACGACTGTCACCCACGGCAAAAATTTTACGGCTTTTTCCTCAGTCAGTTTTTTGGGGGCTACGCTCATGGCGATGTCGTAAACTAAGTGCGTGGTGCAGAGCAACAACATCGAGTCGGCTGTCGACATAACGGCCGCCAGCATACCGGCGAATGCGAGGCCGGTCAAGACGGGCGGGAAGTATTTAATGGCAAATACCGGGAACGCCGCCTCAGCAGTTCCCCATTCCTCAGCAATGTTCGGCATGAGGTAAAACGCCGCGCCGCCGATTATCGACAGGGCGGCGCCCCACCAGAACATCGAAATACCGGCGAAGGTAAAAGCCTTTCTCGCGGTGGGCGCGTCTATTGCCGCCAGCGCCCTCTGCGGCGATGTAGGGTCGCCCGGAACGCCAAAGAGCATGAGCAGTGCAAATGTGAAACTCGGCCAGATGGCGTTGCCGACCGCCGGGTTGAAGAGCGACAGATTATTGGAGGCGAGATTCGACGCTATCGGCGCTATGCCGCCGGACGCCGAGATAGCTATGATGGGGCCTATGACGCCAGCCGTCCCCAGCATTATTATGAACTGGACAAAATCCGTCCAGACGACCGCATAAAGGCCCCCGAGCGCGGTATATGCCGTCATTACTATTGCGGCGAAAATAGTCGCTTGTACCGGCGTGATGCCTAGGTCGGAACCAGCGTAATTGAGCAGGCGGCCAACCGCCGCTACGTTCTGGCCCGTCAGAACTATAGTATAGAATGTAGCTATTATCGCCACCGCTATCTGGGGAGCCTTCCCGTTCTTGCCGGCTATGACTTCAGCTAGGCTGCGCTTGTTTGTCTCGCGGAGCTTTCCGGCTATCGCGGCCATCATGAAGAGGCCGATAGCCACGCCTATGAGATCCCACATAATGCCGGAGCCGCGCCTCGAAACCGCCCCAACCATGCCGAGCGTCATTCCGGCGCCGGTCATGGTGGTCATTATTGTGGCGGTAAGTGGAAGGACTTTAAAACGCTTGCCTCCCAGAAGAAAATCGTCCATGTTGGATATCTTTCCCCTGGCGAATATGCCGACTCCCAACATTCCGAGCATATAAACACATACGACAACAATATCAATTGTCCGCACCTGTAAAACCTCGCTTTCCTCCAGTGAGACTAAATTAAAACTAGCATCTTGCGTTTAACTCCTGTAAGATTTAATAGCCCTGGCCAGCCGGGCTGAGCCCTCCTCCGCTTTAGCCTTATCGACTTTGGCGAACGAGAAGCGTACGCTCGACGGATCCTCAGCGCCAGGCACGAAAAACACGCTGCCCGGTATTACGCCTATTTTTTCATTCACGACCGCATAGCGGGAGAAGTCGCTCATGTCCTTTATACCTTCCAGCCGGCCCCAGATGAAAAAGCCGCCAAGCGGTCTGTTGTGGACTAGGCCCTCGCCGCTCAAGTGCGCGTCGAGGGCTGAGAGCAGGGCGTCGCGTCTGCCGGCGTATGCCGAGCATAATCGCCCGATGTAGCTCTCGAGATCCAGCCGGGTCAGCAGGTTGAGCATCCCTTGTTGAACCATTGTGGGCAGCCCCAAACACGAATTTACCCGAAGCGACGTAATTTCAGCGATAAGTGAGTCGGGGACGACCATCCAACCGCATCGCACCCCCGGCGCCACTATCTTCGAAAAGCTGCCCAGGTAGACGACCCTGGCGTCGTCGCCAGCGAGGCAGATATACGAGGCCGGCGTGGCGCTGTCGTAGCTGAGATAATGGTATGGATCATCCTCCAGCAGAGGGACGTCGTATTTTTGCAACAGTGCCAGAACCTCTTTCCGGCGTTCGAGAGTGGCTGTGTTGCCGCTCGGATTTTGAAAATTCGGTATTGAATATAAGAATCTGATTTTTTTCATGCGGAGGATGTCCTCCAGCGCGCCTATGTCGATCCCGTCCTCGTCTATCGGGACGCCCAGACAGACGGCGCCCTGCTTCCTGAACGTGAGAAGCGTCTCCATATATGTCGGGCTCTCGACAAGTACATAACACCCCGGGTCTATGAGAGCCTCACCCGCAAGGCTGATCCCCTCCTGCGAGCCGCAGGTCATCATGATGTTTTCCGTCTTCACCCAACCTGGGATGAGTCCGTCCCGTCTCATCCACTCGACGATCCAATCCCTGAATTCGACGTGACCGAGATCTGAGCGGTAATAGCCCAGCTGAGCCGCATCGTCGAAAACCCCCTCAAACGCCTCCGCAAGAAGATCCGCAGGCAGCAAGTCTGCGGATGGCTCACCGGCTGTGAATGAGATGGCGCCGTGCTCAATGACGAGCTTTATCATACTTCCGATGGCCGATACCTCCAAACGCTCTCGCGCCATCGTCGACATCGTCTTTTTAAAATCGAAGGATTTCATTTAACGACCTCCAGTCACGTCTAAAACGCGGCCTCAAACGCCGCTCAGTCACTCTCGAGAGCCCTGGTCAGACAGGTTTGCCGCCGCAGCAATTGAGGGTTATGTCATCGACTGGATAGCCGATGTCTTTTAATAATTTTTTTGTGAGCTCCATAATATTCCACCTTGCGTCTACTGTCAAGAACTTCTTCAAATCTGCGGGACAAATGCATTTACCAAATGCATTACCCAAATGCATTACCCTCAAACCACAGCAAATAAAAAATACCCCCCCGCTGGCCTGTTGAAGTCTTTGAAGTCTATAACGCTGGATCAGGACGCAACGTTTATCACGACGGCGCGCTAAGAAGTTTGTATCGATTACAAGGCGAGAGAAGCTATGGGGCGGTTCAATACCTACTGCCCGGAATACGATCTCATGGTTGGCACACAATACCGGGACGGCGACGTAGAGCCTGGTTATGGTCAGTTCGAGGAATTCAAGAGGATTTTATCCAGTTTGCTTTGTGGACTGAGGTCGCTAACACATTTTCCAGGGCTATTTTTGCGGATTTTTCCCATGTCTGTATAAAGTGTGGCTTGTCCTCCTGACAGTGGGCCACATAAGATCGCGTTTGTCCTGTGGAAATCATCTGGGTAATTTTTTTATCTCTTCCTGATATTTTTTCATCTCAAGAGAGACTAATTTCGTATATTTTTTATACGTTTCCTCCGTTCCGTGCAACTGGCTCATGTCGTAGCCGCTCAGGTCACCGGAATCTATCCTCTGCTGGGCCAGCATCATGTTTTCGTCCCATCTTTTTACAATATCCTCGTCGTCGGCTTCGATTTTTTGGAATTTGGCGACAGTGAAAAGACTCAGCTTCTGCTCCTCTAGCTGAACGAGATTGTCCTTCATCTTATAATATATGATCATCAAAAAATGAGCGTTGATCAGATCTTCCTTGAAAAATGGCAAAGACTTTATCGGCACGATGTTTCTATCTCTGTGAGTCTTGAAAAAATCGCGAAAATCGTAAACTACGTTTGCGGCCCAAACAACGCCGTCCATAAAATCATCCTTGTTGAACATCACGCCGTAAACACCTTCGGTGCGAATTCGATCCGCAATCCTCTTATTTTTCGGCTGAGCTCCGACGAACTCTCTCTCCTCACGCTTTTGGGCCACAATAATCCCTCCGCAGTCGATCACGCTTATTTTCTGTGTATATGAATATACTATAATTCGATGATTTTTCATATACATCGAGACGGCAATTTGTTGATATTTTCACAAGGGTGAGGAGTTTGGATTGTGAATAGGAACCTGTGGTTTGAGTGGTTTACATTCAATTCTTGACAGCTTGAAAAGTTCATGATAGCCTGATTAATCATATTTAGTCCGTAATATTACTTATGCGACAAGGACGTGCGGAGCGGAGAGAGGAGGCGATGCGGCAAAATGTTTGTTTCTTGCTTTCAACATGAAGCGTCGGCATAACGAAAGGAGAGATCAACGATGGGAGAAATAGCACCGAAGGGTTTTTTGTCGCTCGTTCCTGTCATTATCACACTTCTGTTGGCGTTTATGACGAAGGACGCCATTTTTTCGCTCGTAATCGGATGCGTAATAGGGGTGGTCGTCGCCGGATTTGATCCTTTTACCGGCATGTCGAAGCTCCTCCAGGCGTCGCTCGGCAACGCCGATTTCATATGGGTTCTCATGATCGAGGTCGCTGTCGGCATCATGATAGCGTTTTACCTGAGGGCGAACGTGATCAAGGGTTTCGCCGATTGGAGCGGAGACAAGATAAAATCGCGCCGCGTCGCCTCCGGCTTTGGCTGGCTGCTTGGGATATTTATATTTTTCAGCGATTACTTCAGCCCCCTCTTCGGCGGCCCAATAGCGCGTCCCATAACCGACAAGTTCAAGATATCGAGGGAGATGCTTGCGTATACGCTCGACTCCGGAAGCGGCCCCATCTGCACGATAATCCCGATAACCAGCTGGGGCGTCTACGTCTCCGGACTCCTGAAAGGACATGGGTCGATAACGACTGCTGACGAAGGGATGGCGGCCTTTATAAAATCAGTTCCATATAACTTCTACGGCTGGCTCGCGGTCATCGTCTGCGGTCTGGTCGCGTTCCGCGTAATCCCGCTGTTCGGGCCGATGAAAAAGGCGGAAGAGAGGGCGCTCAACGAGGGTAAAGTTCTGAGAGACGGCGCTACCCCGCTTGCCGGTGAGGAGCTCGACAACATCAAGCCGATCCAGGGCAAGCCGACGCACATGTTCCTTCACCTCGTAGTTCCGGTGACGATGCTCATTGTCATCTCGGTCGGTTCATTTTTCGTCTTGGGCGGCGTGAAGATTCTCGAGACGTTTTTTATCGTCATCACGTATCAGGCCATTCTGCTCAGCCTGGGCGGATATTTCGAGAACATCCGCGACTTCATGAGCGTAGTGACGAACGGGATAAAGTCCGTCCTTCCAGCGATATTCATACTCGCGCTCGCGTACTGCATAAACACGATTTCAAAGAGTCTCGGCGCGCAGCAGTTTGTCATCGACGCTACGCAGCAGTGGATGAACTCGCTCCTTCTGCCGTCGATTACGTTCTTCGCCGGCGCCTGCATCTCTTTTTTCACTGGAACCTCGTGGGGAACTTATGCCCTTCTCGTCCCGCTTTCGCTTCCTATAGCGTTCAACCTCTCCGGCGGCGAGGTCTCTACGATCGTGTTGGTAACGATAGGCTCGATAATGGGCGGCGGTGTCTTTGGTGACCACTGCTCACCTCTCTCGGACACGACGTGCCTCTCGTCCTTCGGCGCAGCGTCGGATCACATGGATCACGTCATAACGCAGCTGCCGTTCGCCCTCGTGTGCGCTGGCGCGTCGATCCTCCTCTACCTGCTCCTTGGGGCGATATTGTGAGAGACGCCCAGGGTTTAATCTTCAATCTTCAGCCCACTGACGATAAATCAGTTTTCCGGAGGGATCGTATAGAATGAAGACCGTTTTGATACTCGGAGCTGGAAGAGTCTCGGCGCCAGGCATAGATTATCTCGTAAGAAAAGGCGGTTGTAAGGTCGTGGTTGCGGACTTCGACGACTCGAACTTCGCCACAGCGGCGAAGCTTTTCCCGTCCGCCGTCGTCCTGAAGGAGGACGCAGGCGCGTCGGCCGCGAAATTAATCGGCCAGCACAAGCCGGACGTAGTGTTCTGCCTCCTGCCGCCGGCACTTATGCCCCATATATCTAAGCTGTGCCTCGATAAAAAAGTGCATCTCGTCCACCCAGCCTACATAGACGCTCCAACGCTCGAACTTTCGAAGGACATAGAGAGGGCCGGGCTCATCTTCGTGACGGAGTTGGGCCTAGACCCCGGCATTGACCACATGTCCGCCTCGAAGACCATCGAGGGCATACGCGCGTCCGGCGGAAAGGTCGAGTCCTTCCGTTCGCTTTGCGGCGCGCTGCCGGCGCCGGAGGCGAACAATAATCCGTGGGGCTACAAACTCTCATGGTCGCCGTCAAGCCTCATCGGCGCGAGCAAACGCACGGCTAAAATATTGCAGGACGGGCAGGAGCTGACCTGGCCTGACGGCGAGACCTACGAACACGTCTACATGCTCGACATGTCCGGTTTCGCCTTTGAGGTGTACGCAAACGCCGACGCGACAGTCTACAAAGAGGCTTACGGCATACCGGAGGCAACGTCGATTTACCGCGGCACACTGCGCTACCCCGGCTGGTGCGAAACCATCTGCTACATGAACGAGATAAAATATTTCGACACCGACGAACAGGATACAAAGGGATTTACATTTGCCTCTTTCACCGCCAGACAGGCCGGCGCTTCCGCCAACCCCAAAGAGGCGCTCTGCCGCAAATTTGGCTTGAAACCGTGGTCGGCATTCATTATGAGGATGGAGTGGCTCGGTTTTTTTGACGACAGGCCGCTCCCTTTCGACAAAACCTCCGCCAGGGAGATCGTGTCGTTCCTCTTCGCCGAGAAGCTCCTGTTCACCCCGGAAGAGAGAGACCTAGTCGTGCTCGCGGACGAACTCGTCTCCGTCTCCAAGGACGGCGCGAGAAAACTTCACAGATCGGTTCTTGTCGATTACGGCATCCCTAACAAGTGGACCTCTATCGCGAAGACAACCGGCGTCCCGCCGGCGATCGCCGTTCGCTTCATCCTCGAGGGCAAAATAAAAACTCCAGGCCTTCACAAACCCACGTTGAAGGAGATCTATGACCCAGTCCTGAATGAACTCGCCAGCGAAGGCATAAAGCTGGAGGAGAGCGTAAAAGATATATCTAAATAAGGAGAAAAAGATGAGTATGGCGAAAAAAGAAAGTTATTCGAGCGCACAGTTGACTAAGTTCATTCTACCCTCCCTGATCGCGGCCATCGCGTTTATCATGCCCATACCGCAAGATGGCACGTATAACACAATTCTCGGAATAGTCATAGACTTCGGCAAGACAGTTTTAAAGTCCTACCTGCCGATGGCGGCGATGATTTTCGTCGTGCTTAGCGCTCTTGTAACCGTTCTGGCCGTGGCGGCTAGGCCGAAGTTCATAACGGAGAGCGAGTTTCTGCGCGAGATCTTTGTGGTAACGCCATTTTGGCTGCTCTCACGTCTCCTTGGCGGAGCGTTGTATATTTTGATTATCTTTCATATCGGGCCGGAAGTGATCTGGAACATGGATAACGGAGGGACGCCGGGGATAGTGCTCGCGCCCGCTCTTCTCATAATTTTCCTCGTCCTGGCTGCCATCGTTCCTTTTCTCACAGACTATGGGCTCATGGAGTATGTTGGCACCTTCGCCCGCCCGCTGATGCGCCCGCTGTTCAAACTTCCCGGCAGGGCAGCGGTGGACTGCCTGGCGTCCTGGATCGGTTCGAGCTCTGTCGCGGTCGTGATTACGACAAAGGTGCACGATCAGGGGTATTACACCGACAGAGAGGGCGCTATCATCTCCACGACATTCTCCGTCATCAGCATAGCGTATATCTACGTCATGGCCGACTTCGTCAAACTTCCACACATGTACTTTCAAATTCTCATCTCGATCTACATAGTGACATTCCTGCTTGCCATCATAATGCCGCGAATTTGGCCGTTGTCGAGCATTCCGGACACGTTTTCCGGCAAGGCCGGCAAACAGCGCATAGGCGACGAGATACCGGAAGGGTATAAGCTCGGCGATTGGGCGCTGAAGCTGGCTGTCGATCGCGCGGCCAAACAGACGCCCGCCGCTACTGTCGCCGGCGTTGGGAAGACCCTCGTTTCGCTCGTCGTCGGCACCATGCCGCTCGTCATCTCGTGGGGCACGGTCGTTCTGATAATCGCGAACAACACCCCTATATTCAACATCATCGCGACGCCGTTCACCTTGCTGCTGAACCTGATGCGGATTCCGGAGGCCGGGGCGGTTGGCACGGCGTTTGTTCTGAGCTTCGCGGATCAGTTCCTCGCGGCAGTGGTCGGCGCTGGCGCCGAGACTGACGCTGCCAGGTTCATGTGCGCTGGAATATCGGCGACGGGGCTTGTCTACATGACAGAAGTCGGGGTTTTGATCCTGAACTCATCCATCCCGCTGAACTTCATAAAGCTCACCTGCATCTACATAATTCGCGCGGTGCTCACCATATTCCTGCTCGCTCCATTTGCATGGTACTTCACGATGTAACGGGGATATTTCGATTATGGATCGTAGCGGCGTTTACGTAGGTTCGGAGATAGGCTCGCTGACGCGCTCAAAAAAGCCGTTATGGAGATGAGCGCGGAGGATGCGGCGAATACCCTAAGCCTGTCGATGCCGCTGTATCGGGAGGGCTGATAGGCATTTTTTCGCATAGCGCGACCAGGAGGACGACAATCCTCCCGGTCGCCGTTTTTTTAGTTCGACAGGCGCTTCAGGCGGTCGCCTATCTCATCATACTCCAGATTACCGGTCTTTTCCCTTATCCATCTAACGAGCTCGCCGTCCCGCTCATATTCATATTCCTCGAGCTTGCCAAGAACGTCCGTCATGCCTTGTATGTCATAGTGTTCGCAGCGATCGAGCAGTTTTCTCAGCAGTTCGTCGTCCGGCGCCGCTTTTTTCTCCAGAGCCTTTGATTTTGGTGAACTCTCTCGTATAAAAATCAGATCCGCGATAAGTTTCTCAACTGTTTCGATGAACGCGCCATTTTTTTCGACAATTGCCTCTAACTCGTTCTTTTTAGCGTGGAGCTCGAGATCCTCCGCCAATTTCGCGGATTTAAAGGCGCAGATGCTGGAGCTTGAACCCTTTATTCCGTGCACTGTCACTGCGTACTCATGGATGGAATCCCTGTCGACGTTCCGCAGTTTGTCGAGCAGTGGCGGCGTGTTGTCCATAAAGGAGTCAAGTACCTCCTGATACGCGCTTTCTTTCGGAAAACGGGATAGGCAAGCGGCTATATCCAGTCCGTCGATTACGGCCTCGGCGATGGAATGGTTCTTGTTCTCGGAGGCGGCTCTCTTGAATATGCCGTGGTCTTTCAACTCGTCGCTCGCTTTAAGGCGTCGTCTTTCATGCGGCACCCATTTTTCGACGCACTCCTTCAGCTTCGCTATTTCAAGTGGTTTCGACAGGAAATCGTCAAAACCGTTCTCCAGAAACATCTCTTTCATTCCTGAGACCGCGTTTGCGGTGAGCGCCGCGATAGGAAGCCTCGTGAAACGTCCTCCCAGCGAACGAATCGCGGAGGTCGCCTCTACCCCGTCCATGCCGGGCATCATGTGATCCATGAGCACGAGATCGTATTCCTTCTCCCTGACGAGGGCCACTGACTCTTCGCCGCTTTGGCATGTTTCCACCTTCATCATGTACGGAGAGAGAAGTCCCTCCGCTACTTTCAGGTTTGTCGCGTTGTCGTCCACTATCAGCACGCGAAAGTCGGGCGCGGTGAAGAGGACTTCGCCGGATCGCGAGCTGGTATGCGTCCTCCTCACGAGATCGCCCATTGGTATGTAATCGCGGCACGTCTGTCTGACTGAGGCTGTGAATACGGAGCCCTTCCCGTATTCGCTCTCGACACTCACGTCTCCGCCCATGGCGCGGCAAAGGAGACGCGTGATAGACAACCCGAGGCCCGCACCTTGAATGTTTTTGTTGTGTTGGGTATCGACGCGGGTGAAGTCGTTGAACAGACGACCCACATCCTCCAATTTGATGCCGATCCCGCTGTCTGAGATGGAGAAAATCAAATTTACCGAGCCATCCCCAAAGCGCTCGCATCGAGCGGCGAAATTGATAAAACCACTGTTCGTATACTTCTCAGCGTTCGAGAGGATGTTGAGCAGTATCTGGCGAACCCTGACCTCGTCGCCTATCAGGAACGCGGGAATCGAAGAGTCCACCTCCGTTAGCAGCTCGACCGGCTTGTCGCCGAGGCGGACTTTTATTATGGTGAGGACGTCGTCGAATAAAGACGCGGTTTCATAACGAGAGGTCGCGATCTGGACGTGACCGGACTCTATTTTCGAGAAATCGAGGATGTCGTTGATTATGGAGAGGAGGCTTGCGCCGGCCTGCTTGATGTCCTGTATGTATTCAAGCGCCTCATGCCTGCCGTAGTCGCGCTCCGCTAACTCGCTCATTCCGATTATCGCGTTCATAGGGGTGCGAATCTCGTGCGACATCCTGGCCAAAAACGCGCTTTTGGCCTCCGACGCAGCCTGCGCTTTTCTGTTCATCGCCATCAGTTCGCGATTTTGTCCCGTTATAGCCTTGAGCAGGGATAGGTAGAGGATAAAACCGAGAATGATAAAACCCACGATGAAGATTATTTCATTGATTATTCTGGAGCGCATGCTTAAATAAATGCTTTCGGCCTCAAAATCGCAGCCAATTACGCCAACAACGTCGCCTGCGGAATTAAAAATGGGAAAAAACGTCGATATCAGCCACCCCCAATCTGGAAGGTAGGACATTTTTTCGTACTGCATAGTTTTGGTCTCGTATGTCTTCATGTAGGAAGGGCCATATTGCGAAATATCCTCTTGGAGTCCCAGGGGCGAGACTTCATCTATAGTCTCCCCGTCTATAACGTACATATGGACAGTATCCAAGTATGGCGCCATTGTATAAAGATACAGGCACCCGGTCTCACGTTTCAGGTTCAGCAGTTTTATCCGTGTTTCCTCATAATACGGGTCTTCGGGATCGAGGCTTTTGGCCAGCCTTTCGAAAGAGTCGCCGTCTATTAACTCGGAGGCGCGTTTAACGATGGGCGCGCCTATGCTGTAATTGACAAACTCAGTAATTTCGTTTACCTCTTGTATCGTGTTGATGATGATTACTGAAAAAATCGTCAGTACAAAAACAATAAAAAATAGGGCAAACCGTATTTGAAGGTAAAACGGTTTAACATTTGAATCGGAATCTGAAAAAAGACGAGAGCCTACCACAACAAGGCCCCACACAATGGACAGTCGACCAATAAACGAACCTCCCTGCATGTATTCGCGCAAAACGTCACTAACGTAAAGCATGATCGACCCAAAGTATTTTTATGTCAAGACGCGATATTGACATCCTGAAAGCGGGGGAGGGCGATATATTGTCTGTGGGGGCTCGGCGCTGAAATTCGCCCGTCGATCCCCGCCCGGTTTTTTGTCTTTTACGGTTTGGATACCCTTCCCATGAACAGGATCGTCCCGCTTGCCTCGTCCTGGATCAGAAAGATGAATGGGTGGTCGGCCCGGAATATAACTGGTTCTTCCTCCTTTAGCAGAGCGGTCGCCCGGGCCGCGCTTATTGCCGTTGCTGCTGCGGCCTCAGTTCCCCTCTCGTCGACCTCAACTATCGCTTTGTGAGACGCCACGTTTATATAGAGATTCCTCTTGCCGTTCATGAGGGAGAAATCAGCTAGATCCTCGTCAAACGCGCTTCCGACGCCCAGGTTTTTCAGCGTCTCCGTGAGGTCGAACGAGCTTTCGAGCCTGAACTTCGGAATGTTCACGTCCACCCGTCTGCGTTCAACTCTGTTGCGCAGGTCGTCCAAGCCGCCCAGAGCGAGCTTTCCCTCGATCGCGCCGAGGCCGTCCCGTTCCTTTGGCAGGAAAATTATCATAGAGTAAACGCCTCTGGCGTACGGAAGTTTCAAAACTTGCGTTTCGTCAGTCTCAAAATACGGGGTATACCTGACTGAGCGCATCATCACGGCTGGGGCCGAGGCGTCCGGAGACGCGAAAAAATCAGATTCGTAGTTCAGGGTCTCGCGAAACTCGTCGAGCCATGGAGCTTTAAAGTATACGGCGTTTACAAGGACGAGCCTCGTGTCTGAGCGCACACTCCCAGAGGGGAGTATGTCCTGTATTTTGTCGTTTGTGTGCTTCGCGACCCAGTCGTTTATCTCGGCCCTCGATCGATCCGGCTGGTTTTTGTAGTCGAGCGGTCTCGCGGACGCCTCGTAGGCGCTCGCGAGAAGGCGGGTGAATGAGTTCAGGAGCCGGTAGTCGCGCTGTGGCCAGATGGAGTTGGCTGTTGAAAGTTGGCCCGACCCCTCAGGCGCGCCGGCGAAGCCCTTGAGGAGAGCCGCGTTCGACTCGTGAATCTCGTCGCTGTAGTAGAGGAGTTTTTCCATCTCAGCCGCAGTGTCGCCCGCCGCGCCTGCGTAGGTCATGGCGAACGTCGTGGATACGCTGTATGGCGAGAAGCAGATGTTTTCGCAGCCCAAGTCCTTCGCAAAGGCCCGGTACAGGTCGACTGCCAGGGAGTTTACCGCGAACGCAGCCGCGTCCTCGGTCATCGGGGTTATATTTTCGGCCGCTTGAAGAGAGTCGGCGGAAAAAATGGAGAGACATACCAGAAGCGTGAGGATGAGCGAAAATTTCGCAAAAAACGGAGATCTCCACACTAAGTTGTTTTCGCAAAACACGTGAATTATCATTCGAAGTCACTCTCCATAATAAAATCAGACATTCCCTAAGCGCAATATTAATCGCGGGCGTCGTTTTGGCAAATGTCAAAAACACCAATCAGGCGCGAATCTGCAAACTGGCGCGTCGGTTATCTGAAGAAGTCGGCTAACGGGTGGCGCCTTTTCGCTTTGTTCAGGGCGTCCAATACGCCTTGACGCAGGATATCGAGGGACTCCGTTCCGTCTGGCAGTTCGTTTGCGCCGGCTATTTTTTTGCCATCGACGAAGAGAGCTTGCCCGGAAGGGGAGTTGCCGACCCTTATGTCGTAAGGCGCCGTCTCGAGCTGGAGTGAGTCCCACAGCGCCGAAGCGGTGTCTTCAAACAGCTCTGCCGTCGCTTCGTTCTCCTCGCCTCGCCAGACCGGCGTTTCGTCTATCGTGAGACAGAGATCGCCTGAGAGAACCTCGACACGCGTCCTCAGGAGACCGAGCGGGTATTTCCTGTTTACTGGCAGGTCGTGTTCCTCCATATACTTGATCGCGGAGGCTATTCTCTCCTTTGTGTCCGGGTGAGTCTGATAAATTCCGAGGTCTACCTGTGCGCGCTTCAAACTCTCCTCCTGAAGCCGCTCCTGAAGCGTCAGGACTCCAGTAGGGTTGTAGCCCGCCCTGTGTAGGGCCTGGATGCCATAAGCGTCCGCCTCTTTTTCGATATCGATGCTATAGGCGCCCATCACGGCGACCTGAATTGCGTTTGCGGCAATGATCGCCGCCCCCTTACCGCGCGACGCTATCATAGCCGCTATCGCCAGAAGGGTCATGCGGTCGTTGCGAGCCATCTGGGTTATGACGTGTTTTCTGTCCGCGTGGCTCATCTCGTGAGCGAGCACTCCGGCGAGTTCGAGGTCTGTCTTCACGAAGTCTAGCATACCGGTTGTGACGTACATAGGGCCGCCCGCCAGGGCGAAGGCGTTCACCATTTTGTGGTCGACAATTTTTACCTCATAGGGGAGGTTTCGCTTCATCTGCGGCTTCAGCCTTTTGACGATTGTCTCGACGCGCGCCTGAAGCACTGGGTCGATTATGACAGGCATGGCCTTCTCGACCTCATCGACGCCGCGGCGCGCTAATTTTTCCTCCTCAGGAGTGACGTCGTACGAGACGGAGACGTCGTTGGATACGGAAAGGGGAGCGGCGTATGCCGCTCCCGGCGTGAAGGCGACTAATAGCGACAACCAAACAAACAGGATTTTGGATGTTTTTGATTGCGCAAAAAAGGACTTCAGCGTGGTTTCCCGCCTTTCAGATACTGGAAGCCACTCCCTGCGAATAGCCTTTCATGGCGACGCGGTTCCGTCCCATAGAGAGCAGGGTTTTGCGCATCTCTGCGAGATTCTCCTCCAAGTTCTGGCGAATTCTCCCTTCGCGGTCAAGGAGGTTCTGTCCGAGTTCGCGGATTTTATCGATGTTGCCTACTATCTGGTTATATCCGCGCTCTCCTACGCTCGTCGCGACGGCGTTCCAAAAGACTGGCCCCTCACGCCCCTCGGCAATGCCGAGTCCAGAGGATATTTGGTTCCAACGCTCAAGGAGCGTCTCCTGGAGGGAGATCACGGACTGTTTCTGCTGAAGAACATCAAGAAGGCCTTCCATATCCGACTCCCTGACCTTGATTTCCTCGATGTCGACGAGGTTTTCAAGATCCCTGTACAGAGTCAGTTCCTCCTCGACGAGCTTGTTTACTCTGTAGAAAAGTTCAGTACGCAAAATTCGTCCCTCCCGCAGACGGCGCTACGGCCGCTACTTTTTTATCACCGGTCTCCATTTTGAGTTTGGAGATTGCTTCCATCCAGGTAGATTTCAGCTCCTCCAACATCTGACGAACCATTTTTATCGGCTCGCCCTCTTTTTTGACGTTAGCTTCGACGAGCTGGAAGTACATGTAGTCGTATAGACGCATAAGAGACGCCGCGACCTCGCCTCCCTGCTCGAGGTTCAGAGTTACCATCAGCTCCCTGACGACCGCCTGAGCTCTCTTGAGGTGATTGTTTATCTGTTCGACGTCATTGACCTCTATGGCCTTCTCCGCCGCAACACAAGATCTAATCCCAATGTCGTAGGTGATTATCAGCAATTGTTCCTTGGACGCCATCTGAATCTGGTTGACTCTGTAAGTGTCCTTGGCCTGCTGAGCAAAGCGTTCATCCATTCAGATTCGCCCCCCTCACTTATATTGTCGGACGATACCCGTGTGCAATTTAGAGAATATAAAAAAGGACGCCGCATCCCAGAAAATTATAGCAGAATTATTTGACGTTTTTGCTCATTCCGTCACTTTTTTTTGTCCGAGAAATCTGACGGATACCTCGATCAGTTTTTCTATCTCCAGCGGCTTGGAGAGATGTGCGTTCATTCCGTGAACGAGCGCTTTGTCTATATCCTCCTTGAAAGCGTTAGCAGTGAGCGCCACTATGGGTACGCTTCGCGCGTCCGAGCGCTCGAACGCGCGTATTGCCGAGGCTGCCGAGTAGCCGTCCATCTTCGGCATCTGCACGTCCATGAATATTATGTCGTAAGTGTTTTCGTCGGATTCGCTGAATATCTTGACCGCGTCCTCTCCGTCCTCCGCTTCGTCTATCGTCATCCCAGTGAACTCCAGCAAGTCCATGGCGATTATGCGGTTGATGGAGACGTCGTCGACGAGAAGAGCTTTTTTGCCCTTGAAAATATCCGTCGCGTCGATCGTCTCCGCGACCTCCGGCAGGGCGTATTCGGATTCGTTGAGCCAGACGGCGAAACTGAAAGAGCTTCCCTCTCCTGGCGTGCTTTTTATGGCGATATCCCCTTCAAAGAGCTGTACAATCCGCCGGCTGATAGCGAGGCCAAGCCCGGTTCCGCCGTATTGTCTCGATATGTTCGCGCCCCCCTGTTCAAACGGCTGGAACAGGTTGGACATCGCTTCATTCGAGATCCCTATTCCCGTGTCTTTTACCGTAAATTCAATGAGCGAGCTACCGGTGCGTCTGTCAATGCGCTCGATCCTGAATTCCACCCTGCCGCACTCTGGGGTGAACTTGACTGCGTTGCCCAACAGGTTGATCAGCACTTGCCTCAGGCGCAGGGAGTCGCTGATGAATGTCGATGGGGAGAACGATTCGAAAAACGTGCCGAAAGTTATGTTCTTTTCGTCGCAACGTGGTTTTATGATGCCGGCGACTGTGTTCGCCAGCCTTGTGATCGCCATCGCTTCCTCGGAGAGTACTATCTTTCCGGCCTCTATTTTCGAGATGTCCAGAATGTCGTTCAGAAGACCCAAAAGATGCTGCGACGAGGATTCTATCTGGCGCACGTTCGACATTACCTCGTCCATGCCGCCTATGTCATCCAGAGTCCCCTTCATGACGCCGAGTTTCCTCTTCACTATGTTCGTCATGCCGATTATAGCGTTCATCGGAGTGCGTATTTCGTGGCTCATGCGGGCGAGGAACTCGCCCTTATGCTCGTTCGCCCTGTTGGCGTCCGCGACGGCGTCTTCCAGCTCGATCTGGGTCTCGCGCAGCTCGTTTTCTATCGCGACACGCGCGGAGACGTCGCGGGCGACGCCTAGAAGTCCCGCAAGGAGGCCGTTTACGTCGTAAATTGGCGTTCTGACGGAGTCGAGCGTCTCCTCGTGTCCGTCGGCGAAGCGCGCGATATCCTCTGTGTATAGGGGGGATGGAGACTTAATCGCGTCCGCGTCGTTTTTCTTGAACGTCACCGCAGCCTCCGGCTGCAACACTTCGTCAGATGTGCGCCCAACGACCTCGGCCGACGGTTTGCCGACGAACGCCGAAAAGCGCGGATTGACGGCGAGGTACTTGCCCTGCGTGTCCGCGTACCAGATCAGATCCGGAGTGGAGGAGAAGATAGTGTCGAGCAGCATCCTCTGCTCCTCCGTCTTTTTTTGCTGCCTCGCTATCTCTGTGACGTCGGTGGAGACTATTATGTAGCCGATTTTTTTGCCGTTTTTGTCGGTGAGGTACGACGCTGTCCCCTTGAAATAGGTTTCTCCGTCCTCTATGTAATAGACTTCCGCCTCCCTGTCGTCTATCAGGGCGGTGATGGGGCAGTATATCGAATATGCCGGGTAAATGCTGTTTTCGCTGTATGACGACCCGACAACATCCTCGAGGGTTTTGTTGCCGTGAACGAGTCCGTATGCGTTCATATAGATGATCTTGCGGTTCATATCCGTGATGCAAAGGGGTCCAGTGACGCTTTCGACCAGGCTGTCGGCCATCTCATCGAACGAGTCGGCGAGAGTGCCGAGCTCGTCCTTGACTGGCGCGTCGAAGCGGAACTGGCGCTCGCCTGCGCGGAAGCGTGAAATTCCGCTTATGAGTTTTGTGATGCTGCCGGTGAAGATGGACGCCATCCAGATAGCTATCATCACGACCAGGACGATCATGATGCCTGCGGACATCATGATCTGGGTTGTCGTGTTCATGAGGTTTTCCGTGATCGCTGATTGCGTCGCTTTCGCCGCATAGGATATCTCACTGTCCGCAGCCGATATCAGCGATCCAATCTTCTTCTCCGTCTCCTTCGCCGGGTGTTGGAAGTCATCGAGGCCAGCGCCGATGGTAACGAAACCGAACCCTCGCTTCGAATCGCCGTAATGCCCAGTGTAATAGGGGATTGCGGCGGCAGTTGTCAGCTTTGTGAGTCCGCTCCAGAGTATCACAAACGATCCGGAGCCGCCCTCAGCCGTGAGGTCGAACCACCCGGTACACTGAGGGGCGAAGTTGAGATAACGGCCGTCAAGTCCAACGAGGCCCATTTCGGTCAGCGTCTGAGCCGGTTTTTTGCTCACCGATTGCCCGACAAACGTTGGCTGATCCTTTATGAATTCGACGTAGCTCTTCCCGCTTGCCTGCCACGCCTCGTAAATGCTCGTCTCGAGCCACGGAATCTGGGGCTCGCCGGTTTTCGGGTCGAACCCTGTGATCGAGTGATGCCTTGGGTGACAGATGCTGCGGCATTTGTAGTCCCATATAAAGGCGTAGTTGCCGCCGTAGGCGCTTGGCAGTTGAGTGTAACGCTCCCCGGTCGGCATAAGGTGATCCGTGAACTCCATTATATGGTCGTGGTCGAGTGCGAGAGTGACGTAGCCCACGATGCGGTCGTCGCTTACGACGGGCGTAGCCCAGCGGACTAAACCTTCGAAGCGCTTGCCGTTAGGGTTTTCCATTCCGGCATACGCCTCCTCCTGAGGGAGGAAATCGAGCCCGCGCTTTGCGACGTTTTCCGGCGTGTACATGCCGATGAAGCGCGATGGGACATACGCTCCTATAACGTCGGATACATAAATCTCGCCAGGGCGCAACTCCTTGAGATCCTCAAAGTACGTCTCCGACTTGACGTAAGTGTTCAGCCTGTCTGAGACGTTTTTCAGGGCTGGATCCATGCGGGGCGAAGTGACTGTCTTTACGAGTTCGTTCCCGTCGAGGTCGATAAATGTCGCCTCGAGATAGAGCGGGCGTTTTTCATATTCAAAGGCGTCCGGTTCTCGGTAGCGGAAGCTGAGGTCGTTCTCCCTGTTGGAGGAGAAGACGCTCCCCGCCGTCAGATTTGGGCTCGACTTTGTGACAGGGATCCATGAGGCGCCATTCGCGGCCAGCTCCCAGTCGCCATTTTTTATGAGCTTGGCAAGCCTGCTCTCGATAAAATACCCGTAGTTCTCCTCTGACGGGCCCAGCATCGCGATGGAGAGTATATCGTCGTCGCGCCCGTACAGGAAGCCGGCGACCCTCTGAGCCGTGTCCGTAGTCATGCGCTCTATGTCTTCAGTGGCGCGGGCGTTCATCGCCTCCACTGAGTCGTCGACGGCTATCTTGCCTGTGCGAGTGAGAGAGTCGTTCATCTTAGCGGCGAGCTCCTGCGTGCGCATACCGAGTTCGCTGCCCAGAAGTCCGAACTGTCTCCACGCGATGTACGTGAGCAGCACAAGCGGTATGACCTTTATGAGAAGAAAAATTATGATTAGTTTTGCCCGCATCCCGAAGCCCATCTTAGAAAGGAAACTCCCGAAAAACATCGTTACGGAACGAGTGGTTTTATTCACAGATTCTCAGCCCTTTTCCCGCTTTATGGAGACGTCGGATCCTTAAAAACATATCAACCATTCCATCAGTGCAAAAAATCGCCCGAAAAAAGCCGCACCTAAAAACAAACGCGGCGATTTTCAGTGATCCGTGATCAACGGGGAAAAAGGCGCTAACTATTATACATTCATTATTTGGGATTTTGACGATATCACTAACAGTAAAACGCGGCCGCCGTGAGTTCCTCGGGCATGAGTTTCTGTTCGCGGGCGGATTTGATCGCGTACAGGTAATGCCTCGCGTCGCATATCATTCCCTCCATCGCCATCATGTCCCTTGAGCTGAGAAACATCTTCGAGTGCAACTGCCAGAAAAGTTCGACCAGGTGCGAGGGATCGTCCATAACGAAACAGGCCATGCGTTTGTTTTTCACGATGTCGACGACGAGGGCGATGCCCTTCGTCAGACGGGAGACGAGTACCACGACCCCGCCCGGCAGCGGCATCACACGCGCTTCGCAGCCATGTGCGTCCCTGCCCTCCATATATTCGAGCTGCTTGTTTACGTTAGCGGCGACGTAGCTCCTGTTATACGACTCGAACTTGCAGTAATAATCCAGATAAGCGTTGAGCGTGAGCCAGTTTTCAATCCCGGAGAGGCAGAGCATCCAATTCGACGACAAGGCGTCCTGGGACGGCGCTTCGAAGTCGTTCGACACTGAAGACTCCGGAAAAACCTGCTCGCATCTGAGTACTCGGTCGCAGTTCATGAGCCTGTACATCATCCGCCACTTTCCGTCCTGCCTCTCAAAAAAAACGGAGTAAATCTGGGCGAACCTTTCCTCGCCGGTGTCGGCCATGATCTTGAACATCTTGCCGTATGGCATGTAAAACGCGGCGTCCTCGTCGCGCTCGAACGCCGCTACGTTCTCCGAGAGAACCATCAGTTCGTGCCCGCTCCACTCGAGCCCGCGTTCCGTCTCGTACGGCGGGTTCAATAGTGGCACTGGGAAATTGACGAAATCGCAGACTTCGAGTGAGTTCCACACTTCCTCCGGTATCTCGAGCTCTGGCTTCAATTCCGAAAAAAACATCATGATAAGCCACCACGTCCACGAAATCCGATACTCCATTATCAAATTAATAATCCTTTATGATATTTACATCGGCTATACGAGACGCAAACTTTAGGAAAACGCCTACAGGGCAAAACACATCAAAAAAGTTTGCAGGCATTCGAGCTTAGCGCTAGAAGGTACGAGCGGTCGATATGGTCGGGATTCCTCGGCTGGGTGGTGGTGTCGCGCGCAAAATCGGCGTACACGATGAGGATCGCCATAACCTCTCGTACCATGACAAATCAATAGCCGGCAGAATATAAAACCTCATGGCGCCGCTTGTGGCCGTTTTTTCAGCTTATTTTTTA
>JAITOY010000004.1 GCA_031289775.1 Synergistaceae bacterium
GAGGGAGATCTCGAAGAGATATATCTCGGCGACGACTCATTCCTGTCACTGGGCGCGCATCGCTACGACATTACATACACACTGACGCGGCAGTTGATTTTCCACGACGACGGGGACGAATTGTACTGGAATGTCACGGGAAATGATTGGATATTTCCGATATCCCGCGCCTCGTTCAGCGTATCTCTCCCGGACGGAGCTGAAATATCCGAGTACGACGCCGCCGTGGGCGAGAGCGGCGCGCGCGGCAAAGAGTGGGCGCGCGACTCCGGCGGGCTTGGCGGAATATTCAGGACAACGCGGGGGCTTGCGCCCGGCGAGGGTTTTTCCGTCTCCGTGGTGTGGCCTAAGGGATTTGTTTTTCCCCCGCCCAAATCGCGGTTTGAACTGAGGATCGAGCGGGCCGGGAGCCAAATGGTCGCGCTGGCTGCTTTTATCATATTCGCGTGGTACGCTGGATGCTGGTTTTTCTTCGGCAAAGATCCGAAGCGCGGCGTCGTGTACCCGACATTTTCCCCTCCGCATGACTTCGAACCGGCTTACGTCGGTTATATCAAAAAATTGAAGTTCGACTCGGATCTGTTGACGGCAGACATTTTAGATCTGGCCGTGAAGGGTTTCCTCTCGATATCAGAAAGCGAAAGCTCCTCCCTCGGCGACGGAACAATCAAAACAATCAAACTGACGCGAACCGGCAAACTCGCCGGCGAGGATCTCTCGTTTCCTCAGCGCGAGCTGCTTGAAAAACTTTTCTATAACGCGAACGATGGGACGAAAAATCTGGGAGAAGGGGATTCCGCGCGGAAGTTGCTGTCCGCGCTGCCCGTGCGTTACAAGGCGCCGGACAGGCCAGTGCTCTCGCACAACAATAAAGCGTTCAGCCTCTGCGGGCTGGCGCTGCTCGTTCCGTTCACAATACTGATTCTGCTCGTCTCGCCCGACATGCTGGCTGAAATACTCTTCGGCGCTGTTTGTATATTTATTACGTCCGTGTACCTGCGGGTGGTTTTGTCCTTCGCAAAGGCGGGCTGGGGTCTTTTCAAAGCTGGTGGAAATACATTGCCGGGCGTTGCCCTGAAAATAATAATCCTATTAATACCCGCGATATTTCTGCTGCTGTTCGCGGCCTCCGTAGCCCCTCTCCCTCTAGCCGCCGGGAATATGCTCATGGTTTTCTGGCGTCACGACCCGGTTGTGGCGTCTGGCGTAATATCCGTCCTGTTCTCGGTCGTCATATTCTCGAAGCTCATGCCCTCCCGCACCAGCATTGGAAGGCATTATCTCGACGAGGTAGAGGGATTTGAAATGTACCTAAAAACGGCGGAACGCCACCGTCTGGAGGCGCTTTACCCAGCGCTAGGCCAAAACGTCCCCGAACTGACTCCGGATGTGTTCGAGAGCATCCTGCCGTACGCGTTTGCGCTCGGCGTCGCCGAGACCTGGGTGAATAATTTCTCCTCCAGACTGAAGTCCGCGGATTATCGGCCAAACTGGTACGAGAACTCATCGGGGTTCGACATCTCTAAATTCGGTTCGTCGATTGACAACATGGGCATAACAATGCGCCGACACACCCGCCCGGCTAGCAAATTAGGCGGAGGAAGCGGCAGAGGGGGGCGTACATCCTCCGGCGGAGGGAGAGGCGGCGGCGGCGGCAGGGGAAGATAACCGCGCCGCCTCCGATCCACTGACACCAAGCGGGGGCCTCCAACGCGGACAGACCGCCGGGAGGCCCTGCTTCTTTATGCGTGGGCGGGGTTGAATCGGTGCGCCATGCCGTTTATGATATTCATGGTTGCTGGTGGGCAGATCTCAAACTGAATCTGATTTCACAAGCTATATCCAGTCGCGGAAGCAGGCGCGGTTACGGTTTTTATTGCGCTTATATTTGTTTTTTCGCTCATATCCAAACCGGTCGCGTCAACGACGTTGCGGGTCATCTCCTGAAGACTGCTGCGATCGCGCTCTCGTAAAAGGGCAGGACGCGAAACATAACCCGCATGTGGCGCTTCGGATTTTTAAATCTTGACCTCTCGTCTCCGTGGTTTTGCCGCATTTTTGGGCGTCGACCATATCGTCCCTGTCGATCTCGACGCTCCAAAGGCGGCCGAGGATTGCTCCTCCGGGGCAGGAATCTCTGCATTTTTGGCAGGCGCCACATTTTTGCTCCAAAATTGGCCTGTCGCAAATCAAGGGAGCGTCGGTCAAAACCGTGGTCAGCCTGATTGCGGCGCCGAACTCGGGCGTCACCAGCAGCGCGTTTTTGCCTATCCAACCCAGCCCAGCGAGCCTGGCCGCGGTTTTGTGCGGGAACGGCGTCCGGCAGACGTTTTTCTCGTATGGCGCGCGCTCCCTTGTAATAGCGTAAGCGGCGCATCCCCGCTCGACGATCTGCTTTTCTACCGCTAGGCCCAGTTCGTCCAAGATCGCGTTGACCCTGTCGTACTCTCGCGCATAATCCTCGTGAGGCCCGCCCGGGATTCGAGCCACGACGGCCGGATCCAGAGCTATCGCTATTGAAATGGCAACAGGCCACTCGCCGGCATGCTCAGAAATTTTCACGAGGTTGGCGAGGCCGGCAAGATTGGCGAAAGCGACCAAAGAAGTCCTTTTGCCAAATTCAACGTTTTTGCCGAGTTCGCCAAGTACATCATAAACCCTGGCCTTTACCAGGTCGTTCATGTTTCCTCACGCCCTCTTTTTTTAATCTTTTTTTAATCTTTTTTTAATCCTTAAAATCTTTGCAAATTATGGAATGCGCCGATAATTATGACCTGAAAGTATATGGCCTTTGACATAAAAACGGGCCTCGGCGGGGCGAATATAAGCGCTGCCGAGGCCCGTTTTCACTGTTAGCGAAGTCAAGAACATGCTGGTTAAAGAACTGTCGTTGTTGTCAATCGACCTTCATGCCCTTCTCCTTGTAAAACCTTGCCGCGCCGGGGTGAAGCGGTACTGTGAGGCCGTTCAGCGCGTTTTCGAGCTTTATTTCCTTCGCCATCGCGTGAGCTGCGTGAATCTCCGCGATATCGCCGAACATGGTCTTCGTGAATTCATAAATTACGTCGTCCGGTATCTCGTCGTGAGTGATGAGAATGGCGACTACCGCCGGAGTGGAGACGTCCTTGTCCAGACCCCTGTACGTGCCGGCGGGGATTGTGCTCGGCACGAAAAATGGGAATTCCTTGCTGAGCTTATTGAGGAAATCCGGGGTGAAGCTCAGGAGCGATATGTCCTTTGTTGTGGCGAGATCCATGACGGAGGCCGTCGGGAACCCGGCGACCACAAAGCCCGCGTCGATCTGGTTGTCCTTGAAGCGGCTCGTCGTCCCGCCGAAGTCGAGAAAATCCGCCCTCATATCGCTGTATTTGAGCCCGCCAACTTGCATGATTGCCCGGACGTCGCCCTCCGTGCCGGAGCCTGGAGCGCCGACCCCGACCCGCTTGCCCTTGAGGTCGTCGATTGTGTTGATGACCGAGCCCTTGGCGGTGATGAGCTGGATGTGCTCCGGGTAAAGAGCGGCTATGGCGCGGAGATTCGTCAGCGGGGACGAGAACATGACCTTGCCGGTATAGGCCCAGAACGTTATGTCGTTCTGGACGAACGCGACCTCGATCTCCTTCGCCGCGACCAGATTGACGTTAGCGACTGACGCATTTGCCGTCTCAGCGGTCGCCTGAATGTTCGACCCGTCTGAGACAACCTTGGCGATGGCGCCGCCAATGGGGTAGTATGTTCCGGACGTGCCGCCGGTCGCGATAGACAGGAACGTCTTCTCGGCAAACGCCGTCCCCGCTGTACAAAACATTGCCATAATTATGAACATTGTCGTGATAAACAGCTTTTTCCTTGTCATTACCGATACCTCCCCAGTATTTAGCTATAACAAATGTTTCTTGACAGACAGCAACGCGGCGATAATTTCACACAATTCTATTTTTCCGTTTTTTCAGGCCCGCAACGCCTCCTTTCCCGGAAATGCCGTAAACTTCGATTACTGCGGGAGCGACGACCGCGACACCTGTTTTTTGGCCTTTATTGTCTGGAAAACATAAATAAACGCGAGAATCATCAGCCCAATGACATCGGTCAATGTGTCCGGGTCGAGAAGGCCAAGCGCGCCGCATAAGGCCAGCGCCCGAATGAACCAGTGAATATGCGCTTTGAAGTAGCCGATGGTGAACATCGCCAGCAGGAAAACTCCTATGAGAGCCGTGATTATCGACTGTATCATGGGAAGCGGGGTAGCGTCGATAAAAAGCAGAATAGGGTTGTTGACGTAGATATACGGCACGAGAAAACCGGCGAGGGCCAGTTTGAAAGCCACGGCGCCTGTTTTCATCGGGTCGGTGCCAGCAATGCCGGCCCCGGCGTACGCGGCGAGAGCGACCGGGGGAGTGAGATCGGCGGCGATGCCGAAATAGAAGACGAACATGTATGCGGCCATCGGGGGCACGCCAAGCCGAAGAAGCGCCGGGGCGGCCATCGTGCTAGTGACTATGAAGTTCGCCGTCGTGGGCAGGCCGGTTCCCAATATAATGCTTGCGCACATCGTGAAAAACAGCGTGAAGATCAACTGAGCGCCTATATGGCCATGCGAGAGAATTCCGGCGAGGGTCACAACCGCGCCTGCTATGCGCAGCGCAAGCCCGCTGAGCGTCCCCATGCCAACGACCATACCGACGCATGCGCATGCGCATGCCACGGAGAGCGCGCCTCTCGCGCCAGCCTCGAACGCCTCCATAATACGCCTTGGCGTGAGGCGGGTCTCCTTGTTTAGCCACGAGAGGAAAAAGCTCACCCATATACCGGCGAAAGCCGCCATTAGGGGCGTGTAACCCGCGATCAGAAGGTAAACTATCGCGATAAGCGGTATGAGAAGGAAGCCCTTCTGCGTTATAAGCGGGCCGATTTTCGGCAGTTGGCTCAGAGACAAACCGACTAACCCGAGCCGCTTCGCCTCGAAGTGAACCTGCGCCAATACGGCGAAGTAATAGAGCAGCGCCGGAACAATCGCGGCGATAGCGACCTCTATGTAGCTGACGCCGAGGAACTGGGCCATTATGAACGCGCCGGCGCCCATGACAGGCGGCATTATCTGTCCGCCAGTCGACGCGACGGCCTCGACTGCGCCGGCGAAATGCGGCTTGTACCCGACGCTTTTCATGAGCGGTATCGTGAACATGCCCGTCGTGCAGACGTTAGCTACCGAGGAGCCGGATATCGTGCCCATCAGGCCGCTCGCCACGACAGCGACCTTGGCCGGGCCGCCGGTGGACCAGCCGGCGAGCGCCAAGGAGAGGTCGATTATGAATTTGCCCATGCCAGTTTTTTCGAGTACGCTTCCAAACAGGATGAACATAAATACGAACGTGGACGACACTTCGAGCGGTGTGCCGAATATTCCCTCTGTGCCGAGGTACATGTGATTGACTATGCGGTTGACGCTGAAACCTCTGTGGGATATCATTTCCGGCATATACCTGCCAAAGTAGCAATAAAGAAGGGAGACGAGCGCGAGACAGGGAAGTATCGGGTTTGATATTCTCCTCGTCGCCTCGAGAAGCGTCGCTATGAGAATAAAGCCCATAGCTATATCGGTTGCGGTCGGCATCCCTGACCGCTCCATCGCGATAGAGTCGAGCTGAGTGATCAGGAATACGAGCGGGACGACCGCGAGACCCGCGAGAAAGAAGTCGTAAAACGGGATTTTCGAGTTCTTGGACATGTTCGACCTGATTGGATAGAGCAAAAACACGAGAGCCAGGACAAAGGCGAGATGAACCGCGCCTTGCTTTTGGGCGGGGAGAAGACCCATTCCGGCCGTGTAGAAGTGGAAAGCGGACATTGCCACGCACAGAAATATGATGAGCTTCGACTGCCATCCGGGCGGCCTCCTGAAACGCGCCTCGGTGTCATACTTGCGCATCAAATCATCGAAGTCGATTCTCCCGCCGGTCTCCGCAACCGGTTTTCCCTCGTCAGTGTCTTTGAATTCCCCCATGTATTCCGCAGCCTCCAATTCTTGATTAATTTGCCTGCAAACAAATAGCCAGAATTATAATCAGTCGGCTGAAATTTTTTTAAAAAAAGAGAACCCCCCGGAGGAGTACTACACCTTCAAGATTAAAGAAATTTTTGTTGTTATTTTATGTGTCTCTTTAATCGTACGTAACGACTAAATTATATTTGAGAGCCGTGCTATGTCAAGCGCGCCATACACATAAAATAACCGCGCGTTAATGATGAGGGAATTGCGTTTCTTAGCGGCGCTGTTAAAATGAATACGAGGTGGTGTGATGAATATTCCGATCATTAATATTCAGGCGCTTGTCGCGCTTCTCTTTTTTTTAGCCGCGCTGTTTGTCGGGCGCGCGGTCGTGAAAATATACGCCGGGGTATTGCCTGGCTTTTCCGGAATGGTCTTTTACCTGCGCGTGCTGCTGGGTTTTTTGCTCGCCGGGGCGATATTTCTCGCATATTATTCCTTTATCGGCGTGGACGTAATCTCTGGGAACTGAGGGTAATACCCCGATTTGAAGCTCGGTTTATTGTACGTATGTTTTATGCTGGCGACCGTCCTTCCGGCTAATCCTCGCCCCATAGGTTTTCGCGGGGCGACCGCCATTTTCTGTGCCCTTCTTTCGACCTGCGCGCTTCCTTGGAGCGGCGCGGCGGTCTTTTATTTCATTGGAGTTCGATCGTGGGTTTGGTTTCCTCTCTTCAGCGCGGCTATAATTGTCGCTCCAGCAGACGACGCCGGATTTTTTCGCACATTTCGGGCGAGAGCGGTTTTCCTCGGCTGCCTGGTCGTTGCGTCGGCCGCATTCTGTCGTTTCATAAGCCTCTTCGGGACGCCGGGGGATTTTCTCTCGATCGAGGGGTTCAGCATGATCCTTCGCCTCGAAGGGTTGCGCGGCCCCGTGTTGTACGTTGCGATGGCGCTGATTTTCTCCGGCCTTTTGATGTCGTTCGCGCCGGCCGTTTCGAGCGTTTCTCTCGTATCGGGAGGGGCTTCGTCGAACCTTGCGGCGTTTTCCTGCGTTGGGTTTCTCGCCCTGGTTTTTGTCCCTTTTAGTTCGTCGGAACTTTTGTGCGTAAAACCGCCTTATTCGTCATTAGCGGACGCAGGTCTCCCTTTGGCCGTTTCGCTTTGCGCGCGGCCATTGCCCATTTGGCTCTCGTCGCGTTTGCCCAGCTCGCATAGCCGCGTCCAAGTCGCGGCGCCGATTGTTTTTACCGCCGCCGGCTGTATTCTCCTCCTTGCCAGCCAATAACCGGCGCGTCTTTAAATTTTCTTATGGACGACTCGATAAAGACCCTCGCGCCGGGGAATCGTTCGTAAGCCCAGACCTCTTCGAACGGCGGCAGACGCCACAAATTTCTCCCCAGCGTCTCGTTCCCCACCCTGTAAACTATTCGCTCTTCCGCGCGCCGTCCGCCCTGCACGATCATGCCTGGCGGCGCCACGACGAACCTGCCGTGCTCGGGCGCCGAGAACGGCAGCCCGGCGCCGTGCGAGTGCACGAGTTCCTCCCAGCCCCAGATTTTCCCGTCGGCTATCCTGTATTCGTCCACGACAGGAGTCTTCTGCACAGAGTGGATGTAAGTCGTAAAAAACGCCCCCCCGTGCGGAACCGGCGCCGCAAAAAGCACGCCGTCCGGCCCTGAGATGGACAGATAGTTCACCGGCATCTCCGGAACCAAAAAAAACAGACACAAAAGCGCCAGAGCGCCTCTCGCCACCAGGATAAGATTTTTTTCAGAACAGCCCGAAAACATCTTTCACCCCCGTAAATAAGGAGTATTGCGAAAAATGATTGACAATTTTTTAAAGTAGGATTAGAATGTTAACAACAACCTTTCATAACCCCTTCATCTGGTCTGGCGCTCTAAGCGCCAGACTTTCTTTTTTTCCGTTTTATTGTCAGTTTGTCTCTGCGTTTCATGGCGGCAAAATGTCGCCAGGGCGAATTAATCAGCGCTTTCATATATTCACAGGCCTTCGATAAGCGTCTCCATCGAACCTCCGCAGACCATGCCGTCCTCCTCGGCGGAGTCCGTCATGTCCACGTTTTTTATGCGCCATCTGCCGCGCTCCATGAGGTCGAGCGCGGCACGTATCACGCCGGCCTCCGCGCAGCCTCCGCCGATGCTTCCGATTGTGCGCCCGTCTCTTTGCACCACCATCTTTGCGCCGCTTTCTCTCGGCGTGGATCCGGAGGTCGAGAGCACTGTGACGAGCGCGGCCTTTTCCTCTCGGCACGCCAGCCACTCCATCAGCGCCATGTCCGCGTAGTTCTCGCCCTGCCGGGCTGGGCCGGCAGAGCGTTTTTCACTTATAACCTCGGCGAGGATCGAGACCGATATTTCCTCCGGCGTCACCGCGCCTATCGAAAGGCCGATAGGGGCGTGAAGGCGCTCGACGAGCGCCGGGTCATACCCCTCGTCATTCATTTGTCCGCGGACGACAGCGACCCTGCGCCGCGAGCCGATCATGCCCATATAAAACGGGGCCTCGCCGCTAAAAACCGCGCGAAGGCAGTCCTGGTCGTGCCTGTGTCCCCTCGTGACGATCACTGCGTAGTCAGATGCGCGTATGGAAAGGCGCGCCGCGTTTTCAAATCCGTCGCATATGACCTCGCTCGCCCACGGAAAACGCTCCACGGAGGCGAAAGCCGGCCTGTCGTCGAAGACGGTCACGTCGAAATCGAGCATGGAGGCCATTCGGGATAGGGGGAGTGAGACGTGTCCGCCGCCGAATATTATCATGCGGGGACGCGGCAGGAACCGCTCGATTATGACAGCCTTTCCTTCGCCTCTTTCGAGAAAAAGCGAGTCGTTCCCGCGGCCCCGGCCAGCCCATTCCGCAAGCTCGCCGCCCGTTCGGAGCGTTTTTGCGATTCCGTCAGGGCCGCACGTCGTAATTAGAACGGCATCCTCGCCATTTTTCAGGATATCGAACAGCCTGGCGAATAAATTTTCCATGTCGAACGCCTCCTATGACCGCGTTTCGCTTCGCGTTTATTCTACTCTCGCGGCGCCAGGACCGACAGCCACGTCCTCGTTTTTTCGCGCTCCGCCGGGGAGATGTACTCCATACGCAGCATCTCGTCGGCAATAAGCGCAAGCGCGTCGCGCGCGTCCTGCCTGGCCGCGTCATCGACAATAATCCTGCGAAGGAACCCCGTCGCCTGGGTGAGGATGACGTTGTAGTGCGGCGTCCCGGTCTTCAGGTCTTCGTGGATAAACGCGGATCTGTTGATGTAGTTCGACAGTTCCGTCCTGATTTCGCTCACGAGCTCCGGCGCGACCGCCATAGTTTCGAGGAACTTCGTGGCGCGCTCCATCTCCATCGTGCTTGCCGACTTGTCCCAGTCGTCCTCCGGCTGCCCGTCGTTCGCATTTATCCTGGTCTCCGGCGGGGTTTCTACAGCCTCGACGATTCTGTTGGGCATGGTGAACACGGAATAAATAAAACCGACGTACAGGAACTGCGACAGCGCGCCCGGCACATTCTTCATCAGTTGGGGCGCCAGAACGTAAAGGGGATACGCAAGAAAGACGAGAATGTCCGCGGACGGGTTGTGCCCGGCGTTGAAAGCGAGCGCCCAGCCCATGCCTGCCGCTAAAACGACGTTTAAAATGGAGACGCATACATAGCAGAAAAGCACCGAAACAGACAGGAAGAAAATTCCCCGAAACGGCGCGCGATAATCGAGGCGCACTACAAATGGCAGTATAAAGAGCACAAACGCTATAGCGACCGGCACGGCCATGAGCTCATCCGGGATCGGGCCGGCGCTTATCATCGTTTGCCAAGCCTCAATTTCGAGCGTATTCAAGTTTTCCCTGATTGCCGACAGCGGCTTGCTGTCCGCTATCTGTGCGATTATTCCGACAGCTAGAAACGCCTTTACGCGAGTCATCAGACTGGCAGCATAGATCAACCACCAGTAACAGAGCGTCGAGCCAATCCAAAATAGAATCCTCTGATATGAAATTTGCGGCTTGAACGTCATAACGAGTCCCCTCCGAGGACGCGCACATGACCAAACCTAAGACAACGTCTCATTGCGCACATTGACAGACGCGCCCTCTAACAAACGATCGTTACAAAAACATTTCGCAGATAAATTCGCCCCACCATTCGTCGATGCCTAAAGTGTAGGCCTCCTCGATGCCAGGCACGAGAACGTCCACAAAAAGAACGTCCTCCTCCAGATCTGGCAGGAGATCCACACAATCGTATTCGACATTTCTGTCCCTATCCGCCATTCCGAGCAACGCCATATCGACCCCTCCACCTTAATTATAATACAAAAACAAGAGTTATTCCATAGCGTAATTAGGCGCTTCCTTGGTTATGACGACATCGTGCGGATGGCTCTCCTTCATCGAGGCTGCCGTCACCTGCACAAAACGCGAGTTTTCGTGCAAATCGCGCATGTTTGCCGCTCCGACGTAACCCATGCCAGAGCGAATGCCTCCGACCATTTGGTACAAAATCGCGCCGAGCGCCCCCTTGTGAGGGACAAGCCCCTCTATTCCCTCAGGCACCAGCTTGTCCTCATCGGCGCCCTCCTGGAAATACCTGTCCTTACTGCCGCCCTTCATTGCGCCGAGCGACCCCATTCCCCTGTAGCTCTTGAACGAGCGTCCCTTGTATATGACAACCTCGCCCGGGCTCTCCTCCGTCCCGGCGAAAAGCGAGCCGATCATCACGCTGTCCGCGCCGGCGGCGAGGGCCTTGACTATGTCGCCGGAGTAGCGGATGCCGCCGTCCGCGATAACTTTACAACCGCGCTCGTGAGCCTCATCGGCGACGTTCATGACCGCAGCTATCTGAGGCACGCCTATACCTGCTATTATCCTTGTCGTGCATATCGAACCCGGCCCTATGCCGACCTTCACGCCGTTCACCCCAGCCTCTATGAGGTCGCGCGCCGCCTCGGCGGTCGCGATGTTCCCGCCGACTATCTGGAGATCCGGATATCTCCGCCTTACCTCCCTTATGGTGTTCATGACAGTGAGGGAGTGGCCGTGAGCAGTGTCCACCACGATAACGTCGACGTCGGACTCCACCAGGGCGTCAAGGCGTTCCATCGTATCCGAACCCGTGCCCACAGCCGCGCCCACCCTCAGCCGACCTTTCGAATCCTTTGTGGCATTCGGGAAGTCCTTCGCCTTCTGAATGTCCTTTATGGTGATCAGGCCCATGAGCTTGCCGGCGAAGTCCACTATCGGGAGCTTTTCGACCTTTCGGCTGCTCAATATTTTCTTCGCGCTCTCAAGGTCGGTGCCGATTGGCGCCGTTACAATATTTTCCTTAGTCATTACGTTATCTATCGGTTGTTCGTAGTCGGTTATAAAGCGGAGATCCCTGTTCGTTATGATCCCGACGAGGCGAAGGTTGTGGTCAACTATCGGAACGCCGGAGATGTGATAGTGAGCCATCAGCGCCACAGCCTCGCTCACCTTGTCCTCGGGATACCTGTAAAACGGATCCACTATTACGCCCGACTCCGACCTCTTTACTTTATCGGCCTCGCGAGCCTGTTCCTCTATTGAGAGATTGCGGTGAAGTATGCCGATGCCGCCCTCCCTCGCGATGGCGATAGCGAGGCGCGCCCCGGTAACTGTGTCCATTGCGGCGCTGCATATCGGCGCCATCAGCTTTATCTCGCTGGTGAGAAACGTGCCCGTGTCCACCTGAGACGGCATAACCTCGCTGTAGCCTGGAACCAGGAGAAGGTCGTCGAATGTAAACCCTCTATAATCCACAAATTTTCTGCCAAAGCTGTCAGCCTTTTTAAATTCGTCGCTCACTTGTTTTCCTCCTTTTTCGCGAGGGGAAGGCTGATTTATTGTTAGAGGCCCAAAGGGTCGAGATTGAAATACAGTCTGCCTCTGCGTTCCCAGGCGGCAAAATATAGCCTGGGTGAATTAATCAGCGCTTCCCGAGCCTCTCAATAACGATTTTTCTCCCAAGGCAAGCCATGAGAAGCGCTAAAGGGGCGCCATGATCCCTGCCAGTGAGAGTCGCTCTGAGGGCGTGATAAAATATTTTACCCTCAAGAGCCCTTTCTTTTTGAAATTTTTTTAGAATATTTTTAATCGACATCGTGAACCACTCCTGAGACGGGAGCGCGGCCAGTCTGTCGAGCAGGTCGTCCATCCAGGCGGTTCTTTCATTCCCCAACTCATCGTCGACAGGCGCAATCTCGAAGGCTCTCGCGAGCGAGTCGGAGAGCTCGCGCCGGCTCGCGCACTCCGGCAACAGTTCGCCGAGAAGCGCGGCCCTGTCGGCGTCGATCTCATCAGGAGGATCCGCGATACGCGAGAATGCCTCGCCGAGTTCGCCAAGAAGTTTTTCGCACGAAACAGACCTCATGGAGAGGCGCCCGAAATGCCTCATTCTCTCCGGGTCGTGAACCGGCGAGTCCAACGCGACGGAGTCTATGTCGAACAGCGACGCCAGCTCGTCCGGAGATGAGACCTTGTCGGTTGGCGCGCCGCTCCAGCTCAGGGTGGCCATATATGAGACGAGCGCCTCTGCGCTCCAGCCATCGTCCCTGTATGCGGAGACGGATATGGCCCCCGATCGTTTGCTCAGCTTGTGCCTCTCGGAGTCGAGAACCATTGGGATGTGAACCCACTCTGGGACTTCCCAGCCGAGCGCCCTGTATATGAGCTCCTGCCTCGGAGTGTTCGGGATATGCTCCTCTCCCCTTATCACGTGAGTAACCTTAAAATCGTGATCGTCCACGACAACCGCAAATGTGTACGTCGGCGTGCCGTCAGCCCGGGTCAGAACAAAATCGCCCCCCAACCGCACGTCGAACGTGAGGTCGCCCCTGAGCCTGTCACGAAACGTGAGCCCAGAGGCCAACGCCGCGAAGCGACGGCAGAAGCTCTCCCCCGACTCGATTCGTCCGCGCCTCTCATCGGGCGGTATGTTCCTGCAAGTCCCAGGGTATGGGCCATGCCCCTCCTTGTCCGGAGCGGCCGGGCAAAAACACGGGTAGACAAAACCGTCCCGCTCCAGTCGAAAGAGGATCTCCACGTATCTTTCGAGGCGCTCCGTCTGCCTCGAAATCTCTCCGTCCGGATTGATGCCGAGCCAGAGAAGATCATCGAGTATCGACTCCTCGAATGCCCTCGACGATCTCTCGCTGTCCGTGTCCTCGAAGCGCAGCATAAATTTTCCGCCGCGCCCCTTTGCCCACAAATAGTTAAAGAGCGCAGTGCGCGCGCCCCCGATATGAAGCAGCCCCGTCGGAGACGGGGCGAATCTGGCGTTTATAGTGCAGCGATCATTTTCCACCGATCAGATCAACTCTCCCGATAACCTGAATTCTCGCCTTCGCCACTCCCATTCCCTTTATGCCGAGCAGATCCGCCGCCGCGTGGGAAATGTCGAGGGCCCTGTTTTTTTTCTCCTTGAAGCGATCCGTTACCCTGACGACGACAGACTTGCCTGTCGCCGGCGTCGTAACCTTCACGAGTGTTCCAAACGGAAGGTTCTGCGCCGCTGCGGTAAGGCTGCTTTCAGTGAACTTCTCTCCGTTGGCGAATTTTTTGCCTATAAACTTATCCCCGTACCAAGAAATGGACGTCGCGACGTCAAAACCACCGCGCAGTTTGTACTCCGGCGTCAGTTCGGAAGCGTGCAACTCCCCGACGGCCTCGTATATTCTGGACATCCACTGCAGGGCCATTGCCTGGGTGTTAAGCCGGACTACCCCGCCGTGCTCCGGTATGGCCGAAAAAAGAACCTGATCCCTCACGCAGAGCGACCATTTGTCGTTTTTTTTCGCCACGTTCAGATCCACCAGCTTGAATCCGCCGCCGTATAACCCGTTGAACCTGTCCGACATCATCGTAACGTCAGCGGCGTACGCCATAGGAAACCGCCAGACCCTCGTCCCCCCGACGCTCCATACGACGGACGACCCCTCATACTCCAGCGCTGATGGAGGCTGATCAGCGTCTACTTTTATACACATCCCGAAAAAAATCAAAAACGCGGTGACTAAGAAACAGTACGGCCTGAGATATTTTGTTTTGATCATAAAGCACTCTCCCCCGGCAAAATTCACTCCTCTGAACGCTGTATCGTAGCTACCGCGTGACACGCCATATATTCAGCGCGACCCACGCCGCCAACATACTCCCCCGATTTTACCTTAATATTCATTTTATCCATAAGTCTATATACTGTAAAGTGAGTGCCTAAATTATGAAGGACTTCAGAGAGTAAAGAACCGAGCCTTGGAACCTGAGCCACAAGCGTCGCGTCGATCCATACGATTTCCCATCCGTTTTCAGATATTGATTCAAGGACTCTCTCCATAATGACCGTGCTTTTTATATCCCTGTATCGCTCGTCCGCGGCAGGAAACAGCGTCCCAATATCGCCTCTCCCGGCCGCCCCCAGCAGAGCGTCTGATATCGCGTGGCAGAGCACGTCGGCGTCAGAATGCCCCAAAAGGCCCAATGGAGACGGTATCTCGAGCCCCCCAAGCACGAGCCTTCTTCCCGGGATGAGCTCGTGCACGTCATAACCGTAACCAGTCCTGATCTCGCGCCGATCGGCTATCGACCTCGCTATGAGCCAGTCGAATTCGGACGTTATCTTGAAATTTTTTTCATCGCCTGGCACTCGCGCCAGCTCGCCCGACGCAGTCAGCCACACCGAGGCCTCGTCTGTCGCCGAACCCGAACGAGAGAGGGCTTCCAGGAGCGGCGCCCTCCTGAACGCCTGCGGCGTCTGAGTACGGTATACGCTCTCCCTCGGGATCACCGTAATTACGTCTCCATCGACTCGCTTGAGCGAGTCGACCGACGGCAGAAGCGGAATAGCTCCTCGCGTGTCCGAGACGACGTCCATGAGGTCGAGACAGATGCGTACGTCCAGGAAGGGTCTCGCCGCGTCATGGATCATTACGTACTCCGACGAGGAGACCTCCAGACTGTTTATTACAGAGTCCGTCCTCTCGCGGCCTCCAGGCGCGTAAACGACCGGGCACGCCAAATCGCCGGCAATTTCGCCGGCGCAGCCCTGCGGGAGGACGAGCACAAGCTCGTCAATACGCCCCCTCGAATAGAGATCCTCCGCGACGGCCGCGCTCCAGCGCCAGAGAGGTCTGCCGCCGAGAATCCGAAACTGCTTTGGCAGACCGCCCATACGACGCCCCGAACCAGCGGCCATAAGCACAAAGGACCAGGAGGGGCGAGATCCGCTCATCGCTTTAATTTGCCAAACACCATTCTCCCAGCTGACGTCTGGAGCATCGACGTGATGACTATCTCAGCTGTCTGGCCTATGGCGCTCTCTCCATCCTCGACTACTAGCATAGTTCCATCCTCGAGATAACCGATACCCTGGCACTGCTCCTTGCCTGGACGGATTATGTCTATCTTGACCTGTTCGCCGGGCAAAAACTGCGGTTTCAGGGAATTGGCGAGGTCGTTCACATTCAGGACATCGACGCCCTCTATGCGCGCTATCTGGTTCAGGTTGTAGTCCGTTGTCATTATTTTCGCGTCCGTTTTTTTGCATAGCTCTACTAAAGCCTCGTCAACCTTGTCTCTCTTCAGTTCCCTCAGGCTTACGTCCTGTATTTTCACGTCCATGCCGCTAATTTTCTGGAGCTCGGACACGACGTTGAGGCCCTTTCGTCCGCGCGTACGCCTCACAGGGTCTGAGGAGTCCGCCACCCCCTGAAGCTCGGTGAGGACAAATCGCGGCAGGAGGAGCGTCCCTTCGAGAAAACCTGTCCCCGCAACATCCAGAATCCTTCCGTCTATGAGCGCGCTTGTGTCGATCACCTTCCGTGACGCCCTCGGCTCCGACGCGGACGAGTCGACTCCAAACAGCTCCGTCTCACGCTGAGCGGCGTCCTTGTCTCGCTTGCCAAGGCGTCCCTTGAACCCAAAAAAGCTGAGCACAAACGCCCAAACATCATCGCGCCTTTTCATAAAAGCCCTCGTGCCGATGTAGGCGAAAAGAATGTTCAGGCCGATCCTGATATAAAAACCTATCGAGGCTGGAACCCCAATAAAGAGTATCGCAATCAGATTCGCCAGCAACAGACTCACAATAAGGCCGATCACAGAAACAGTAATGTCCTGGACGCTGACGTTCTGAAGCATGTTCTCGAAAAACAACCCGACTTTTTTCAGGATCCACCAGATAAGCGGCGTCAGCATGTAACCACACAACGCGAATAACAACACGCAAAAAGAAGACCACACGTGGGGATAGGAAATCTCTTTCATCCACGATATGTCCATGCCCATAAGCAGTTGAGCTATCTGATAGCCCGCTATGCCGCTGACTATCGTCAGCAGGCACCTGAGCAAAAATTTCATGAGGCCTATTATCCCAGTCTCCGGCATTTAATCCTCTCCTTTCCAAATAAAATCACAATAAAAACGCGATTTTTTAGCGCTGCTCCCATGCCGGATGGAGTTCGTCAGGATTCCTCGTCCATCTCCCTTCTCGACTCGAGCGCGACGTGCAGCGTCATCCTGTCCGCATAACCTATGCTGCCCCCCACCGGGAGCCCGTACGAGAGCCGCGACAGCTTCAGCGGCTGCCGAAAGGCTGAATTCTCTCCAAATCCGCTAAGCGCGTCCTGCACCGCGTAAGCTGTCATATCGCCCTCTATTCGCGGTGAGAGCGCCAGTATGACCTCCTTGACCGAATGTCCGGCGATCCTCGACTTCAAACGTTCGAGACTCTCCCGCGGAACCTCCTGATCCTCGAGGGGCGAACACCTGCCGCCCAAAACGTGATAAAGGCCGTCGTACACGCCCGCCTGTTCCATCGCGACGCAGTCCTCCTGAGTCTCCACGACGCAGATCTTGCTGCTGTCGCGCCTTGGGTCGCCGCAGACCCCGCAGATCTCGGACGTTGTAATATTGCCGCACAGGAAACAGGCTCTCGCTTCGTCCCTCAGGTTCGTTATCGCCTGGGAGAGAGCCCTCGCCCACTCCCTGTCCTGTCCCAGCATAAAAAAAACCATACGCCGCGCAGTCTTATCACCTACTCCAGGAAATTTTCCCCAGAGTGCGACAAGCCTCTCGAAAGAATCCGGCAGACTCATTTACAGGCGCTGCCGCGCGGCAACATACATGAATACCCTAAAAGAGCCCCGGTATGTTGAGACCTCCAGTAAGGCCGCCCATGCGCTTTTCGGCCATTTCCCGGCTCAGCCTGACGGACTCCTTTACGGCGGACAGCACGAGATCCTCGAGCATCTCGACGTCGTCGGGATCGACGACGTCCTTCGAGATGGATATCGAGACCACGTCGCCGCGCCCGTTTGCCCGAACCGTAACCATACCGCCGCCGCTCGACGCCTCGACGATCTCGGCGCCCAACTCCTCTTGAGCGAGTGAAAGCTGCGCCTGCATCTTCTGAACCTGCTTCAGCATTTTATCCATCTTCATAACGACATCGCCCTCTCAAAATATTATGTCCAATAAATTTAATTAGCCAGCGCTTCGTTTACAGAGAAGGTTTCCATATATCGAGGTGCATTTTTTTCATCAGGACGAGGAAAACAAACAGCGGCAGTCTGACGACCCTTCGCCAGCGCGACGGCTCCTGTATCGCGCGGTAGAGCCATTCGAGCTTCAAGGCGCGCCAACTCGCCGGCGCCCTTTTCAGTCTGCCGGAGATGACGTCGAAGCTGCCGCCTACTCCAATGCCAACGACGCCGTCGAGACGCGGCAGATTCTCCATCAGCCAGCGCTCCTGGGTTGGGACGCCTAGCGCGACAAAAAGCACATCCGCGCCCGACTCGCGTATCTCTGAACAGACGTTCTCGTCCTCCTCGCGCTTGAAATAGCCGTCCCCGCAACCTGCCACGCTGAGGCCAGGGTACTTCGCCCGGATTTTTTCCGACGCGGCTTCCGCGACGCCAGGCCTTCCGCCGAGGAAATAGACGGCCCAGCCGTGACCGGCAGATGCCCGGCAGATGTGATCGGCAAAGTCGACGCCCGATATCTGCTCCTGCACCGTGAAACCGAGAAAGCGCAGGGCCCATATCAGGCCAGCCCCGTCCGGCAGAACCATATCGGCGGCGCGAACTATCCTGGCGTAGTCGACGTCGTCCCTGCTTCGCAGAGCCGCAAGCGCGTCAACCGTCACGATCATCCTCGACGAGTCCGAGCCGGACGAGACCCACCCGGCAACCCTCCCGAGAGCGTAATCGAGCGAAACGTTATCCGCCGACACGCCCCACAGGGACGGTCGTCCGACGAAACCCTCGTCGCGCCCCCCGCTTCGAGCGAGCGCTATGTAAAAACCGGCGCCTGTGAGAGCCAGAGTGAGCGAGAGCGAAAAAAGATCCATCAGGCCCATCTGGAGCACGGCGATGGACGCGCCGCAAACCCCGCAGATCGCCGAGACGGCAAAGACCGCTACAGGATGATCTATGCCTGTGCTGACGAGTTTTCTGTAGAAAATCATGTTCCCGAGCGGTTTTGGTGAAAAAGCGGCGCTCAGGACGCAGAGCGACGTCTCGATGATCGGTATCGCAAAAAGGCCCAGCGGAAGAACCATCACCGTCGCAAACGCCACTCCCTTGCTGGCGCCGAGCATCGACGTGCCGGCGAGCAGAGTCCCCCACATGGCCGCGAGGGGCGCGCCCAGGCGGCGATAGACGTTCACGTGCCTGCTCCAGAAAACGAGAATGAGGGCCAGTCCGCACAGCGACATAACGAGAGCGTCGGAGAGCCCTTTCGACGACAACGCCGTCACTCCGGCCATGAGGGTCCAGCTCACCAGCAGGAGTCCGCCCCCCATTCCGGGTATTTCATCGAACTCCTGAAAAAGAATAGGGAAAAAGCCCATCCAGAGCGTGCTCAGGATAATGATCGTCGTGAAGCTGGATATGTACAGAAACTCGCCCTCCGGGCGTCCTATGAATGTTATGCGCGGGCCAAGCAGCGCGACGCCGAAACCGATAACGAGGTAACAGAAGCGCAGATCCCAATTTTTGACGACCTTCTGGCAGAAGCCTACGAGCCCGGCTATCACGCCGGCCGTTATCGTCAGCTTCATGGGAGCGCTCTGCGTCCATATCCCGCATATCGCCCAGGCCGCTATCAGGCTTATATCCCTGAGGTAATAATACTGATCCCTCTCGAGGTCCTTCCTGAAGACCTTCTGAATGAACGAACACGCGACAACCGTAAACGCCGCGACCATAGCCATTTTTACGTATGCGCCGTCGAGATCCGGCATTCTAGTCGACTTTCACCCTCTCCATCCCGACGTACGGCCTGAGCGCCGCTGGGACTTCTATCGATCCATCCTCGCGCTGGAAGTTCTCCATGATGGCGATCAGGCACCTCCCGACGGCTATGCCCGAACCGTTGAGCGTATGCACGAAGCGAGTTTTTCCCGCGTCCTTCGTCTTGTAGCGCGTACCCATCCGGCGCGCCTGGAAATCCTCGCAGTTGCTGCAAGAGCTTATCTCCCGGTAACAGTTTTGCGACGGCAGCCAGACCTCGATGTCATATGTCTTGCAGGCCGCGGCGCCAATATCGCCGGACGACAGAACCACGACCCTGTACGGAAGCTCCAGGAGCTGGAGCGTCTCCTCCGCGGCGCCCAACAGCAAATCGAGCTCATGGTAGCTCGATTCAGGAGTGCAGAGTTTTACAAGCTCCACCTTGTCGAATTGGTGCTGTCTCAGCATACCCCTCATGTCTTTGCCGTACGTGCCTGCCTCGCGCCTGAAACAGGGTGTGTAGGCCGTGTAGCGGAGCGGGAGGTCGCTCTCGTTCAGTATTTCCCCGTAATGCAGGTTCGTCAGCGGGACTTCGGCGGTCGGTATGAGCCAGAGGTCGTCGTTCACGCACTTGAACTGATCCTCAGCGAACTTCGGGAGCTGTCCTGTGCCTCGCATCGTTGCGCTGTTGACGAGAATGGGCGGCATTATCTCCTTGTAGCCGTGTTTCGTCGTATGCAGGTCGAGCATGAAATTGATCAACCCGCGCTCGAGCCTCGCGCCTGCGCCCTTCAGGACGGTGAAGCGGCTCTGGGCGAGGCGCACTCCCCGCTCGAAGTCCATGATGCCGAGGGATTCGCCAAGCTCCCAGTGGGGTTTGGGCTCAAATTTGAACTCGGCAGGCCTGCCCCATTTTTTGACCTCGAGGTTCGCTCCCTCGTCATCCCCCTCCGGTACGCTCTCATGAAGCTTGTTAGGCATCAGCAGAAGCTGCCCCTGAAACTCCTCTTCTATGCCGGCGAGCTTCAAGTCTAACTCCTTGACCCGCTCGCCGAGGAGGCGCATCTCCTCCATGAGCGACGACGCGTCCGCGCCGCTTTTTTTGAGCTCGCCGACGCGGCGCGCGCCTTCGTTCCGTTTCGCCTTGAGATCTTCGACAGCGGCGAGGGCCTCTCTCCGTGCCGACTCGAGCGAGATGAGCGCGTCAAGGTTAAAAGAGTGCCGTCGTTTCCTCAAAAGTTCGCGTACCTCGTCGAGCTTCTCCCTTATCCATTTGGGATCGAGCATTAACGGGCGCCCTCCTCGCTCGGTTTGTCGCCAAGTCCCATGGTCTTTCTCGATTCACGGAGCAAATTCGCCATCTCGAGCGCGGCGATGGCGGCGTCGACGCCCTTGTTCCCGGATTTGCTTCCGGCTCGCGCAAGCGCCTGCTCCAGGTTGGACGTGGTCACTACGCCAAAACCGACCGGAACCCTCTGTTCTATCGCGACCTTGCCAAGGCCCTTCGACATCTCCGCGCAAATGAAGCCGAAGTGGGGAGTATCGCCCTGAATGACGGCCCCAAGGGCGACTATGGCGTCATACTTGCCAGAGAGCGCCGCCTCGTGAGCGATGAGCGGAAGTTCCCACGCGCCCGGAACCCAGAACAGATCGATGTTCTGCTGCTTGACATCGTGCCTGATGAGCGCGTCCATTGCGCCGTCCAGCAGCCTCCCCGAAATCAGCTCGTTGAAGCGCGAAACGACAATAGCGAATCTCAAACCTGTCCCAATCAGGGACCCCTGCACTGTTCTCATGACAAATCAACCCTCTCTTTTATTGAAATGCGAGTTTCCCATGTTGTGAAGTATATGCCCCATCTTGCTGCACTTTGTGTGCAGGTATTTCTCGTTGTGTTCGTTCGGAAAGACCTCGAGAGGAACCCTCTCCACTATCTCCAGCCCGTAGCCCTCGAGGCCGATTATCTTCCTGGGGTTGTTGGTCATCAGCCTGATCCGGTTTATCCCGAGGTCGACAAGTATCTGCGCTCCCACGCCGTAGTTGCGCAGGTCGGGCGGGAATCCAAGCGCGATATTTGCCTCCTCTGTATCGAGACCCCGCTCCTGTAGTTCGTAAGCCTTCAGCTTCGCTATGAGGCCTATTCCCCGGCCCTCCTGCCTCAGGTAGAGCAGCGCGCCGACGCCCTCCCGCTCGATCATCGCCATCGCATTATGAAGCTGATCTCCGCAGTCGCAGCGAAACGATCCGAATATATCGCCCGTCAGGCACTCCGAGTGGACTCGGACGAGCGCGCTTTTTTCGGATGATACGTCTCCCTTGACGAGCGCCATATGCACAACGTCGTCATCCTCGTCCCCGTCATACTTATACGCTACGGCTATAAACGTGCCGTAGGCAGTCGGCAGGTCAACCTCCGCCATGCGTTTAACCAACTTCTCCCGGCTGAGTCGATACTCGATGAGATCCGCGACGGACACAATCCTGAGACCGGCTTCCCGCGCAAACTCCACCAATTGCGGCAGACGCGCCATCGACCCATCCTCGTTCAGCATCTCGCATATCACCCCAGCGCCCCTCAGACCCGCGAGCCTCGCGAGGTCGACGGCAGCCTCCGCGCGCCCCGCGCGCTTCAACACGCCGCCAGAGCGAGCTATAAGAGGGAAAATATGCCCCGGCCTCCTGAAATCGCCTGGCTTCGCCGATGGATCGGCAAGTTTTCTCACCGTCCTCGCCCTATCGTCGGCAGATATGCCGACCGTGACGCCGTCAAAAGCGTCCACCGTCACAGTGAAGGCCGTTCCGTGAGGGGCGGCGCCTCTTTCGACCATGAGGTTGAGGTCGAGCCTATTCGCTATTTCATGGTCGAGCGGGGCGCAGACCAACCCACGCGCGTGACTCACGAGGTAGTTCATGTGCCATGTTTCACACTTCGCGGCCGCCACCACCATGTCGCCCTCGTTTTCACGGCGCGCGTCGTCAACTACGATTATTATTTTACCAGAAGCCACGTCTTTTATGGCCTCTTCTATCGAGTCGAGGCGAAAGACCTCGCAGTCGTTCTCGCCAATATATTCACAGGGCGTATTCGCTCCCATCATATTCACCCCTCAGGCGTCCAGCCAAGTCCCTTGAGTTTATCCCACGTTATCTGGCTGTTTTTTGCCTTTTTCGATGCGTCCGCGTCCTTCGTGAAAACCGAAACCGGCGACGATTCGCACGAGGTCATCCTCGCTATGTATCTCGCGATGACGTCTATCTCTACGTTGACAGGATCCCCGATCGACAACCGGCCAAGCGTCGTGTCCCGAAGAGTCGCCGGTATTATACCCACGGAGAACTCCTGATAGGACGCTTCTATGACAGTCAGGCTGACTCCGTCGAGCGAGACGGAACCTTTCGCGGCTATCCCCCATACGATATCGCGCGAGACGGACGCCCACAGTCTGCACGTCAGCCCGAAATTTTCTATCCTCGTCACCCTGCCCACATCGTCAACATGGCCGAGAACGATATGCCCGTCGAGACGCCCGTCCGCGCGCATCGCGCGCTCGAGATTCACCATGTCGCCAGCGGCCAGGCTTCCGAGGCTTGTCGCGCGCTGCGTCTCACCCATGATTTGCGCGTGAATGACATCGCCGGTTATCTCCACTACAGTCAGGCAGACGCCGCTTACCGCGACCGACTCGCCGCGAGTTATCTCGCGCGCGATACGCTGCGCGCGAATCGCGATGCGGCTGACGTCCTCGGACTCAATCGAAACAGATCTCACTTCGCCTGTACATTCTATAAGTCCGGTGAACAAGACGGTACCCCCTCGAACCAAATGTCATCGCCTATTTTGCGAACCCTGAGATTTTTCATAGATATAGTGTCGTCCATGTGAGAGAACGAAAGCGAGTCGGATATCCCGATGCCTCGTCCGAGAAACTTTGGCGCGATAAACAGCGAATATTCGTCAACTGACCCGGCCTTTATCAGCGAGCCGATGAGCTTCGACCCGCCCTCTACCATGATCTGGTTCACCCCAAGGGCACACAGCTCGGAGAGCAGTGCGTCCATCGGTATGTACGCCCCGCTGTCCTCCTTTTGTTTTATGACTTTCGCCCCCTTTTTTATAAGGGCCTCGACTTTACCCTCGTCCGGCGACGGGCCTGTGAAAAAAACGCATTTGCCCTCGTCGAGCACCCTGGCCTCCTCAGGCGTGCTGAGATCCCTGTCGACTATCACTTTGACAGGCGATGAACCGTCGACGTCCCTCACTGTCAGCCTCGGGTCGTCGGAGAGAACCGTCCCAACGCCGACCATGATCGCGTCGTTCTCGGCCCTCATGAGATGCGCGCGTTTTCTCGACTCGGACGAGCTTATCCACGCGCTATCGCCATTTTCGAGAGCCATCCTCCCGTCGAGCGCTATCGCCGCCTTCACTGTCACCCAAGGACGTCCCATCGTCATTGCGCGAATGAAACCCCTGTTCAACCAACGACATTCCTCCTCGAGCACGCCGGTTACCACTTCTATTCCGGCACGCTCCAAAGCTTCTATGCCGCCGCCGGCCACGCAAGGGTTTGGATCCCTCATGCCGACGATCACCTTCGCTATCCCGGACTCGATCAGCGCGTCCGCGCACGGAGGGGTCTTCCCGGTATGGCGGCAGGGCTCGAGGTTGACGTAAGCCGTACAGCCGGACGCGTACTCGCCGGCGCGCCTCAGTGCCTCGACCTCGGCGTGCGCGCCTCCGAAGCGCCTGTGATAACCCCACGAGACGAGACGATCGCCGTCCTTCTCGTCTACGATTACGCAGCCAACCCTTGGATTCGGGCTGACCGTTCCTGTACCGCGCATGGCGAAACTCATAGCCATTTTCATGTAACGCTCCAATTTCTTCCGCTCTGTCATTACAGTCAAGTAATTTTTTCCCCCAAAATCATTCAGATATATCGAGCGCGTTTATTATACGTTCCGCCAGCACCGGCCCTACGCCGGGCACTGCCGCCAGCTCTCCGCGCTCAAGTTTTGCTATGGCCCTCATGCTCCCGAACCTCGAGAGCAGTTGAGCGACCCTGTTTTTACCCAGCCCGGGGATGTCCTCCAGGGAACTCCTTCCGAACTTTTTATCGCGCCGCTTCCTGTGAGAAGTTATCGCGAACCTGTGCGCCTCGTCCCTCACACGCTGAAGGAGCTTCAACCCCGGGTCGTCCAGCCCAAGCCGGATCGGCTCTTTCCTGTCCGGAACAAAAAGCTCTTCCTCGCGCTTGGCGAGCGCTACCATGGGTATCGACTCCAGCCCCAGGGAGAGAAGCGCCCTTCTTGCGAAATCGAGCTGCACGGGGCCGCCGTCGATCATTATCAACTGAGGCAGCGGTTCCTGTGACTCTATACACTTTTTATATCTCCTCGACAGAGTCTCCTCCATCGACCTGAAGTCGTCGATGTCGTCAACCGTCTTTATGTTGAAGCGCCTGTAGAGCGAGTTGTTAGCGACGCCCTGTTCAAAGACGACAACAACGCCAACCGTGCTCTCGCCAGCCGTGTGCGATATGTCGAAACCATCTATCCTCCAGGGAAGAAGCGAAAGGGCGAGCGCCTCCTGAAGACGTTTCAGCGGAGACCAATCTCTCCCCTCCTCGTCTGACATACCGGGCGTGGAGAGGCGCTGACGGCTCACCCTCCATATCGCCCTTATTGTGTCGCGCAAACGCGCCGCGTCCTCGAACTCGAGCCGTCTCGCGGCGGCGTCCATCCTCTTGTGAAGCCTGTTCGCAAGGTCAGCTCCTTTCCCCTGCAACAACAGCACAAGGTCGGCGACCCTCTCCCTGTACGCCGCCTCAGTGCAGTTTTTTACGCAGGGGCCAAGACAGAGCCCCAGCGTATGCCTCATGCAGACCCTTTCCCTCGAAGGAGGTTTTTCCGCGTAAAGCGCAGTGGCGCATGTTCGCAGGGCAAAGTAACGCTCGGCGAGCCGGAGCAGCTCCCGCAGAGCCCTGACCTTGACGAACGGGCCGATATACACGGATCCGTCGTCCAGCCTGTTCCTCGTGACCACGACCCTCGGGAAATCCTCCTGGGTAATCTTTATAAAGGGATAGCGCTCGCCCGTCTTCATCTCGACGTTGAAAAAGGGCTGGTACATCTTTATGAGCCTCGACTCGAGGATCATCGCCTCCGCGTCGCTCTCCGTCCGTATCGTGGATATGTCGGTTATCTCCGACACGAGCTTCGCGAGCCTCGGCAACGCAAACCCCGTATGTCTAAAATACGACGATACTCTTTTTTTAAGCGACTTCGCCTTCCCGATATATATCGTATTCCCTCCGCAGTCGTGCATCAGGTAGACGCCGGGCTTGTCGGGGAACTTACGAATCATCTTCAATAACGCCTCTCGATCCATGACTCCTCCTTTTTACATGGCTTAAGACGTGGTATAGTATAGCACGAACCGCAAATTTTTTTCAGGAGGTGCAACCTCGTTTGAAGCTGCAGCTGCATAATGACCTCACAGGCTGTAAAGAGCCCTTTGAACCCATTGTCCCTGGTGAAATTAGTTTTTATGTATGCGGACCGACCGTCTATGATTTTTTTCACATAGGCAACGCCCGGCCTTTCATTGTTTTCGACGTTTTAAGGAGATATTTCGAGTCGCGCGGACTTCTGGTCAGATATGTCCAGAACTTCACCGACATCGACGACAAGATGATACAACGCGCGAATCATAGCGGCGTCACGGTGTCGCAGCTCGCCGACCGCTTCATATCCGAGTACTACCATGACGCCGACTCGCTCATGATAAAACGCGCCACTCTGAACCCAAGGGCGACCTACGAGATACCGGCGATTGTGGCCATGATAGAAAAACTCGTCAAAAAAGGCCATGCCTACGAGACCGGGGGGAACGTCTACTTCGAGGTTTCCACTTTCGAACGATATGGCAGGCTGTCCCGCCAGAATCTCGAAGACCTGAACTCCGGGGCGCGAGTCGAGATCGACGAGCGAAAGAGGCGCCCGCTCGACTTCGCCCTCTGGAAGGCGCAAAAGCCGGGAGAGCCGGCGTGGGACAGCCCGTGGGGCATGGGGCGCCCAGGCTGGCATATCGAGTGCAGCGCGATGGCCGAGCGTCACCTCGGCGATACGATAGACATACACGGTGGCGGCAGCGACCTGGTATTCCCTCACCACGAAAACGAAATAGCCCAGTCCGAGGCGGCGCACGACAAGGAATTCGCCCGCTTCTGGATTCACAACGGCTACGTCATGGCGGATCGCGAGAAGATGTCGAAATCCCTCGACAATTTCTTCACGGTTCGCGACGTCCGGGCCAAATACTCTGCTTCTGTCATCAGGTTTTTTATGCTTTCCGCGCACTACCGCTCGCCTATAAACTTCTCAGTCGAGACGCTCGACCAGGCGGCGCACGCGTGCGAGCGGCTCCGAAACGGCTGGGCCGAGATCTCCTTCGCCCTGGAAACGAGACCATGCGACGTTGTACCCTGCGAGAAGAACGACGAACTTCGCAAAGCCATAGACGACGCCACGACTCTCTTTCATGAGTGCATGGAGGACGATTTCAACACGGCGGGCGCGATCGGGGCCGTCTTCGACCTCATCAGGGCGACGAACATATCGCTCGCCCGCCAGGGCGGCATCGACTTCGACGCTATCGAGGAGGCGTCATGTTTTCTGAGGATGGCCGACAAAGTCATGGGGATCCTGGGCGGTCAGGGCGGAACAAAAATATCCGAGTCGGGTTCGAGCGACGACGAAGCCGCCCCCGGCAACGCGGAGATCGAGTCGCTGATCGCCGCGAGAGACGAGGCGAGAAAGGGCAAAAACTTCGCGAGATCCGACGAAATTCGCGACGCCCTCGGCGAGCGCGGTGTAATCCTGGAGGACACGCCGCAGGGTACGAGGTGGAAAAGGGCGTAGAGAGGGGCTGGACGGAGCCGCGGACGGCTTATTAGACAGGCGCCGCGAGGAAAGTTTTCAGCGTCTCTTCAAGCGTATCCTCGCCGCCGGTCGCGACTGTCTTGCCCTTTTTAAAGAGGACAAATCCGTTTTGCGTCCCTGCGAGACCTATGTCCGCCTCAGCCGCCTCCTTCGGGCCATTGACCTCGCAGCCCATTACCGCCACCGTCAAACCATCCGGCAGACCGTCCGGCAGTAGTGCCTTCACTCGCCCGGCCATGCGCTCGACGTCGATTCGCCTTCTTCCGCAACCCGGGCAGCTCACAAAATTTATTCCTTTGTTCCTCACTCCGAGGGCGCGGAGTATCGAATACGCGGTCTCGGCTTCATCCTTAGACGCGCCGGTCAGACTGACCCTCATGGTGTCGCCTATGCCCTGGCTGAGGAGAATCCCGAGCCCAACGGCGCTTTTAACGGCGCCCCCGACCCCCTGCCCGGCCTCCGTGATGCCGACGTGAAGCGGAAACGGATAGCGCTGGGACAGGATAAAGTTCGCGCGAGTCGTCTGGGGAACAGAGCTTGACTTCGCGGAAATAACGACATCCTCGAAACCTGCGCTGGCGAGCGGCAGCAACTGCTCCTCGACGGCCGCGACGAGCGCCGCCGCTCTGTCTCCGTCGGCGGATTCGAGCTGAGCCGCGCTGAGCGAGCCGCCGTTTGAACCAATCCTTATGACCGCTCCGTTCGCCCGAGCGGCCGAGATGAGTTCCGCCAACCCCCTCGTCCCCATGTTCCCAGGGTTTATCCTGACCGACCGACAGCCACAGTCCAGCGCAGCGATGGCGAACCTGTGGTTGAAATGTATGTCCGCCATAATCGGGATAGGGGACTTCGTGACGAGTTGACGCAGTTCGCCGCGAAGCCCTTCCCTCGGGAAGGCGACTCGAACGAGCTCGCAACCGGCCCTCGCGAGCCCGTCGAGCTCGAGGACGCATCCGGCGACGTCCTCGAGCGGAGTCTTCAACATGCTCTCCACCCGCACCGGCGCCCCGCCGCCTATTTTCAGCCCCCCGATATTTACGCTTTTTACGCTGCTCATCCGATATCAATAGCTCCTTCTAAAAAAACTGGCGGGCGCGAGTTGAAAAACCCATCGAACCCGCTATTTTTTATACCCGGACTACAGGAAGATTCCGCGCATCTTCACAGCGTCGGCGACACGCTTTATCGCGACTAAAAACGCCGCGCGGCGCATCTTGACTTCGTGAGCCTTCGAATAGTTCCAGACCCTGTAGAAGTTGTCGGTCATGATAGGAATGAGGCGGTGGTTATACTCGTCTTCGGTCCAGAAGAAACCGTTCTGGTTCTGAACCCATTCGAAGTACGAGCCAATAACGCCCCCGGAGTTCGCCAGAAAATCCGGAACGAGCAAAATACCCTTATCCGAGAGGATGGCGTCGGCGTCCGGAGTGACTGGGCCGTTTGCGCCTTCGACTATATATTTCGCGCGGACGCGCCCCGCGTTCTTGGCGTTGATCGCGCCCTCGAGCGCGCACGGCGAGAGAACCTCGGCATCCACGAGCAGAATGTCCTCCGCGGATAACTTCTCCAGGCCAGGCTGCGTGTAACCCTCGAGCAGTTTTTTCGGGTGGTTTGTGACGTGCTCGAACGCGCGCTCGATGTCAATGCCGCCCGGAACGTGGTAACCGCCGGTCATGTCAGCTATCCCTACGATCTTCGCGCCGTATTTTACAAGCGAACGAGCGTTGTACGTGCCGACGTTGCCGAAACCCTGGATGATGACCCTTGCGCCTTTTATGTCGACTTTCTCGGATTCCAGCAGTTCCTTGACGCATATCGCGACTCCGACGCCCGTAGCGGCCGTCCGTCCCCTCGACCCCCAGATGGAGATCGGCTTGCCCGTGACCACGCCTGGCTCCAGGCGGCCCCTCATCTTGCTGATCGTGTCCATGAACCAGACCATCTCCGGCGCGCCAGTGTTTACGTCCGGCGCCGGTATGTCGATCCAATCCCCTATTATGGGGGAAATTCTCGCCGCGAACGTCCTCGTCATACGCTCCCTCTCGGACGTCGACAGCTCCAGCGGATCACACGAGACGCCGCCCTTTCCGCCGCCATAAGGAATGCCGGCCAGAGAGCATTTCCAGGTCATGAGGCTCCCGAGCGCCTCGCACTCCTCGATGTCGACGTCCGGGTGATAACGAAATCCGCCCTTGGCCGGGCCAAGGGCCGTCGAGTGCTGAACACGGTAGCCTTCGAAAACTCGTGTGCTGCCATCGTCCATAACGACTGGCAGCGATACGGATATCGCCCTCTCCGGACGGCTCAAAATCTCTACCAGGCCGTCCTCGAGCCCCATCTCATCCGCCGCTCCATAAAAATTGCTGAGCGCCGTGTCGAGAAGAACATTTTTCGAAGTTCGCCTTGTTACTGTCATTTTGTCTACCCCCTCGCAATTATTGGAACGCGCTTGCGTCCTGCTCGCATCTATCTGAATGCAATTTATTCTAGGTACAGTTTAAAAAAAGTAAAGATGTATTTATCTGAAAAATAATTCTGATTATTTAACAAATTAGCCGTCAATTACTATGAGTCAGTATATAATAACGAGGCCTACGATGTCCTCGCGCCGCGCGGTTTTCATCGAGGTATGGCTGCTGCCCGGCTCGGCTGGGTGAAATTAAATAAGCGAAGGGGGTTGTTTACCAATGTTTACTCGTTCAGTTTCAAAAATTTTGATCCTTGTCCTGCTCTTTGCGGCGATTTCAGCTTTTGTGTTTTCTCGCGCCAACGCGGCTGGGGTTTTTCCCGCTTTCACGTCGAAAACGCTCGATGGGAATACCATCACAAACAAAATATTCGCGAATAAAAAGCTCACGATGGTAAATATCTGGGCGACGTGGTGCCCTCCATGCGTCTCGGAGATGCCAGACCTCGGCCGTTTGGGGAAGTCCATGCCCGAAGGAACGCAGCTCATCGGCCTAGTCTACGACGTCACGGCGTCCGACCAGAGCGCAAAAGGCGAGGCGAATCGGATCTTAAGCGGCGCTAAAGCCCTCTTTACGCAGATTGAATATTCCAAGGACATGACCCCATACATGAAAGGCGTGGACGCCATCCCGACGACGATCTTTGTGGACTCGAAGGGCAATATCATAGGCGAACCGCTCGTCGGTTCAAGGCCCGAGAAAGAGTATCGCGCGGCCATAGAGAAAGCTTTGGCCAGCCTGCGGTGACGAGACGAGCAATTATAGCTTTGTTCGCCGCGGCCGCGCTTTTTATCATCATAGGCGGGTTCCGGGGCGAGATAAAATCTGTCTTCCAGAAAGGCTCTTCTATCTGCCTGGAGTGTATCGGTATTGGCTGAGCGACGGCGGATCGTCCAGTGGCTCGTCCTTCTGGGGAGCAACGCGAATGTATCCGGATTTCTCAATGGACGCATTTACAGGGGAAGTTTGAAGTCGGTATGCGTTCCGGGGCTAAACTGTTATTCGTGCCCCGGCGCGCTGGCTTCTTGCCCGATCGGGTCGCTTCAAGCGTTGATCAGTTCGTATCAATACAGGTTCAGCTTTTACGTTACCGGGCTTATGTTGGGGTTCGCCATTTTGTTCGGCCGGTTCGTCTGCGGTTTTCTCTGCCCGTTCGGGTTGATTCAGGAGCTGATATACAAAATCCCATTTTACAAGGTCAAAAATACAAAAACTCGTCTCTGGCGCGCCGCAGGGTACGGCAAGTACGTCACGCTGGCCGTTTTCGTCATCGGGCTGCCGCTTCTCGCGCGGGGCGAAATGGGCATCGGTTCCCCGGCTTTCTGCAAGTACATTTGCCCGGCAGGTACGCTCACGGCAGGATTGCCGCTCCTCGCGGCAAACGGGCCCATGCGGGAATCCGCCGGGGCGCTGTTCGCGCTCAAGGCCTCCGTAGCGGCGGCCGTTATTTTAGGCTGTTTGTCAGTGTTCCGTTTTTTTTGCAGGACACTCTGCCCGCTTGGCGCTTTTTACGGTTTTTTCAACAGGATCTCCATCTACCAGTTGAGGTTCGACGAGAATAACTGCGTTCACTGCGGCGCGTGCGCGAACGCGTGCAAGATGGACGTCGACCCCTCGCGCGCGCTCCATAGCCCGGATTGTGTGCGATGCGGCGACTGCGTGGCGTCCTGTCGCGCTTCCGCCCTGAGCGCCGGTTTCGCGTCACGCGGGCAGCCCAAAAAATTTACACAGGCATCCGGCGCGACTGCTGATTAATGTGCCTCATGCCTTGTGGAGCGTCCACGCTCATTGGGGCGTAAAATATGACGAAACCTTGGTGCACGCGCTTCAGTTTGTAGCCGACGCAGCCATGGCTCAGCAGGTATTGCTGTCTCTCTACGTCGCGAATTGGCACGACATGATGCCCGTTCGTCCATATCGAGGCGTCCGACCGAAAGCTCTTGACGAGAGTGTAGCGGTAGTAGCCGCCGTAACGCGGATCCAGCCCGATTATCTGGAAGTTGATATTTAGAATGTTCTGGAGGCTGAACACGTTCATCGGGGCCACTGTGGTCGTGATCTTGTCGAAGTTCAGCGCTATCATACTCTCGATTTCATAGTTTGTCAGAAACTGTATGTTGTTCCCCCTGTACTCCTTGTCCACGACGCAATGATCCGTCACGGCCGTGCGCCCCCTCGGGTCTGGATCGAGCCCCATTTTGCGCAGCGACTCGTCGACCCACTCCCTGTCCGTCTGGACGGACCTCATGCACACGAGCCTACCCGCGTGCCAGACGCCGACCGACAGGCCCTTGCCGCCGAGAAGCGACTCCAGCTCGTCGCCGGTCGTCGGGATGAAAATTTCCGGGCCAAGCCCTGTCGCGACTTTTTTGTGAAGCCTGCGGGCTTCCTCTAAATCCGACATGTACATGAGAGATGTTGTGCATGGCACTGTATGAGTTCTTCCGTTGTGCGTATGGCGATAAAGGTATATCGGTTTTTTTTCGAAATTCTGCATCCTGACGCCTCCTGTCTTATCCGCTTCTCTCGGGGTCGTCGAGCCGCAAAAGTGCCTTCGCGTGTTCCATCGCCTCTGAGGACTCCGATCCGGCAAGCATACGCGCTATCTCGCGCGCTCGCTCTTCCCCTTTTATCTCAAAAACATCCGTCCTGTCGCCTTCCCTTCTGACGACAAAGTGTTGTACGGCCATCGCTGCAATCGTGGCCTCGTGAGTCACAAGAATTATTCTGCATCGTCTGGATAGCTCGCGAAGTTTTTTTCCGGCCAAAAGGGCCGTGCGCCCGCCCAACCCGGCCTCGACCTCGTCAAAGACGAGAGCGCCTGCGCTTTCGTGATCCATGGACGCCTGTATCGCTATGAGAATACGGCTCAGCTCGCCGCCGGACGCGACGCGGCTCACAGGGGAGGACAGGCCGTTTCGCGCGAGCATAAAGACAACTCCCTCCGCGCCGGAAGCCCGCACTACATCGTGCCGCTCGATCTCCGCTGAAAAAATTGTCTCCTCCATGGCCAAATCCGCCAGATGTCCGTTCACGCGCTCCGCGAAATCGGCGGCGGCGCGCTCCCTCAAGGCGCGCAGCTTTCTGGCCAGCGCCCCCGTCTCCGTGCGCATGGCTAGCGCGCGAGACTGCATCTCCTCCACGGCGCCCCGGCTTTCCTTCAGCCACCTCATATTTTCTTCAACGTCGTTTATGTACGACAGAAGATCGTCCTCGGTGCGCAGACCAGTCTCTCTTTTTACCCTGCGGAGCATTCCGATCTTCGACTCGGCTGCGTCGTGCCTCGCCTCGATCTCCTCGCGAGGCGCCATGCCAAGCTCAGAGCGTGCGGACGCGAAGAGCTCCTGTAGGCTCGACAACGCTCGTTCGCCGAGCTCCTCCCATCGATCCTTCGATTCCGGGGGCGCAATTCGATACAGGTCGCGCATGAGGGCGTCCAGACTGTCGATAAAGTCATCGCCGCCTTCGCCGCCAGTCATCCTGCGGAGTAAATCGTCATATCGCCCGACGTCGGCCAGCTGTTTCTCGGTCGCAGCGAGTTCGTCGCCCCACTCCTTCTCACAGCCCTGGTAAGGGCTGAGGGACTTTATCTGGCGAACGCGGGCGGGCGCGCCCTCGAGCTCTGTTTCGAGGGCGCTCTGGCGCTTTTTGAGGTCTAATATCTCCCTTTCGAGCGCGATCACGCCTGGGAAAAGCTCCGCCAGGCCTCTTTTCGTCTCCTCCAGCTCGGCGCCGCCAGTCGCGTCCACGAGGTCGAGCTGCCTGGACGGCTCGAGGAGGTTGAGCTGGGAGAACTGGCTCTGTATCTCTATGAGGCGCGAAGATATCTCCGAGAGCTGACCTACCGTGGAGAGCTCGCCGTGAATGAAGCACCTGCTTTTTCCGCTCCTCGAAAGAGAGCGTTTCGTAATGAGCTTCTCCCCCATGCGGTCCTCTCCCCATACCGCCTCGGCACAGGCCTCGTCGCAGCTTGCGCGGATGATCGAGGACAAAGCCCTCCTTCCGGAGGCGAACTCGAACGCCCTCACGATGCTGCTTTTACCAGCGCCGCTCTCCCCGGTTATCACTATAAAGTCGCCGGAGAAGAGCATGGCGGCCTCGTCTACGCCGCCTATCCCCCGAACTCGCAGTTCGTCAATCATCGCGCTTCACAACCGAATGTTCGTTCTGGATGTTTTCCATACACCAGTTTAATTTTTTTCTCAACACTTCATAGTAAGATAAGTAATCGAGCTTAATGATATCCACGCCTTTTTTATCCAGCGTAACGCGGACAACGTCCCCGCTTGGAACCTCGATGTCGAGGATGCCGTCCCCGGCGAGCTTCATCCCTTCGCTTTCGTAGTCGGGATACACATCTATGATCTCGTTCTCCCCCAGGACAATGGGGCGCGAGTAGAGGGAGTGCGGGCAGATGGGCGTCACAAGAAGGCAGCTCACGTCCGGATGAACGACAGGGCCGCCGGCGGAGAGCGAATAAGCGGTCGAGCCGGTAGGCGTCGAAATTATCACGCCATCTGCCAAAAACCTGTAAAGAACCTCTCCTCCCGCCATGACGCGAAGTCCTATCGGGCGCGACGTCGAAACCTTCGAGAGCGTTATCTCGTTCAGGGCGTAAAAACATCGGCGAGCGCCGTTACTCAAAAGCTCACACTTTAGCGCCGCCCTCGAGGACTTCGTAAAGTCTCCGGACAAAATCCGCACGACGTCCAGAGCGGCGTTCTCCGGCCTGCCGGAGGCGAGAAAGCCAAGCCGCCCCGCGTTTATGCCGTACAGGGGGATGCCAAGGCCGCGAACAGCCCGTGCGACACGCAGGAACGTGCCGTCGCCTCCAATCGAGACGGCGAACTCCATATCGCCGAAGTCCCTCCCGGCGTCCGGATATCCGTCGTCGGGCGCCCAAAACGTAAAATTCACGCTGGCGTCGTAATCGGCCGACTTTATGAGACTGGCTATTCTCGCCCCGTTCTCACTGTCGCTCTTGAAAAAGAGCCCAACAACCCGTTCAGACATACAATCACCTTCAGCAATTTTCGACGCGCCAGCCGCGCAAAAAACAGGCGGGCTGGTCAAAGTTTTTCGTGAGCCTCGCTCACAAGCGACTCGAAGTCTATGGGGGACGACGGCGCCTCGCCGGGCTCGCCCAACAGAAAAATGAACTCTATGTTCCCCTCGGGCCCACGTATAGGCGAGTAAGAAGCCCCTACGACAGAAAGCCCGGCTTCGCTCGCAAAATCGGCGACGCCGCGCAGCACCTCGACGTGTATGGCCGCGCCGCGCACGACGCCCTTGCCAACCCGCTCTCTGCCCACCTCGAACTGCGGCTTTACAAGCGCTATTATACGGCCTTTCTCGGAGAGGAGGCCCTTCATGCTTGGGAGAAGAAGGCGAAGCGAAATGAACGACGCGTCGACCGTCAAGATGTCGGCTTGCCAGCCGATGTCGGCAGTCTTGATATATCGCGCGTTCGTCCGCTCGAGGAGCAGAACCCTCGGGTCGTTCCTCAAAACCCAGGCTAACTGCCCATAGCCGACATCCACAGCCGCGACCCGCAAAGCGCCGCGAGACAGAAGAACCTGAGTGAAGCCGCCCGTGGATGCCCCGATGTCGACGCAGCTCAAACCGGCCGGGTCTACTCCAAACTCGTCGAGGCCCTTAATGAGCTTGTAAGCTCCTCGGCTGACCCATCGCTCCCCGCCGGCCGACACACTCACGCTCGCGTCGGCCGGGAACATCGACGCCGGTTTCGACTGAGGGAAACCGGAGACCTCGACGGCGCCGCTTTGGATCATGTCCCTCGCAACCTCACGAGACGGGGCGAGCCCCCTCTCTACCAGCAGTTTATCAAGACGCCTCAGCGCCGGATTTTTTGTTCCCGTCCCCATGGATCCCGATCAGCGGCATCAGCGTACTTCTCCTTATCGCAAAACTCGTCTATTACCTGTATTATCCCGGACACCGTCAGCCCATAATCGTTCAGTTGCTGCGTCCTGGAGGCGTGCGCGACATATTCGTTCGCGACGCCGGCCGGCATGACCCTGCACCCGCAGGTCACCGAGGCGGCGCGGGCCGCTATCGCTTCGCCGACCCCTCCGTCGACGTATCCGTCCTCTGCTACTATGAGAAAATCGTGAGAGGCCAGGATGGCGTCCAGCGTCTTCCAGTCGAGCGGCGCCACGAAACGAAGGTCGACGACTGTCGGACTCGGGAAATTTTTCCCGGCCCCGGCGGAAGTTTCATGGAGGGAGTCCGCCGCTTCCAACATCGTCTCCGCTGAGCTTCCCACCCCAAGAAGGCACAGCCCCTCACCCTGTCGCAGCACCTCGGCCGCGCCCCACGGGGCCGGGGCCGAGGGACTTTTTCTCGAGTTTCGGGAGTCTCTGCCCACAGACTCCGGCGCGCGTCCCTTCGGATAGCGCAGCATTACAGGAATTTCACGCTCCCGCCAGCCTGAGACCATAAAGGCGAGGTCGATTTTATCCCTCGGGGCGCCGATGACGAGCCCTGGGACGCAACGCCCCCACGCCATATCAAGAAGCCCCTGATGTGTCTCGCCATCCTCGCCGTTCAGCCCAGACCTGTCCACTGCCAGGAGAACCGGGCGCCTCTGGAGACATATATCATGCACGAGCTGATCCATTGCCCTCTGCAAGAACGTTGAATATATGCAGACGACAGGGCGCATACCTCCGGCGGCCAGGCCAGCCGCGTAAGTGAGCATGTGCCCCTCGGCTATGCCGACGTCGAAAAACCGGCCGGGGTATTTTTCCTTAAAAGCAGTGAGGCGCGACCCCTCGATCATCGCCGCGGTACAAACGACGAGACGCCCGTCGGCCTCAGCGGCGCCGGACAGCAGCTCCGATACGGCCTGGCTCCAATCGTTCGGGGGGGTTTTCGGCGGCGCTTCTTTACCGATGATTGTGCCGGACCCTATGCCGTGGAAGGCGGCTGGCTTCTCCTCCGCCTCGGGACAGCCCTTTCCTTTCACCGTTACGACGTGTATGAGAAGCGAGCGTGGATACTGTTTCGACAGCTCGAATATCTCCTCCATCTCAGTCACGTTATGCCCGTTGAACGGGCCCCAGTAGCTCATATCCATTGCCTCGAATATATTGGTTGGCAGGAGAAGCGACTTCAGCTTCGTCTTCAGCCGGCCGATCTTCTCCTCAAGAGAACCGCCCGGCGCCGCGCGGCATTGATCCTTCACAAATTGTTTCAGCCTTTTGTACGGTACGCTGACGGAGAGCTTCGCGAGGTGTTCGGCCATGCCGCCGACGCGCGGGCTGATGGACATTTTGTTGTCGTTCAGGATCACTGTGAGCTTCGTGCCGCTCGATGATATGTTGTTGAGCGCCTCGAGCGCAAGCCCGTTCAAAAGCGCCCCGTCGCCTATAACGGCTACGACCTCGTGCCCCTGGCCCATGAGGTCTCGCGCTTTCGCGAAGCCGAGAGCGGCGGAGATCGACGTGCTGCTGTGCCCAACGTCAAAAGCGTCGAACCTGCTCTCGCCGCAGCGCGGAAAGCCGGATATTCCTCCTTTTGTGCGGAGGGTGTGAAAACTGTCGAGCCGGTCTGTGAGTATTTTATACGCGTACGTCTGATGGCCGACATCGAACACTATTTTATCCCTCTCGGGGTTAAAGACGCGAAGAAGCGCGACGCACAGTTCGACCGCGCCGAGCGAGCCACTGAGGTGGCCGCCGTTTTTCAGCGTAACATCTGTGATGAGATCCCTTATCTCGCGGCATAGAGCCGCTAACTCGACACTCCCCAGCGAGACGAGGCCTTTGTAGTTCTTCACGGACTTCAGAAGTGAGACGCTTTTTCGGGCGTCGCGCTCGCCGCTCGCCATTTAAAAAGTTCGCTCCGCCAGAAAACTGGCGAGATCCATCAGGAGATCGCCCTCAGGGAAAAGCTCCTCCAAGGCGCGCATCGCCTCCTCGGATTCCTCGATGGCGAGACTTTTTGCCCGCTCGAGCCCGTAAGCCGAGACGAACGTGAGCTTGTCCTGGGCCTCGTCCTTGTGGGGAGTTTTCCCGAGTTCGTCCCTGCTCGCCGTGACGTCGAGTATGTCGTCCACGATCTGGAAGGCAAGCCCGAGGTGCGTCCCATAGTCGTAATAACATCGGAGATCCGTGTCTGAGATATCGCCAAGAATAGCCCCGGAGACAACAGATACGCGGATGAGTGCGGCCGTTTTCGCCGCCGCTATGCTGTAAACGAAGCCCTCCTCCAGGCGCCTGCTCGCGGTGTCCGTGTCGAGCGTCTGTCCGCCGCACATGCCCATGGGGCCCGATGCCTCGGCCAGAAGCGCCGATGCCCTCGCAACCCTGTCATACGGGATTCCCATATCCGGAAGGTGCGAGAGGGCATGTCCAAACGCCCATATCAGGAGGGCGTCGCCGGCTATGAGGGCGAGGCTCTCCCCAAAGACCTTGTGGTTCGTCGGCATACCTCGCCTCAGATCGTCGTTGTCCATGCAGGGCAGGTCGTCGTGTATAAGGGACGCTGTGTGTATGAACTCTATCGCGACGGCCATAGGCAGGGCCTTCTCCGGCGCGACGCCGCAGCGCTCCGCGGCGGCGAGGCAAAGCGCCGGACGCAGCCTCTTGCCGCCGGCGAGAAGGGAGTAATCCATCGACTCCGCGAGCCGAACTGGTATTCCGTTCCGGATTTCCAGAAGCTTCCTGAGATGGTCGTCGAACAGACCTACGTACTGTTCGCTCAAAACCTCAAGAGCGTTTTTTTTACTCTCCTTCATCGGCAATCTCACTCTCCGCTTCCTGATCGCTTGTCAGAATCGTCACCCTCCGTTTTGTCTCTTCCAGATACTCCCGGCAGACGCGAACCAGACCGACGCCCTCCTCGAAGAGGGCGAGCGAGTCCTCCATGCCGAGGCCCTCGGATTCAAATTCCTCTATGATCGCCTGCAATCTGTTCATATCACCGCTGAAACCCATCGCTCATCTCACCTCGTCGTAACGCGAAGTATAGCAGAAAGGTTCATCAACTCAAAACGGCAATGGCGTACGTTTGGCAAGCGTCCCCTCGAATGTCCTGACTCTTTTATTCTCAACTGTCAAGAACGGGAGTACGCTCTTGACAAAATCGTGCGCGCTGTTATATTTTCTGAACTGGCAAAAAAACGCGCTGGCGCTATTTTAGTTGGGATTCACGCAGTAGAGAGCGCTGGTAAAAATAAAATACCTCAGGTGCTTGCGGAGTACATAGGGAAAGTGTCCGGCCTTGAAGTTGATGAGAACATTCTCCAATCTAACATAGTTAGCCATACCGGGGCTGGACAAAACGTAAGATTGTTTATTCGCCCAGAATTCGACGGTGATGTGCAAAATGGCCGTGACTATATTGTGATTGACGACATGGTCACGATGGGAAGTACACTCGGCGAGATCCGGCATTATATTGAAGCGCGTGGAGGAAACGTTGTTGACATGATATCTCTAAGTACCCAGCATGATAATAACAAGGCCATTGCGTTGTCCGACAAAACTAAGCGTGATATTCAGAAAATTTTTGGAGTGCAATTATCAGACGGAACGCTTGATATGTCATCGCTGAACGATTTTCTAAAGGAGAGTGGAATTTATGGCGGAAATTACGAAGCCTTTACAGAGTCAGAGGGAAAAGCCTTTGTCCATATCAAGACCATTGACGAAGCAAGAAATAGAAGAACTTCGGCAAGACAAGCGGGAAACGTCGGCATACGCGAGAAAGAGATTCGATGAAATTGGGATTAAACGACTGGCATAAAAAAGAGACTGCCCCGATGATGCCGGCAGGAAGGTTCGCCTCTGAAAGAGGCAAAACCCCGACCAGAGATATAGGAAGTTGATCCGTTGCGGATATCGGCGACGATCAAAAAAGAGGAGCCCTTTCGGGCTCCTCTTTTTGCTTGCGCGTAACTCTTGGAGATGTCGTAACAGTTTAGCCCTTCTTGCGGAGCGTCACGAACGCGCCGGCAGCCAGAAGCGAGAGTATGCCAAAGCCAGCGTCGCAACCGCCGCCGCCGCTACCGCCGCGCTCGTCGGAGGTGACGGCTACGGAGGTGCTCAGGCCTGTGGAGTTGGCGTCGAGGGCCGATGCAGGCTCGACCGCTGTAACCCTGATCGTGTAGCTGCCTGCCGGCTGGCCGAGGAACCCGAACGTGAGACTGCCGTCAGCGCC
>JAITOY010000006.1 GCA_031289775.1 Synergistaceae bacterium
GGGGCGCGAGATATCTGGCGTCATTACGGATCAGCTCGCGCAGGGACACGGCAATGGCAAGGCCGTTTGGATATCAAAGAATGACTCGCTTGAAGAAGATGCCCGGCGTGACTGGATCGACATCGGCAACGATGGGGATATGCTGTTCGGTAAGAAAAAATTCGCTGATATGAATACCCCGGTGAAACAGGGGAAGGGCATTATGTTTACGACTTATCCCATGATCCGGGGCAGCGACGGCAAGCGTTTAAATCAGCTCATGGGCTGGCTTGGCAAAGATTTTGACGGCGTTATCGCGCTGGACGAGGCACACGCCGCGAATAATCTCATCGAGGAGGAAGAGAAAAAAGAGGGAGGATTCGCGAGGAAAAAAGCCGCGTCCGACACGGCGAAAAACATCTTCGCTCTGACGCAGGCTTATCCGAAAGCTCGCGTATTGTACGTCTCTGCCACAGGGGCGACCGAGGTGAAGAACCTGGGGATGCTCGATAGGCTGGGGCTGTGGGGGCCGGGCACGTCGTTCGTCAACCGCCCGGCGTTTCTGGATCAGATCAAAAGAGGCGGCACAGCGGCAATGGAACTTGTCGCCCGTGATATGAAGGGGATGGGCGCTTATATCTCACGTTCGTTATCCCTTCGTGCGGGAAAATATAGTAAAGAGGGTGTCACGTACCGGCGGCTGGAACATAATCTTACGGATTCGCAGAAAGAGATATATAACGAGATCGCGCGCGGCTGGCAACATGTATTGCAGCGTATGGACGCCGCGTTGGACGGCATCGCCGGCGAAGAAAAAGACCCGAGGAAGAGGGGAGCCGCAAGGAAGCGGGCCGTGTCACAGTTCTGGAACTCTCAGCAGTCATCAATCGGGCAGGTTATTCGGGCCATGAAAATGCCCTCGCTGCTTGCGGATATCGAGAAGCAGTTGAAAAATGGCAATTCAGCCGTCATACAGCTCACCAAAACGGACGAAGCCGCGCTGAACAAGGCGATTAGGCGCATGGGAGAGGACGACACCTATGATGACATCGACCTGACGCCCAAACAGGCGCTGCTGAGCTTCCTGCAAAACTCGTTTCCGATAGAGGAATATCATGAGGTTCCCATCGGTCATACTGACGATGGCAAACCGATAACGGAGTGGAAAATTCTGAAGGACGATCATGGCAACAACGTGATCAATCAGGAGGCGCTGGCGATCCGCGACGAGCTGATTTCGAATATCGACTCCATCAGATTCCCTGACTCGCCGCTCGACATGCTCATCAATACTTTTGGGGCGGATCAGGTCGCGGAGGTAACAGGACGCTCGAAGCGCGAGGTTACTGAATGTTTTTTGATCGGACTGCATTTTTATTGTGTCTCGTTGAACAGCGGGATCTATATTATCCGCAAGCAGCCTTCGAGCTTCGTCGCGCTTCGCTCTCGCGTCCTTTAGGCGCACAGTTGGATAATCTCCGAAAGTCAGTATATTTTCTTTGCCCTTTATCCAATAGCGCATACGCCAAACTTTCTTTCCTGTTTGGCGAACTTCCAAATAAAGACCGCCATCGTCTTTCATGCGATATGGTTTGCTTTGCGGCGCAGCGTTTTTTATCTGCAACTCAGTCAGTGACATCATCCATGCCTCCACCGTGTAAAAATTTTGAGTTTGAGTTCTTTACACGGTGATATATAATATTCAAGGATCGTAAACATTACTAATTGTTATCTTATAAAAAGTAAAAACCCGGATTTTATCCGAGTTTTTGACATCTATTCGTAACTATTACGATTTATCTGGTGTCGAGGGGGGGAATTGAACCCCCATGAGCTTTCGCCCACTGGATCCTGAATCCAGCGCGTCTACCAGTTCCGCCACCCCGACGACGTAGGTGATTTTATACTGTCTCGTGCGGCGCGTCAACTGTCGTTGTGGCATTTTATCGAGAGGGCCTTGAACTTTCCTTAAAATCCTCACCACTTATGCTTTTCTCTTTATCGTCTTAAAAAATCAGCCGAAGTTAATTTGACAATTGCTTTTTCATGAATAGTAGATACACTCATGATATAACGTTCCCAGCGACGAGCCGCTTATAACCAGCAAGCTCTGAAACACGGAGAATACCCCCGACAGAGTGAGCTTTTAGCGCCGTCCTTATGTTATATTATCGCGTCTATCACGTGAGATTGGGAGGGGCGTATCCTGACTAAAAAAAGCGAAATATCGTGTCGTGCCATCGCGGCGAGTCTTGCGTTAAGCCTCGTCCCGCTCTTCGTCTGGGCGGCGGCGGCGCGCGCCGACTACAGTTTTATGTCGGACTATATACAGGTTCACTTCTCGGACGGCAGCGAGATACCGGTCACGGTCGCAAATATGGCGCTTCAGACGAGCGACGGGTATATTTGGATCGCAAGCTACAACGGTCTCATCCGCTTCGACGGACAACACTCCAGGATCTTTGGAAGGGCGGACGGTACGCTCCCGACAGATAATATTTCAACGCTGTTCGAAGACTCTCCCGGCAGTCTGTGGGTGGGAACAAACGACTCTGGGCTCGCCATATACAGAAATGGCCAGTTCACGATCTTAGGCGTCGAGGATGGCCTTCCATCGTCGACCATTCGCGACATCGAGGAGGACTCGGCGGGTGACGTCTACGTCGCGACCGTATCAGGGATCGCGCGGATAACTAAAGAGCTGGAGGTTTCGGCCGTCTCTATTCCGGGGCATGAGCGGATATATTCTGTCGACATAGCTTTGTCCCTCGAAAACGACCTGTGGTGTGTCTTGAACGATGGGAGCGTTCTGGCGCTCCGTGAGGATAGAACCGTCCGCAGAACGCCGGACGATTTTTTAAACGGTATTTTCATCGTTTCCGTATACTGTTCATCGGACGGGCGCGTTTTTTTCGGAGCGTCGGACAACAGGATCGTTTTGTACGATCCGGAGGCTTCGCCGGAGGTTAATACGATCAGCGCTGGCAGCAGGACCAATATCAACAGCTTCTACGAGGACGACTTCGGGCGAGTATGGGCGGTGTCCGACACTGGCATGGGATACATACAGAACGGCGTTTTCCTCCCGGTTGACGGGGCTCTTTTAAACAACTCGCTCGAAAACGTGATCGAGGATTACGAGGGGAATTACTGGTTTGCCTCCTCGAGGAACGGAATCCTGCTCGCGTCCAGGTCGAAGTTCAAGGACGTCTCTTTCTCGCTCGGTATGTTTGAAGAGCACACGGTGAACGCGATCACAGAATATCGCGGCAGGCTCTATATCGGGGCGGACGACGGACTGTACATCAGGGAGGAGGGCGGAGGCGAGGTGGTGAACGAGCTCACCGAATTTCTCGCCGGCGTCAGGGTCAGGGACATCGAGGAGGGTCCGGATGGCAGTTTGTGGATATGCACGTACCGCAACTTTGGCGTAGTGCGCTACAACGAGGAGACAGGAGACATCGTCTCGCTTGGCGAGAGGGATGGACTCGCGAACGAACGCGCACGCGCCGTACTCCCGACAATGGGCGGCGCCATCGTCTCCACGGCTGGCGGGCTCTCGATAATCAAGGGCGACACCGTCGCGCGAAACTACACGGAGGCGGAGGGACTCGCCGCCTCCGTGATATTGAACGCGATACAGACAGCAGACGGGGTCATCTACGCCGGAAGCGACGGGGACGGGATTTACAGGATAGAGGGCGAGATAGTGACAAACATCTCCGAGGCCGACGGGCTCGGCTCTGGGGTAATTCTGCGCATGGCGGTAGACGAGGAGAACGAGGGCATATGGGTCTCGACCGGAAACGGCGTCTCGTTCCTAAATGACTCCGGCGTGAGGCGCATAGGCAAACTGGCCGGGTACGACAACAGCGTCTTCGACATAAAGCTTACCGGGGATGACGAAATATGGTTCCTCGGCGCGTCCGGCATATCGATCTGCAAACGGTCGAACCTGCTGTCCAGCGACCCGTTGGTGATACAGGCTCTTGGCAGGCACGACGGCCTGTCCTCGTCCATCACCGCGAACTCATGGAGCCTACTCTCCGAAAACAAAACACTCTACATACCGACCGTCACTGGAATTTGCGGCATAGACACGACCAACTGGCAAGCGAACTCAGCGGCGCCCAAGCTCGTCATAAACAGCGTCATTGTCGACGACAAGCTGATCGAGAACCCCTCTGGGACGATCGCGATACCAGCCGAGGCCTCCCGAGTAACCGTGAACTTCGCGCTTTTGAGCTTCCGCTCCACAAACGGGAACAGCGTCTCCGTCCTCCTCGAAGGCCTGGATGCCGTCCCTACGACTTACCCCACGGATCGCGCCACTGAGGTGAGCTACACGAACCTGAAGGGCGGTCTTTACCGGCTTCGCCTCGTCGGCATGAACAGCGATAGAGCCAGGAGCGAGGAACTGGGGCTCGTTATAGACAAAGATCTCCGCCTCGTAGAGATGCCGCTGTTCAGGTTCCTAGTCGCGCTAGCCGCCATGACCGCCGTGTTCCTTATAGCGAGGCAGTACAGCAGGTATAAGATGACCCAGCAAAACAGGTTACTCCGCGCGGTAAACTCCGCCGCGAGCATTCTCATAGCCGACATACACTCCGACTCCATGGACGCGGTGATGGAGGCGCTTTTGATCCTTGGGGAGAGCGTGTACGCCGACGTCGCCCGCCTGTGGCGAGTCCTCCCGGAGGATTCCGGTCGTCGCGCGGATCTCATCGCGGACTGGAAAAGAGGCGTGGAGGGGAGCGACGCGCCATATCGCATTGGAATTTTATGGAGCGAAATCATGCCGGAGTGGGACGGCAAGTCCGTCGATTCGCTGAATAGCGTCACACTTTCCGCCGCGTCGTCGGCCGGCGACGCGGCGAAGCTCGCCCTGCTCGACGGCGCAAGCTCGATCATCGCAATCCCGATCATACTGCGGGGAAGCTTCTGGGGCTTCATAGCGTTCAGCAGCCACTCATCTCAGGAGCACCCTTACTCCAAAACTCAGGAGGACATCCTTGCCTCCGGCGGCCTTCTGCTCGCGTCGGCCGTCATGCGCGGCGAGATATTGAACAGTCTCGTGCAGACCAAGGAGACGGCGTTGGCCGGCACAAAGGCAAAAAGCGAGTTTCTGTCTCGCATGAGCCATGAGATTCGCACCCCGATGAACGCCGTTATAGGCCTCTCGGAGCTCATCCTTCGCGAGGATCTCTCGGAAATTGTCCACAATCACGCCGTCGGCATACATCACGCCGGGACAAACCTGCTGTCCATCATAAACGACATACTGGATCTCTCGAAGATCGAGTCTGGAAGGCTGGAGATCACGGACGCCCCTTATTACCTGGTGTCCGTGTTCAACGACGTGATAAACATGATCCAGACGAAGCTGACGGACAAGACACTCCGTTTCATGGCGTTCATAGACCCTCGCCTTCCCCACCAACTCGTTGGCGACGAGACGAGGATCCGCCAGATATTGGTGAACCTTCTGAGCAACGCGGTCAAGTACACGCTGAAGGGCTACGTCTCGTTCGCTGTCGCGGGCGGCGACAGGGACGACGCGGGGAACACGGTGGAGCTCGTCATCACCGTCGCCGACAGCGGCATGGGAATAAAACAAGAGGACAAGGACAAGCTGTTCGGCGACTTCGCGAGGGTGAACGCCACGGAGATGCAGGGCATTGAGGGCACCGGCCTGGGACTCTCGATCACAAAGCGCCTCTGCGAGGCTATGGGCGGAGGGATAACCTTTGAGAGCGAGCATGGCGTCGGCACGACATTCACGGCCCTCATCCCTCAAGCTATAGCGGAAAACAAGGCCATAGCGGTCGTGAGGGAACCGGAGGGGAAGTCTATCCTCGTATTCGAGGCGAGGTCGCTTTTCTGGGAGTCTATTAAACGATCCTGCGACGATCTCGGCATCCCAATCGTCTGGGCCCGGAATCGGGAGGAGTTCGAACGCAAGATCAAAAGCGGTGTGAAATATTCCCATGCGTTAATAGCCCAGGTCGAGCTCGACGTCGCGCTGCCGATAATGGCCGAGGCCGGTGGCTCGGCGCCAATCCCGGTTTCCATGGCGAACTACTCCCGCCAGACGATCAGGGCAGACGTGGAGACAATACCCATTCCAGTCCACGCGATATCTATCGCGAACGTCCTGAACGGCGATAAGAACATATCTCCGCTCATTGACGTGCCGAACACCGTCCACTTCGTCGCCCCCGATGCCAGAGTGCTCGTCGTTGACGACGTGCAGACAAACCTCACTGTTGCGAGAGGGTTGCTCTCTCCGTTCAAGATGCGGATCGACACGTGTTTGAGCGGATCTGAAGCTATAGAGATGGTCAGCGCCAACAGATACGATATCGTGCTTATGGATCACATGATGCCGGGCATGGACGGCATTGAGACGACGTCAAACATAAGGGCTCTCGCCGAGTCGATCGAGACGTGCCGCGATGTGCCGATAATTGCACTTACGGCCAACGCCGTCTCCGGAATGAGGGAGATGTTCCTCAAAAGCGGCATGAACGACTATATAGCCAAACCAATAGAGTCACGCAAGCTTTACGACGTCATTGAAAAATGGATCCCGAGGGATAAACGCTTGCGCGGCGGCGAAATAGAGGCTCCGGAGCAGCCTGACAAGGACGTCTACGACGAACTGAAGCGCGAGCTGGAGGCGATAGACGAGCTGGACGTGCCAGCCGCCTTAGCGCTCATTGGGAACATGGCGAGCTACGTTACCGTTTTGAGGCAGGTCTACTCCGATTTTGAAAAATTCGCGAACGAACTTGCGACATTCAAAGGCCAGGGCGACTGGAAGAACTATTCCATAAAGGCCCACGCGGTGAAAGGCATTATGGCCACGATAGGCGTGGGCTCGATCTCAACGCTGGCGCGAGACCTGGAGAGCGCGTCAAGGGAAGGGAATTACGAGTTCTGCCTTGAGCGCAACGACGAACTTTGCGAGGCGGTCATCAAATTCCGCGACGAGTTGTCGAAGACGTCGCTTTTGGCGGGCCAGGAAACGGTTGAGAAAAAACCGACGGAATTGGCGTCCCTGCTCTCGGCGCTGGAGGGTATGAGGCTCGCCTGTGAATCGGGGGCTATGAACGACGTAAACGCGAAAATAGCGGAACTGAAGGGGATGTCGTTCAGAGGCGATATCGACGCCGAGCTGGCTGCGATTTGTAATTCGGCTGAGTCCTTCGACTACGACGAGGCGTCCGAGATGTGCGAGGCTCTCAGGGCGAAGCTGGCTGAAAATTAAGGAAGCGATGTATTAATCGCTATATCAGCGTTTACTTAAAGAATTTGTTTCGAAATCGAGGGAGGAAATTAAAATGCCGGATTTGGACTTGCAGGATTTACCAGATGATGAGAATGTCTGGCAATACCTTGAGGAAAATAGCGAGGGAAAGGACGAAAAAAACACTGCGGAAAAAAGCGCGGAAGAATCCGGGGGAGATGCTATTAAACCTGGCTGGAAGGAATTGACAGGGAGAAAAGTCATCCTGGCGCTTGACGATGTCAACCTGCACTTGATACGCATAACCGAGATACTGACGCCAAAGTTCGACGTGCGGATCGCCAAGTCCCCGAAAGCCGCTATGAGGATACTCGCGACTACGAACATCGATCTTATGCTCATCGACATAGAGATGCCGGAGATGTCGGGTTTCGAGTTTCTGGAGCTCATCAAAACGATTCCGTCAAAGGCTGGCATCCCGGCGATCTTCGTGACGGCGCACGCGACGGAGGAATTCGTCCGCAAAGCCGCCGTCGTCGGGGCGAGCAACTATGTCGTAAAACCGTATGAACAGAGCAATCTGGAGAAGAAAGTACACGACGCTCTCGAAATGACATACGAAGAGTAAGAAAAACGTAGACGATCATCGTCGTGAAGCCGAAGGCTGGGAGGGCGGTCGCGGCATGAACGGCGTGGCGTATGGGTGGATGCCGCCGCTTTCGGAACCATGGCGGCTACGTCCGGGCCGCAGCGCCATGCGCGCCGCCGCCGACTACGATGTCTTCTTCGCGCATATCTCACGCCACCTCGATCGCTCTCACGTCGCCGACTTTGTCACTCGGTATCGCGACATGAACCACTTTTGTACGATCCTTCAACGGCTCCAATATGTTTTCGACTTTGCCCTCACAGACAATCTCTCCTGTGCGCCCAAGACACTTCACCGTACTGCCCTTTTGTGGGAGCGGAAGCATCTCATATGGCAGTTTTAGGAGCGCGATCTCTTCGCCCCAGGTCAGGTCGACCACAAAACAAGCGAGGCCCGGGCATTTCGCCACGCACATGGCACAGCCTGTGCATTTTTCGTAGTTTATCGTCGGCACGTTGTTGATGTCTTCGAACGGAACTATCGCGCCTGTCGGACAGGACGTGTTGCAAGGGTTACATGGTATCCTCTGCGGGCATTCGACGAGGACAAGCCCGCCCTTGTGTTTTTCCCACAGATCCCGGGGAGGTTTCACCGCGCCTGGGCGCTCATCCGTCAAAACTCCGCTCTCAAAGGTCGCGCTCGCCTTCATTGGACATCAGCCCAACCATCGACAACAACCGCCGACACCCCGACCCGTATCTTCTCCCCAACCTCGCCGGCCCGAAGGCTGTTGAGACGCGACCAGTATTTTTCAAATCCACCCGGCTCGATATTCAGCCCAAGAGACTTAGCGGCGCCAAGGCCGGCTAAACGGCCCTCTATCATAGCCGCGCTCGCCTCCTCTATCCCGCTCACGTCGCCTGCCATCCAGATTTTTTCGTTCGACGTCCTCATCTCTTTGTCACGAAATGGCACATGCCCGCAGAGGAACGGCACGTACTTCATCTTGCATCCCACCTGCCAGAGCAGCTCATTTGTCGGGGTGAGGCCGACGGCGAGGCAGATGGTGTCGCACTCGACCGTCTCGGTCTCGCCAACCTGGCTGAAGTTGTCGTCGAGCTCTAAAATCTCCGCGCCGGTGACGAGGTCGCCGCCAAGAGCTCGCTTTATTGAGTGCCGCAGCAGTATAGGTACGCCGAGGCGCCTCACCTTTGCGGCGTGTACCCAGTAACCGCCGATTTTTGGCATGGCCTCGAGTATGGCCACTACCTCGACGCCAGCCTGCATGAGCTGGTAGCTCACTATTAGGCCAATGTTTCCGGCGCCTATCATTAGAACCCTCTTCCCAGGCACGACGCCATAGACGTTCATGAGCGTCTGCACAGCGCCGGCCCCGTATACGCCGGGGATGTCGTTGTTCGGGAACGGTATGAGCCTCTCTTGCGCGCCCGACGTGATGACGATCCGCTTTGGAGCTATACGCAGGTATTCCTCCTCGCCGGTCATCGCAGTTACGACGCCCTCGTCCCCATAATAGCCGCTCACAGTAGTGTTCAGCATTGTCGAGACGCGAGAGCCGTATTGCGCTATCTCATCTTTAAGGATTTTCGCTATCTCGAACCCGCGGATTCCGGCGTACTCCTCTTTGCTGCCAAAAAACTTGTGAGACTGCTTGACGAGCTGACCTCCGAGGTGGAGGTCGCTCTCCGCGATCGTCACCTCCGCGCCGGCTCGCGCCGCAGCCGCAGCCGCGCTCAGGCCGGCCGGCCCTCCGCCTATGACAAGTATGTCCGTCTTCAGCTCCCTCATGTCAAACTGCCTCGTCCGGGGTAAGTTTAATGCTGCCGTGCCCCTCCTGAGTCTCGACATTCATGCCCCTTTTGAGGGGCGTCACGCAGGTGCGCACGTTAGGGACGCCGTCGACAACCATGAAACACGAACTGCACTTGCCTATAGCGCAGAAAAAACCTCGAGCCCGACGCATCTTAGGAGTCCTGCGATAGATCCTCAACCCATTTGCGTGGAGCGCCATCGCTATCGGCGCCCCCTCGAAGCCATCCATGCTCCTGCCGTCGAAGCTGAAGGAGACCCTCTCGCCATGAGAGAACTCGAGCACTGGATGAGAATTGATCAAATCCATACCAATCACCCTCTTGTATATAATGTATGGAATCTGTGGTAAAATCCCGCTAAAACCTACAGCGATAACCAAAACCAAAATCAGCATGAATATTATACCAGAGTTCAAACCCAAGCGGCATACGGCGGACAACTCGGAAGCCGGGCTTTTGACGTCTCGTTTTTAAAGGAGGGCTGATTTTATGATATAATGCCATTTCCCGAGTCAAAGATGCTTTTATTTGACTCAAAATTAGAATTAGGTTGAAAGTAAATGCTGTTGCCCTGCCAGCCTGCGGATATCATATGCGTGAGAATGAGACGTTACCGAAACACTACCCTGCGAAACGCGTCGAATGACAACCATTTATTGTAAAACTCGGCAATTTCATCTTTGCCCATTTTTTTATACTCATCCAGAAAATCCGCCGCGTCTCGTGACGATCCGGCGCGAATTCCAAATCCGTTTTCGTCGACGAGCGGTTCGCCAGAGTATGCGAAATCTTCCAGCGGAATGACTGCGTCCACGACGCCGCGCCTTATCGACACGGCTGCGGCGGCGGACAGGATCAGTATGTCGAAGTTTTTCGGGTAGCGATAGCTATCGCCGCCGATCGGAATCCGGCTTCCAAGTTCATATGTCTCTGGCGGCACGGCAGATCGCTGTATGTTTTTGCCTGCCACACCGCAGTAAAACTCGTCGAAAATATTAGCGCCTGCCGAGAGAAAGTCGCCGCGAAATGTCGACGCATGTCCGGACGACGTTACCGTGCCGATGCTTTCCACGACGCCGCAAGCCGACGTCGCGTTGCTCACGCGGTCGATCAAAAGCACCTCGCCCATCGTCTTATGGGTTTTGAAGGAATCGATCACCGTGTCCTGCGATAACGACACGTCACACCTCCCTAGCTCGTTTTTAACGAGCGTAGGGGCCTGGAGGCCGCGTCCCGTGTTGACATCAATCTTGTAGTGTATTGCGGTAACGACGCACGGCAGCATCTTTGTCCCTATCTTCACCATGTAATCCGCGCCCGGCGCCAGCGGCGAGTCGTCCATCCACAGCATGGACGCTGTGAACGAACCGGCCACCGACAGCCCCGCGTCACGCGCGATAATGCAGCCGCGCGAGACGTCAACCTCGCGATCGAGGCATATCGTGACGGGGCGTCCGGCAGAGGCCTCTCCACACTCTCTGTCCGTGACGAAAACCCGTTTCACTACTGCGCGTTCGCCGCTCGGGAGCGCCGTCACCTCGTCGCCCAGAGCAACGCTTCCGCACTCTATCTGACCCTGAAAACCCCTGAACGAGAAATCGGGGCGGCAGACCCTCTGCACCGGCATATAAAACCCACGCTCGCCGCCGCTTTCGACGTCGACATTTTCGAGATACGAGATAAGAGTTTCGCCCCTATACCACGGCATGCGCTCCGAGGATCTCGTCACATTGTCCCCATCCGTAGCGGACAAGGGTATCATATATACGGATCCGAGCGAGAGCGCGTTCTGCAGTTCCAATATATCGGATTTTATGCGCTCGAATATCTCCATGCCACAGCCTACGAGATCCATCTTGTTCACGGCAAAAACAAAATACCGTATGCCCATGAGAGCGCATATTCTGGCATGCCGCCTCGTCTGAGTGAGCACGCCGCGCGACGCGTCGACGAGGATGACGGAGAGATCCGCGAACGACGCCCCTACTGCCATGTTTCTCGTGTATTCCTCGTGCCCCGGGGTGTCGGCCACTATGAAGCTGCGCGCGTGAGTCGTGAAGTAGCGGTAAGCCACGTCTATCGTTATGCCCTGTTCGCGCTCCGCGATCAGCCCGTCGAGAAGCAGCGAGTAATCTATCTCCCCTCCTCGGCTGCCGACGCGGCTTTCCAGTTCAAGCGCCTGTCTCTGATCGGTATACAGCAGTTTGGAGTCGTAGAGCAGATGTCCGATCAGCGTGGATTTGCCGTCGTCAACGCTGCCGCATGTGATAAATTTTAGCAGGCCCTTCATTCTAGAAATAACCCTCACGTTTCCTGCGCTCCATGCTGCCCGCGCCCTCGTAGTCTATGACGCGGCTCGTGCGTTCGGACGTAGCGGCCGACAATGTTTCCTCTATTATCTCGTCGAGCGTCGACGCGTCGGATTCGCTGCCGCCGGTCAGCGGGTAGCACCCTAGCGTGCGAAAGCGCACTTTCCTCCGCACCGGCGTCTCGCCGGGCAGTATCGGCATACGGTCGTCGTCGACCATGATTATATTGCCGTCTCGGAACAGAACCGTGCGCTCCGCAGCGAAATAAAGCGGGACGATCTCGATGTTCTCCCTCCTGATGTACTGCCAAATGTCCTTCTCGGTCCAATTCGAGATGGGAAACACTCTGACGCTCTCGCCCTTCCTTATGAGGGAGTTGTAGAGCTTCCACATCTCCGGCCGCTGGTTTTTCGGATCCCAGGCGTGAGCTTCGTTGCGGAAGGAGAATATCCGCTCCTTAGCGCGAGATTTTTCCTCGTCGCGCCGTCCGCCGCCGAGGGCCGCCGTAAATCTGTGTTTATCGAGCGCCTGCTTCAGTGCCTGCGTCTTCATAATGTCCGTGTAGGCCGCGCCGTGATCGAACGGATTTATCCCCCGGGCGATTCCATCCTCGTTGCGGTAAACGAGCATCTCAACCCCAAGTTCGCGCGAAACGCGGTCGCGGAACTCGATCATCTCGCGGAATTTCCACGTCGTGTCTATGTGCAGGAATGGAAATGGCGGTTTTTCAGGATAGAACGCCTTGAGGGCGAGCCGCAGCATCACTGAGCTGTCCTTGCCTATTGAGTAGAGCATGACGGGACGCTCACACTCGGACGCGACCTCGCGGATAATATATATCGACTCGGCCTCCAGTTCGTCCAGGTACGTTAATGTCTTTGTTTCAACCGCCTCCCGATACTCCATCTCCATGCCCCCTAATACGAATTAGGTTCGTCGCGGCGGACTTTTATCCGTTCCGTATGGCCGTCGCTCATCGTCAAAACCCAATCCAGAACGTTTCCATCAACGATTACGCGCATC